>NZ_CP115174.1:1810000-1890000 GCF_027625475.1 Sphingomonas abietis
GGCCTCCAGGTCGGAGACCGGATCGTCAGCCTGGATGGCGGCGCGGTGCGGCGGTTCGAGGATGTCGGTTTCTACACCGCGCTCCATCCCGACATGACGGTGCAGATCGGCCTGATCCGGGCCGGTCGCGCCCTGACCGTCCCGGCCCATATGCAGGCCGAAACCCTGGCCGACAAATTCGGCAACAAGGCGCGCATCGGGCGGCTCGGCATCTATCCGATCCGCGGTGCGATGCGCCCGGTGCCGCTGATCGAGGTGCCGCGCCGCTCCGCCGATCTGGTCGTCCAGTCGGTCGGCACCACGCTGACCGCGATCGGCCAGATCATCGGTGGTGAGCGTTCGGCCAAGGAATTGTCCGGCCCGGTCGGCATGGCGAGGGTGGCCGGCGAGCAGGCGACGCTGGGCTGGTTCGCGATGGTTCTGTTGATGGTCGGTATCTCGATCAATCTCGGGTTCATCAATCTCCTGCCAATTCCGATGCTGGATGGCGGACATCTTCTCTTCTACATCGTCGAGGCGGTGCGCCGGAGGCCGGTGCAGCCGCAGGTTCAGGAATGGGCATTCCGATCGGGGCTTGCGCTTCTGCTCGGTCTCATGCTGTTCGTGACATTCAACGATCTCGGGTCGACCGGGTTGTGGCAGAAGCTGGCTGGGCTGATGGGCTGAGGGGTTCTGACGCTTGGCGGGTTGATCGACCGCCCCCGATCGGGCAGGGGGCGTAATTCTGGGAGCAGCGGGCGTCTCATATGAGGCGTCGCGCAAGCGCGAGGGCGGGTACACAAGCGTGAAAATGGAAGTCAAGCACAGGCGGATCGCTTCCGTGCTGCTGATCGGGACGATCCTCGGCGCAGGCTATGCCGTTCCGGCGGATGCCGCCAAGAAGGCGCCCAAGCCGCATGGCGTGCCGGTGCCGATGGAAGCTGTCACGCCCACCACCCCGGCGCCCGACGCCGCGTCGCCGTCCGAGACGATCCGTTCGATCAAGGTGACGGGCAATCAGCGCCTCGAATCCGAGACGGTGCTGTCCTACGTGAAGCTCGCCGTCGGTGGCACCTACACCCGTGAGGCAGGCGATACGGCCCTGAAGGCGCTCTACGCGACCGAGCTGTTCGCCGACGTCACCATCAAGGACAATAATGGCGGCGATCTGGTGATCGCCGTGCGTGAGAACCCGGTCGTCAACCGTATCGTGCTCGAGGGCAACAAGCGGCTGAAGAACGACAAGATCATGCCGGAGATCAAGCTCTCCGCCCGGGAGATCTTCACCCGTTCGAAGGTGCGCGCCGACGTCGGCCGGATCATCGAGCTGTATCGCCGCCAGGGCCGCTATGCCGCCACCGTCGATCCGCAGATGGTGCTGCTCGATCAGAACCGCGTCGACGTCGTGTTCGAGATCCACGAGGGCGACAAGTCCAAGGTCCAGCGGATCAACATCATCGGCAACGACCATTTCTCGGACAGCCAGCTGAAAGGCCAGATGGCGACCAAGGAAGCGACGCTGCTCCACTTCCTGTCGTCGGGCACCAGCTACGATCCCGATCGTATGGCCTATGACCAGCAGAAGATGCGTCAGTTCTACCTGACCAACGGCTATGCCGACTTCCGCGTCACCTCGGCCGTCGCGGAGCTGACCCCCGACAAGAAGGACTTCACCATCACCTATGTGGTGGAGGAGGGTAAGCGCTACAAGTTCGGCGACGTGAAGGTCGAGAGCGACATTCGCGATCTCAAGCCGGAAGCGCTGCAGCCGCTGGTCAAGATGAAGCCGGGCGATTGGTACAACGCCAAGGCGGTGGAAGACACGGTCGATTCGATGACCGAGACGGCCGGTCTGCTCGGCTATGCCTTCGCCAACATCGATCCCAATTTCGACCGCAACGCCGACAAGCTGACGATGGGCGTCACCTACAAGGTGAACCAGAGCCCGCGCGTCTATATCGAGCGTGTGGACATCAACGGCAACACGCTGACCCAGGACAAGGTCGTGCGCCGCGAGTTCCGCGTCGCCGAGGGCGATGCCTTCAACGGCTATCAGGTCAAGCGCTCGCGCGATCGCATCCGCTCGCTCGGCTATTTCCAGGACAAGCTGGAGATCGACCAGAAGCCCGGATCGGCACCGGACAAGGTGATCCTGGAGGCCAACGTCCAGGAGAAGTCGACCGGCCAGCTCCAGATATCGGCGGGTTATTCGAGCCTCGAGAAGTTCATCATCAACCTCTCGATCGAGCAGTCGAACTTCCGCGGCAAGGGCCAGACGGTCCGGGCATCGGCCGATTGGTCGGCCTATTCGAAGTCGGTCAGCCTCGGCTTCACCGAGCCCTATCTGTTCGACAAGAACGTAGCGCTCGGCTTCGATATCTTCCGCCGCGATTATCGCTCGTTCGACTACACGACCGACAACAACCGGAACACCACCTACAACCAGACGACGACGGGCTTCCAGGTCCGCCTCGGCATCCCGCTGACCGAATATTGGTCGCTGGCGACCCGCTACGGGCTCAGCCAGGACAAGGTGTCGCTGGACAAGGACACCTATTACAGCACGGACAATGCCGCCAACATCCTGGCCTGCGATCCGATCATCGCGGGTCGTTACCTCTGCGATGCCGTCGGCAATCGCACCACGTCGTCGGTCGGCTACAGCATCGTCTATGATAATCTGAACAACCGCATCCTGCCGACGGCGGGCAACCGCTTCGTCTTCGGCCAGGATTTCGCGGGCCTCGGCGGCAGCGTGAAATATGTCCGCGTCACCGCGCAGGACGACAAATATGTCAATGTCGGCAGCGGCTTCGTGCTGAACGTCCATGGCGAGGGCGGCTATATCATGCCCTATGGATCGAAGCGCTACGACGATATCGGGGACGAGGTCGATCGTATCCGCCTCACCGATCGTTTCTATCTCGGCGAGCCGCAGCTGCGTGGTTTCGACATTCGCGGCATCGGCCCGCGGGTGGTCCGCTATTCGATCGCGTCGGGCACTACGACCCCGGAATACACCAAGGACGGCAGGTTGCAGGATGATGCGCTGGGTGGCCGCGCCTATTATCTCGGCCATCTGGAAATGCAGGTTCCGCTTGGTGCGGGTGCCAAGGAAGCTGGCTTCAAGCCGTCGATCTTCATGGACGCCGGCTCCGTATTTGGAACCAAGGCGCCGGCGCTGACCAATGGCGACGGCACCGTGCTGCCGACCGATCCGACGCTGACCCGCCCGGTCAAGAGTTCGAGCGGCGGGCTGCAGTGCATCAGCACCGACGGCAATTCCACGGTCACGGCCAAAACGGGCAAAACCTGTGCGGCGAACAGCATCGACTATGTGTCGCAGATCTATGGCGGTAATGGCTTCCAGGAAGTCTATTATGGTGGCAGCTGGAAGCCGCGCCTGTCGGTCGGTTTCGGTGTGTCCTGGAATTCGCCTTTTGGTCCGTTGCGGATTGACATCGCCAAGGCGCTGGTCAAGCAAAAGGGCGACGAAACCAAACTCTTCTCCTTCAACGTGGGAACCCAGTTCTGATGACCAAGATGTTCAAGTCGGCCATGCTGGCCGCCACCGCCGCCGTTTCGTTCACGGCTGTGCCTGCGTTCGCGGCCGACACCGCCGGCGGCACGCTGGTGGTGGATTTCGATCAGGTTTTCCAGAATTCGGCCGCCGGCAAGAGCGCCAGCTCGCAGATCAGCGCGAAGTATCAGCCGATCGGCACGCAGCGTAAGGCCGCGTTCGACAGCGCCGTCGCCGCCTATAACGCGCAGGTCGAAGCGGTGAAGAAGGCCACCAAGCCGGGCACCCAGCCGCAGGGCACCCCCGCGCTCCAGGCCGCCGGCCAGCGCGTGCAGCAGGCGCAGGATTCGGCCGAGCAGCTCAACCAGGAAGTCAACCAGGTCGTCAGCTACGTCCGCTCGCAGATCGTCGATCATGCCCGTCCGGTGGCTGAGCAGATCCGCGGCGAGAAGAAGGCTGCCGTCGTGATCAGCAAGGATTCGGCGCTCGCATCCGATCCGGCGAACGACATCACCGCGACGCTGATCCAGCGCCTCGACACGTCCTTCCCGACCGCGAGCATCGTGCTGCCGCAGCAGTCCGCCGGCCAGGCGCCGGCCGCGTCGAACCCGCAGGCCCCGCAGGGCCGGTGAGCGACGCAGTGACGGATGGCGCCACCATCGGCCCGCTGGATATTCGGCGGGTGATGGCGGCGCTGCCGCACCGTTATCCGATGCTGCTGGTCGATCGGGTCGAGGAAATCGTCCCGAACAGGTCGATCCGCGCCATCAAGGCGGTGTCGTTCAACGAAGGCTTCTTCCAGGGGCATTTCCCGGGCCGTCCGATCATGCCGGGCGTGCTGATCGTCGAGGCGCTGGCGCAGGCCGCCGGTGTCCTCGCGGTCGAAAGCTTCGGGCTCTCGGGGACGGGCAAGCTCGTCTATTTCATGGCGATCGAGGGCGCGAAGTTCCGCACCCCGGTCGAGCCCGGCGTGCTGCTGACGCTGGAGGTCGAGGTCGTCCAATTGCGCGGCAAGATCTGCAAGTTCGCCGGCAAGGCCTCGATCGCGGGCAAGCTGGCGGCCGAAGCGCAATTCACCGCGATGATCGCCGACCCGCCAAGCGAATAGGCCGTCTTCGCAAACAACCCGCCCCCGAGATTGTCCGGGGCCAGAGCGCCCGCTTCGATCCGTCGGAGCGGGCGTTTGCGTAGGCCGCTTTATCTGGGGCGGAAGGCGGTCAGATCGCCCGGCGTGTTGATATTGGCGATGTCGTTCTCATAGGCGATGCTGCGGGCGCCGATCCTGTCGGCCCATGCCCGCATCGATCGCGATGCACCGCTCTCCAGATAGCGAGCCAGCGCGTCGGCATGGTGGGGCTTCCACAGGCCGATCGTCGGTTGTGCCATCAGCAGCGCATCCGGCGGCCCGAGAATCGCGAGCAGATCGGGCGGCAATGCCGGCAGGTCGCAGCTGCTCGTCAGCACCGCATCATATCCGTGAGCCGAGGCATGGCCCAACGCACCGGCGAGCCCGCCGAGCGGGCCGAGGCCCGGCTCCGGTCGATCGTCGATCCGTGGGATGCCGGGCCAATCCCGCCCGATCACGACCAGCGCCTCGCATTGGAGGCGCATCCGATCGGCGACATGATCGAGCATCGGCCTGCCGTCGATCAATGCCAGCGCCTTGTCGCTGCCGAAACGCCGCGACTGTCCGCCGGCGAGGAGCGCGCCCAATATCCTCATGACTTGCGTTCGGGCAGGGCTTCCACTATCGGGGCGACCTTCCGGAGCCGGTCGGAAACCGGCACCTTCTGGAGTTTGCGCACGTGAAGCAGAACACCCATCCCGAATATCACATGATCACCGTCCAGATGACCGACGGCACCACCTACCAGACCCACTCGACCTGGGGCAAGGAAGGCGACACGCTGCTGCTCGACATCGATCCGCTGTCGCACCCGGCCTGGACCGGCGGTCGTGGCTCGCTGCTGGATGCCGGCGGCCAGGTCGCGCGCTTCAACAAGCGTTTCGGCAGCTTCGGCAGCCTCGCCAAGAAGTAATCGGGCGGGGGAGCCTAAGGCTCTCCTCCCAATTCGCGCCTGATCGTCGCGCCGTCCGCGTCCAGACGCGGTGCGGCGCGATGTGCGTTCTGGCGCTCGCCGTCGATCACGATCGGGGTGGCGAGGCCGGGCAGCAGCCCGTCCGGCCCCGGCGACGCGATCGCCATGCCGCGGGCGACGACCTGCGGGTCCGCGAAAACGGCATCGATCGGATTGATCGGCCCGCCGGGCACGCCATGGCTATCGAGCCGCTTCGCCAGCGTATCGCGTGGCCACTGCGCGATGGCGTCGGCGAGGATCGGGATCAGGGTGTCGCGGTGCGCCACGCGGGCCGGGTTGGTGCGATAGCGCTGTTCGTCGGCAAGCCCGTCCAGCCCGAGGATGGTGCAGAGCTTCGCGAACTGTCGGTCGTTTCCCACCGCGACGATGATGTCGCCATCGGCGGTGCGGAAGTTCTGATAGGGAACGAGATTGGGGTGGGCGTTGCCCATGCGGCTGGGCGCCTTGCCCGATGCCATGAAATTCAACGCCTGGTTGGCCAGCACGCCGACCTGCGTGTCGAGCAGCGCCATGTCGATATGCGCGCCCGCGCCGGTCTGGTCGCGGCGGCGCAGCGCGGCGAGGATCGCCACCGTGGCGTAGAGGCCGGTGAACAGATCGGCGTAGGCGACCCCGGATTTTTGCGGGGCACCATCCGGCTCGCCGGTCAGCGACATCGCGCCGCCCATCGCCTGGATGATGAAATCATAGCCGGCGCGGGGCGCATAGGGTCCGGTCTGGCCGAAGCCGGTGATCGAGCAGGTGATGAGGCGCGGGTTCACGGCCGAGAGGCCGGCATGGTCGAGGCCATATTTCGCCAGCGCGCCGACCTTGAAATTTTCCAGCACGATATCGGAGCGGGCGGCGAGCGCGCGCACCTCGGCCTGTCCCTCGGGCGAGGCGATGTCGATGGCGATTGAGCGCTTGCCGCGGTTGGTCGCGTGGAAATAGGCGGCGTCGAGCGATCCGCCGTCCGCGTCCGTCAGGAAGGGCGGCCCCCAATGGCGGGTGTCGTCGCCCTCCACCGGCCGCTCGACCTTGATCACCTCGGCCCCGAGATCGGCGAGCAACTGCCCCGCCCACGGCCCCGCGAGGATGCGCGCCAGCTCGAGGACGCGCACCCCCTCCAGCGGCCTGGGGGCGGGGGGCTCGCCGGTCATGCGGTCAGAATGCGCTGAGGCCGGTGATCGCGCGGCCGAGGATCAGGCCGTGGATGTCGTGCGTGCCCTCATAGGTGTTGACCGTCTCGAGGTTGGCGGCGTGGCGGATGACGTGGAACTCGGCCGAGATGCCGTTGCCGCCGTGCATGTCGCGCGCGACGCGGGCGATGGCGAGCGCCTTGCCGCAATTGTTGCGCTTGGCGAGCGAGATGAGATCGGGCTGGAGCACGCCATCCTCCATCCGCCGGCCGATCCTGAGCGACGCCTGGAGGCCGAGGCCGATCTCGGTCATCATGTCGGCCAGCTTGAGCTGGACGAGCTGCTTCGAGGCGAGCGGCACGCCGAACTGCTTGCGATCGAGCGTATAGGTGCGCGCGGCCTGGAAGCAGGCCTCGGCGGCGCCCATCGCGCCCCAGCCGATGCCGTAGCGGGCGCGGTTGAGGCAGCCGAACGGCCCCTTGAGGCCTTGCACGTTGGGCAGCAGCGCATCCTCGCCGACCTCGACGCCGTCGAGCACGATCTCGCCGGTGATCGAGGCCCGCAGCGACAGCTTGCCCTCGATCTTGGGCGTCGAGAAACCCTTCGCGCCGCGCTCGACGACAAAGCCGCGGATCGCGCCGTCATGCGCGTCCGACTTGGCCCACACCACCGCGAGATCGGCGATCGGCGAGTTGGTGATCCACATCTTCGCGCCGTCGAGCCGATAGCCGCCGTCGATCTTCGTCGCCTTGGTCCGCATCCCGGCCGGATCGGAACCGGCGTCCGGCTCGGTCAGGCCGAAGCAGCCGACCCATTCGCCCGACGCCAGCCTGGGCAGATATTTGCGGCGCTGTTCCTCGGAGCCATAAGCGAAGATCGGGTGCATCACGAGGCTCGACTGCACCGACATCGCCGAGCGATAGCCGCTGTCGACCCGCTCCACTTCGCGCGCGATCAGCCCATAGGCGACATAGCCGAGGCCAGCGCCGCCATATTCGTGCGGGATGGTCGCGCCGAGCAGGCCGAGTTCGCCCATCTCCGACATGATCTCGCGATCGAAACGCTCGTCGAGATAGGCCGAGGTCACGCGCGGCAGCAGTCTCTCCTGCGCATAAGCGTGCGCCGTGTCGCGGACGAGGCGCTCCTCATCGGTCAGCTGGTCGGCGAGGTCGAAGGGGTCCGCCCAATCGAGCGGGGTGATGGTGGGTTCGGCCATGGCGGCATCCTCGGGCTATGTCTTTCCCCGCGGTCAAAGCCTGTCCGGCGGCGCTTGGCAAGCCCCGAGGATCAGGCGCGGCCGACGCGCTTCAGCCAGGACATCTCGTAGGAATCGAGCCGGCGATGGAAAGCGAGCCCGAAGAAGCTGGCGTTCGACCAGGCGATGGTCGCCACGATCTGCTTGCCGGCGGCATCGAGGATGATCTCGTCGCCCTTGTGCAGATCCTGGATATCGCCCTGCAGCATCGCCCCGCCGGTCGAGAGATCGAGCAACGCCGCCGCCACCGGTTCCGCCCGATAGGCGCGCACCGTGGCATCGAGCAGCACGTCCTGACGATCATCGCCCCGCTTTTCCGATACCTGGATGGGAAGGCTGGCCATATCGATGAATGCTCCGAAGTCGTTTCGGGGCCATTCTAGACATGTCATGCCTAACGGTCTGTTAAACATGGAAACCGGCGCCATCGACGGGCAGGAGGATTGGCAAATCGGAAAAAGCGGGCGGTTCTGCTGGTCGGGATGACGGCATGGCCGATCGGAGAGAGGCAACGCCCGGCAGCCGGTCTGATCGGCCGGATGGCGACGCTTCTACTCCGCGTCGTCGCGCCGATAGGTCAGCCGCTTTCGATTGCTCTTGCCGAGCCATCGCGCCAGCCAGTCCCGTTTTTTGGACCGCAGATAAAGTTGGTGGAGCTTCTCCTCGCGCGTTTTGGCCCGACGCCGGGCCAGTGAAAGCATGACGAGAACGAGCAAGACGACAGCGATCACGAGCGTTGCCGCCCCAAGCTTCAACATAGCGAATCCCCCACCTGATATCGCCGCATTATGCGCGGGCCAGTAGGCGCCACAAGCTGCCGAACGCTGCGGGCGCGGCAAAAGCGCTTCATTCCGAGACGGTTATCCGCTCATCCTGCACAGGGTTGGCCGATCGCCATTCCAAGAAGCGACGCCGAGCCCTGTCGCCGTCGGCATGGCGGTGGCCCGCTGTCGGGACCATGGCATGCTGTCGGGACCATGGCGTCCGGTCATGATCATGGCCAGCGCTGCGGGGAGGATGGCGGAAGAGGTGGGATTCGAACCCACGGACGCTTGCACGTCGCCGGTTTTCAAGACCGGTTCCTTAAACCACTCGGACACTCTTCCCTATCGCACGCGGCCACCCGCCGCATGGTGCGTGGCCTGCGCTTATCCTGCTCGCGGCCCGATGTGCAAGGGGAGCGACAAGATGGGATGACCTGCCGGCCCGACCATGCCAGAAGCGGGCGACGGAGGCGGGATTTGCAGAAATCGTTGCGTATATTGGGATTGCTGGCGGCGCTCGGGCTGGGTGCGTTTGCGCCGATGCGCGGCGTGGTCGGGGGCTGGGCCGCCCAGGCGCAGACGCCGACGGACGGCAATCAGGTCGCTTTCCTAGCCTATCTGCAGGATTTTCGTCGCCGCGCGCTGGCCCAGGGGGTCACTGCGCGGACGCTCGACAGCGTGCTGCCGACGCTGCTCTACAACCAGCGGGTCGTCGACCTCGATCAATCCCAGCCGGGCGGCAACGCCAACAGCGTGCCGTCGGCAGCGCCGTCCTTTGCGCCCTACCGCGCCAAGCATGTCGGCGCGGAGCTGATCGCGCGCGGGCGCAACGCCTATATGGCGCAGCGCTACAGCCTCCAGCGGGTCGAGGCCGAGACCGGCGTGCCCGAATCGATCATGGTCGCGATTTGGGGGCAGGAGACCAATTACGGCGGCTACACCGGCAATTTCGATCTCGCCAATTCGCTGGCGACGCTCGCCTATGAGGGCCGCCGCCGCCCGCTGTTCGAGGGCGAGCTGATCGCCACGCTCAAGCTGATCGATCGCGGCATCCCGCGCAGCCAGCTCAAGGGCAGCTGGGCGGGGGCGACCGGCTATCCCCAGTTCATGCCGTCCATGTATCTCCGCCTCGCGCGCGACGGCGACGGCGACGGCAAGGCCGACATCTGGAACAGCCCGGCCGACGCGCTGGCGTCGATCGGCAATTATCTCGTCAACGCCGGCTGGAAGCGCGGCGAGCCCTGGGCGGTGCCGGCCTCGGTGCCTGCCTCGCTCGATCGCACCGCCCTGGCGACCCGCATGGTCGGCCCGCGCTGCACCCGCGTCCACGCCCGCCACAGCCGCTGGCTGACGCTGCGCGAATGGCGGGCGCTCGGCGTCGTCCAGCTCGCCGGGCCGACCGTCTCCGACGACGAACTGGCAACCTTGCTGGAGCCGGACGGCCCCGGCGCCACCGCCTACCTCACCTTTGGCAATTATCGGGCGATTCTCGATTATAACTGTTCCAACTTCTATGCGCTCTCGGTCGGTCTGCTGTCGGATGCGGTTTCGCGCTGAACGCTGGCTGGCGCTGTCGATCGGCCTGCTGCTCGCCGGCTGCGGCGGCGGCATCCACGGGCTGGTGCAGGATAGCCCGGTCAAGCTCGGGCGGCCCTATACCGTGCGCGGGCAGACCTATGTGCCGACCGACGACCGCGCCTACGACCAGATCGGCGAGGCGAGCTGGTACGGCACGGCCGAGCAGGGGCACCATACCGCGAGCGGCGAGATCTTCTATCGCCAGCGCCCGAGCGCCGCGAACAAGACCTTGCCGCTGCCGAGCTATGTCGAGGTGACGCGGCTCGATACCGGCCAGCGCATCCTGGTGCGGGTCAATGATCGCGGCCCGTTCGCGCGCGACCGGATCCTCGATCTCAGCCAGGAGGCCGCCAAGGAACTGGGCATGGATCGCGCCGGCCGGGCGATGGTCCGCGTGCGCCGGGTGACGCCGAGCAACCATGAGCGGGACCGGCTGCGGCGCGGCTATCCGGTGGTGCTCCCGTCGGTCACGCCGACCGCGACGCCGCCGCGCACCGGCCGCGTCGCGCCCTATCTGGAATCGACGGTGCAGCAGCCGGTCGCGGTGACGCCGCCGCGGCGCTGGGCCGCGCCGGTGCCGGTTCCCCCGGCGCCGCTGCCTGCGCCTGCGCCGGCGATCGCGTCGCCATCCCCGTCGATTCTCGTGGCTGCGCCCACCGATCCCGATGCCGCCGACGCGCTTGCGTCCTCGCTGGCGTCGGAGGGCGCGCGCGTCGTCGCGGCGGGCGGAGGCTATCGCGTGGTGACCGGCCCCTATGCCGATGATTCCGGCCTGTCGGCGGCGCTGGCGCGACTGCGCGCGCGCGGCTATCAGGGGGCTACCGTCATCGACGCCACACCACCACAAGAGCCGAACGGAACATCCCTGCCATGAAGCCCGTACCCACCGCCGTCGCCCTGCTCGCCACCGTATCGCTGGCGGCGACGTCGTCCCTTGCCGCCGTCCCGCCGCTGGAAACCACAGCCCAGGTCGGCTTCATGCAGGACATGAATTCCGGCGCGATCCTGTTCAGCAAGGATCCCGATCGGCGGATGCCGCCGGCGTCGCTGGCCAAGATGATGACGGTCTATGTCGCGTTCAGCCTGATCAAGAGCGGCGACCTGAAGCTCGACACCAAGTTCACGATGAGCCCGGAGACCTGGAAGAAATGGCATGGCCAGGGTTCGACCATGTTCATCGCCGCCGGCGAGCAGGTGTCGGTCGCGGACCTGCTGTCCGGCATCATCACGCTGTCGGGCAATGACGCCTGCATCGTGCTGGCCGAGGGCATCGCCGGCACCGAGCCGGCCTTCGTCAACCTGATGAACCAGCAGCGCCAGCGGCTGGGCATGACCAATTCTAATTTCGGCACCGCCAATGGCTGGCCGGACAATGGCGTCACCTACGTCACCGCGCGCGATCTCGCGACTTTGGCCGAGGCGACGATCCGCGACTATCCCGATCTCTACAAGCAATTCTATTCCAAGCCGAATTTCGCCTGGGGCAAGACCATGGGCGGAACCAACATCAGCCAGGACAATCGCGATCCGATCCTCGGCAAGGTGCCCGGCGCCGATGGCCTGAAGACCGGCCATACCGACGAGGCCGGCTATGGCTTCACCGGCTCCGCCGAGCAGAATGGCCGCCGGATCGTGATGGTCGTCGCCGGCTTCCCGAGCTGGGGCGCGCGCGCCAGCGAATCCATCTCGATGATGAACTGGGGCTTCTCGTCGTGGCGCCTCAAGCCGCTGTTCGCCAAGGGCAAGCGCGTCGACACCGCGGCGGTGCAGGGCGGTTCCTCCTCCACGGTCGGGCTCGTCGCGCCGAGCGATCTGGCGGTAACGGTGCCGCTCGGCATGGGCGGCATCCTCGGCCAGAAGGCCGGCGGCGACGCCCCGCCGATGAAGGTGGTGTATGACGGCCCGATCAAGGCGCCGATCAAGGCTGGCCAGCACATCGCCGATCTCGTCGTCTCGCCGCCGGGCCAGGCGCCGCAGACGCTGGCGCTGGTCGCCGAGAGCGATGTCGGCGAGGCCGGCTTCTTCGGTCGCATCTGGGCGTCGATCAAGGCGCTGTTCAGCTGGATCTGAGCGTGACGCGGGGGCGCTTCATCTCGCTCGAAGGCGGCGAGGGCGTCGGCAAGTCGACCCAGGCCAAGGCGCTGGCCGCGGCGCTCCGGGCGCGGG
Organism: Sphingomonas abietis; assembly: GCF_027625475.1. Classification (NCBI taxonomy): domain Bacteria; kingdom Pseudomonadati; phylum Pseudomonadota; class Alphaproteobacteria; order Sphingomonadales; family Sphingomonadaceae; genus Sphingomonas; species Sphingomonas abietis. Next base: position 1,822,480 of record NZ_CP115174.1, read on the forward strand.
GCCACGCCGTCGTCGAAACCCGCGAGCCCGGCGGCAGCGAGGGGGCGGAGGCGATTCGCCGCCTGCTGCTGGAGGGCAGCGCCGACCGCTGGACGGCGGGCGCCGAGGCGCTGCTGTTCGCGGCGGCGCGCGCGGACCATGTCGCCAAGACGATCCGGCCGGCGCTCGACGCGGGCAGTTGGGTCGTCACCGATCGCTTCCTCGATAGCTCGCTCGCCTATCAGGGCGGCGCGGGCGGCATCTCGATCGCGCAATTGCGGGCGCTGCACGAGGTCGGCTCGGCCGGCCTACTACCCGATCGGACCTTGCTGCTGGCCTTGCCGGCGGCAGAGGCGGCCCGGCGCGCCGAAGCCCGCGATCGCGGCGGATCGGATCGGATCGGCGGTCGCGATGCCGCCTATCATGCGCGGGTGGCGGACGGCTTCGCCACGCTGGCCGCCGCCGAGCCGGAGCGCTTCCGCGTGATCGACGCGCTGGGCGAGGCCGATGCCGTGACGGCGCGTTTGATCGCCACGCTGGACGACCTGTGACCCTGCTCCCTCCCGTTCGGGCTGAGGATAGTCCTTCGACGGGCTCACGAACGGCCCATTGCGTGGGACGCGTCGCATGACCCTGCACGGCCATGGCGAGCAGGTCGCCGCCTTTCAGGAGGCGCGCGCATCCGGCCGGATGCACCATGCGTGGCTGCTCACCGGTGCGCAGGGCATCGGCAAGGCGGGCTTCGCGCGCGCTGCCGCGCTCCGCCTGCTCGCCGACGAGGCGGGGCCGCCAATCGACGCGCCGGGTCTCGCCACGCCCTCCGACCATCGCATCGCCCGCTTGTGGGAGGCGGGCAGCCATCCCGACGTAATGATTCTCGAGCGGCTCTATCGCGACAAGACCAAGGATTATGCGCGCTCGATCACGGTCGATCAGGTGCGCGGCCTGTCGCGGCTGTTCGCGACCTCGCCGAGCTTCTCGCCCTGGCGGGTCGTGATCGTCGATGCGGCCGACGACATGGAGCGGCCGGGCGCCAATGCGCTTCTCAAATTACTCGAAGAACCGCCGTCCAACTCCTTGTTCCTGCTGATCAGTCATGCCCCGGCGCGACTGCTGCCGACGATCCGCTCGCGCTGCCGGGTGCTGCGCTTCGGCCCGCTCGGCGATGCCGACATGGCGGCCGCGCTCCACGATGCGCTGCCCGATATGGCCGAGCGCGAGATCGCCGAACTGGTCGCCACCGGCGAAGGCTCGCCCGGCCGCGCGGTGCGCTTCGCCGGACTCGATGTCGGCGGGCTCGATCGCGCGATGGAGGCCATCATCCGCTCGGGCGATCCGGACAATGGCGAGCGCATCGCCCTGGCCCGGGCGCTGGCGCTGAAGGCCGCGCAGCCGCGCTACGAGGCGCTGCTCGAACGCCTGCCCACCCGGATCGCGGCGGAAGCGCGCGGCCGGCAGGGCCAGGCGCTTGCCGAGGCGGTGGCGCTGTGGGAGAAGGCGCGCGCCCTGGCCGGGAGCGCGGTGCGCCTCTCGCTCGATCCCCAGGCGACGGTGTTCGAGCTTGCCGGGATGCTCGCGTCGCTCAACAGAAATGCGGCGCAAGCTCCTCGATGACAAAGCCTTTCTATATCACCACCGCGATCAGCTACCCCAATGGTCGCCCGCATGTCGGCCATGCCTATGAGGCGATCGCGACCGACGCCATCGCGCGCTGGAAGCGGGGGCAGGGCCATGACGTCCGCTTCCTCACCGGCACCGACGAGCATGGCCTCAAGATGGCGCAGAAGGCCCGCGACCTCGGCATCACGCCGCGCGCGCTGGCTGACGAAATGTCGAGCGCGTTCAAGGCGATGGATGATGCTCTCAACATCTCCTATGATCGTTTCATCCGCACCACCGACGCCGATCATTATGCCGCCAGCGCCGCGATCTGGGCGGCGATGAAGGCCAATGGGGATATCTATCTCGGCCGCTACGAAGGCTGGTATTCGGTGCGCGACGAGGCCTTCTACGACGAGAAGGAACTCACCGAGACCGACGGCGTCAAGCTGTCGCCGCAGGGCACGCCGGTCGAATGGACGGTCGAGGAAAGCTGGTTCTTCAGGCTCTCCGCCTATCAGGACCGGCTGGTCGCGCTCTATGAGGGCCAGCCCGATTTCATCCGCCCGGAAAGCCGCCGCAACGAGGTGATGAGCTTCGTCAAGGGCGGCCTGTCGGATCTGTCGATCTCGCGCACCAGCTTCGATTGGGGCGTGCCGGTGCCCGATGCGCCGGGCCATGTCATGTATGTGTGGGTCGACGCGCTGACCAACTATCTCACCGGCGCCGGCTATCCGGGCGATTCGTCGGGATGCTGGCCGGCGGACATCCATATCATCGGCAAGGACATCGTGCGCTTCCACGCCGTCTATTGGCCGGCCTTCCTGATGTCGGCGCAATTGCCGCTGCCGAAACAGGTGTTCGGCCATGGCTTCCTGCTCAACCGCGGCGAGAAGATGTCGAAGTCGACCGGCAACATCGTCGATCCGCTGGAGATGGCGGAGGCTTATGGCGTCGATGGCCTGCGCTATTTCCTGCTGCGTGAGGTCAGCTTCGGGCAGGATGGCAGCTATTCCGCCGAAGCCATTGTCACCCGGGTGAATGCCGATCTCGCCAACGGCCTCGGCAATCTCGCCCAGCGCTCGCTGTCGATGATCGCCAAGCAGTGCGGCGGCCTGCTGCCGGGGCCGGGCGACGAGCCCGAGCCGGTGCTGCCCGCCAGTCTGCTGCCGCGCGTGACCGAGGCGATGGACGAACTCGCGCTCCATCGTGCGCTGGAGATCATCTGGGAGGGCGTCGGCGAGGCCAATCGCTATTTCGCCGACATGGCGCCCTGGGCGCTGCGCAAGACCGACCCGGCCAAGGCCGACGCAGTGCTCTACTGGACGGCCGAGGCGGTGCGCCAGCTCGCCATCCTGGTCCGCTGGATCATTCCGGCGAGCGCGGACAGGTTGCTCGATCAGCTCGGCGTCGCTGCCGATGCGCGTGATCTCGATGCGCTCGTCACGCCGCTCGCAGCGGGATCGGCGCTGCCGGCGCCGCAGGGCGTCTTCCCGCGGCTGGAGATGCCGGTCGAGGGGTGAACCGTTCGTCCTGAGCCTGTCGAAGGACGTGCTTCAGCGGCCAAGGCTCGGGGCACGCACTTCGACAGGCTCAGTGCGAACGGTGGAGACGAAGGGAGCGGTGGAGACGAAGGGGAGCGGCCCGTGCCTTCCCCGCTCCACGGCAACGGTTCCCTTTCGGCGCGCGCGGCCCTATCTGCGGGCCATGCTCGTCGATAGCCATTGCCACCTCAACTACGCCAAGCTCGTCGAGCGGCAAAATGAGGTTCTCGCCTCCGCCCGCGCCGCCGGCGTGACCACGATGCTCAACATTGCGACTCGCGAGCGGGAATGGGCCGATATCGTCGCCACCGCCGAGCGCGAGCCGGATGTGTGGGCGTCGATCGGCATCCATCCGCACGAGGCGGACGAGCATGCCCATGTCGATACCGCCAAGCTGCTGGACGCGGCGCGGCATCCGCGCGTCGTCGCCATCGGCGAGACCGGGCTCGATTATTATTATGATCATAGCGATCGCGCCCAGCAGCAGCGCAGCTTCCGCTCGCATATCGCGGCGTCGCGCGAGACCGGGCTGCCGCTCATTATCCACACCCGCGAGGCGGAAGACGACACCCACGCCATATTGGTGGACGAGATGGGGCAGGGCGCCTTCCCGGCGCTGATCCACTGCTTCACCGCATCGGCCGATTTCGCCGACAAGGTGCTGGCATTGGGCCTGAGCATCTCGATCTCGGGGATCGTCACCTTCAAGAGCGCGAAGGATCTCCAGGAGACCGCGAAGACGATCCCGGCCGACCGGCTGCTGATCGAGACCGACTCGCCCTTCCTCGCGCCGGTGCCGCACCGGGGGAAGCCCTGCGAACCGGCGTTCGTGGCCGACACCGCTCGCTTCCTCGCCGATCTGCGCGGCGAGCCGGTCGAGCAATTGATGGCCACGACCGCGGCCAACTTCTTCCGTCTGTTCACGAAGGCCAAGGCATGAGGATTCGCCTGCTCGGCTCCGGCACCTCGTCGGGCGTGCCCCGCATCGGCAATGACTGGGGGCAGTGCGATCCGAACGAACCGAAGAATCGGCGGCGCCGGGCCTCGATCATCGTCGAGACCGACGAGGTCCGCATCCTCGTCGATACCTCTCCCGATCTGCGCGAGCAGCTGCTCGATGCGCAGGCGAGCCGCTTCGACGCGGTGATCTGGACCCATGATCATGCCGACCACACCCACGGCATCGACGATCTGCGCCAGATCGTGATCCTCAACCGTGCCGCGGTCGAAGGCTATGCCCGCCCGGCGACGCTGAAATCGATGCAGGAGCGTTTCTATTATGCGTTCGAAGGCAAGGACGGCTATCCGCCGACCGTCCGGGCCAACGCTCTGCCGGACGACTTCCGCATCGGCGATCTGCGCATCCGGGTGGTCGATCAGCCGCATGGCGCGATCACGTCCGCCGGTCTGCGCTTCGACTGGGATGGCTATTCGGCCGCCTATGCCACCGATTTCAACGCGCTGACTGAAGGCATGGAGTCGCTCTACAAAGGCGTCGACGTCTGGATTCTCGATGCGCTGCGCCGCAAGCCGCATCCGACCCACCCCAGCCTCGACAAGGCACTTGGCTGGATCCAGCGGCTCAAACCCGAGCTGGCGGTGCTGATGCACATGGACAACAGCATGGACTATCGCACGCTCGAGGCGGAGCTGCCGGACGGGGTGGTGCCGGGCTATGACGGGATGGAACTCGATTTCGCCTGAACGGCGCAGATGCGCGGGCCGCCGGGGCGTTCTCCGCCATGGACGCACCGCGCGCCGGGCATGACAGGCAGCCGGCATGGCTGGGGCCATGCCGGCTGCGGAATTATCCGACCTCAGGGGCTGCAGGGCGTGCGGGGGGCATCGTGCCAGCTCGGCGGCACCCAGCGATGGGGCGCGCCCGGCGGGCCTGGATCCTGGCCCCAACCGCCGGCATGGCCATGGCCATTCGATCCATGATCCGTGTTGTAGCCGGTTCGGATCAATTGAGCGTCCGTCGTTCGTGACGCACCCGATGGTGCCGGCTGTCCATTGGTGGACGGCCTTTCGGCCGCGATCGCAGTCGTGGAAAATGCTGCCATACTCAAGGCGAGCAGCATCGACGTGGCAGGCCTCATCATTGCCTCCTGCGGTTAGTTGACGGATTGTCGTTTTTCGCGGTGACTTCACGGTGCGCCGCAGCATCGATACTATCATCGATGAAATAATTGCGTGAATCCGCTCATCGACTTGGCGGGTCGATCCGCCTTAATAGGTTAACGGCAATTTTCTTGCGCATTTTATTAAGGATGATGGTTAATGGATGCAGCCGCGTCACGCCGTCATCGCATGATGGGCGCCATCTCCAAAGCGGATATATGGGGGCAACGCCGGATCGCCGGACGCGCCGGGATCACCGACGCCAGTCCGTCGACTCGTGGGAGCGCTAAGGGCCGCCACGGCGCGTGCATGTCATGAGAGTGGAGGCCCGAGCCGGAATCGAACCGGCGTGCAAGGATTTGCAGTCCTCTGCGTAACCACTCCGCCATCGGGCCGAGGCGGGGGCATCTGTGCGGTTTTTCGCGGTTGGTCAAGCGGGACTTCGCGGTGGGGCGCGATAATGTCGTTCGAAGCCCTCCGTCACGGCGGACGGGCGCTCGGGTGGATGCCGGCGCGAAAGCGCGTAGCCGGTGCAGCGATGGTGGATATCGGGAAAGATGCGGGGCCGGACACGTGAGGGGTAATGATCACGGTAGGGTCGTCCGGCCCCACCCGTCACGGCCCAGGGGGGAGCCGGGACGGTTGAAGGATAGAATGCGCACATTCCGTTGCCGGAAAATGTCGGTTTGTTGCAGTGCAACTCAATCATGCGCCTGTTCATCGCCAGAGCCGTCGGGTGCATATGTCCTGCCTCGCCATCATCCCATCCTCGTTGCGATGCGGCGGAGGAGGTCCTAGAGATTGCGACAGACCATTTGCTGTATTGCCAATCTAATACAGTTGTGCGAGGGCTAGAGACATGAGCGAACCGGATTTCGATCAGCTGCGGCGTGCGATGGTGTCGAACCAGCTGCGCCCCAACCAGGTGACTGACGCGGTGGTTCTCGCCGCGATGGGAGACGTGCCGCGCGAGCGCTTCGTCGGCGCCGATCAGGCCAGCGTCGCCTATCGGGACACGATCGTGCCGCTGGGCGATGGCCATGCCCTGAATCCGCCGATCGCGACGGGCCTGCTGCTGAACGCGGCGCGTCCGCTGGCGGGCGAGCATGTCCTGCTGATCGGCACGGCGACGGGCTATGTCGCGGCCTTGCTGGCGGAGATGGGCTGCAAGGTCACGGCGCTCGATGCGGACAAGGGGCCGCTGGCGGCCGGCTGGCCGGAAGGCGCCCCCTATTCGCTGATCTATATCGACGGCGCCGTGGAGCAGATTCCCTCGGTGATCGCCGATCAGTTGGCCGAGGGCGGCCGGCTCGTCGGTGCGATCATCGAGCGTGGCGTGACGCGCTTGGCGCTGGGCCGCCGGGTGTCGGGCGGCTTCGGGCTCGAAAGCTTCGCCGATATCGAGGCGGTGCCGCTGCCCGGTTTCGCGCCGGCGCCGGTCTTCAGTTTCTAGGACATAACAAAGGGGGTGATCGTGGGGGGCAAGGGTAAGGCGGGTGTAGCGTTGATCGCACTCGCCATGGGGCTGGCGATGCCGCACGCGGCAGGCGCCACGACTCTCCAGCAGGCACTGGTCGCCGCTTATGGCGACAACCCCACGCTCACCGGCGCCCGTGCCCAGCTGCGGGCGACCGACGAGCAATCGGCGATCGCGCGGGCGGCGGGGCGGCCGACGCTCGGCGCCAGCGTCGGCTACACCCAGGGCATCGACAACCTCCGCAAATTCCAGAGCTTCAACAAGCAATTCTCGGCCGGCGCCCAGCTCAGCGTGCCCATCTATCAGGGCGGCCGGGTGCGCAATGCGGTCAAGGCGGCCGATGCGCGGGTCGATTCGGGCCGCCAGTCGCTGCGGTCGAGCGAGGGCGGCGTGCTGGTCGATACCGTCACCGCCTATATGGACGTGCTGCGCGATCGCGCGATCGTCGGCCTCAACGAGAATAATGTGAAAGTCCTCCAGACCAATCTGGAAGCGAGCAGCGATCAGTTCCAGGCGGGCACGCTGACCCGCACCGATGTCGCCCAATCACGGGCGCGGCTGGAGGATGGCCGTGCCCAGCTGACCACGGCGCGCTCCAACCTCGTCAACAGCGAGGAGAATTATCGCCGCGTCGTTGGGCTGGCGCCCGATGCGCTCGACCAGCCGCCGCCGCTGCCGGTGCTGCCGGATTCGCCGGACAAGGCCGAGGATATCGCGGTCGCCAATAACCCGGATATCGCCGCCGCCATCGCCTCGGTAAAGGCCGCGCATCTCGATGTCGCGACGGCGCGGGCGAGCCGGATGCCCTCGCTGTCGGCCTCGGCGAACAACAGCTATATCCGCGATACCGCCGGCGCCGACAGCATCTACACCGGCGGCGCGACCGGCATCCAGGGCGACTCCACCTATGCCGGCCTGTCGCTCAGCGTGCCGCTCTACCAAGGCGGGCTGCCCTCCGCGCAGATCCGGCAGGCGCAGGATTTCGAGCAGGCGGCGATCGAGACCGAGACGGCGACCGAGCGACAGGTCGTCGCCAATGCCCGGGCCGCCTTCTCCAGCTACGAAGCCTCGCAGGAGGTGATCGTCTCCAGCCAGGAAGCGCTCAAGGCCAATGATCTCGCCCTGGAAGGTGTCCATGCCGAACAGACCGCCGGTCTCCGCCAGGTGCTCGACGTGCTGAACGCGGAGCAGGAGAAGCTCGGCAGCCAGGTGACGCTCGTTACCGCCCAGCATGATGCCTATGTCGCCGCCTTCAACTTGCTCAACACGATGGGCTATGTCGATTACAAGCATCTCGGGCTCGAGGGCGGCGCGCTCTATGATCCGACGATGAACTATCGCCATGCCAAGAACGCGCTCAGCGACTGGCACGAAAATCCCAAGCCGCAGCCTATCGCCAAACCGACTTACGGGCCGCAGGTGGTGACTGAAAATCCCCCCGTGACACCGGGCGCGAACTGAGATTAGACTGGCCGTCATGGCCCAGCCCCACCAGGAACCGTCGATGGAGGATATCCTCGCCTCCATCAAGCGCATCATCGCCGAGGACAGCGAGGCTGTCGGGGCCCGCGCGCCCCGGTTGCGGCGCGAGGCGATGGCCGCCGTCGCGGCCAGTCCGGTGGTGGGCAATCCGGTGGTAGGCAGCCCGGTGGTGATGCCGTTGCGCGAGGTGGAACCCGACATTCCCTCGCCGGTTGAGGACGAAGCACCCGAAGCGGTGCATGAGCCGGAAACCGACGCCGAGACGATCGCCGAGGAAGAGGGCGATACCCCCGATGTTCTGGAGCTGACCAGTCCCATGCCGCAAGCCGTTCCCGCCCCTGTCGCTGCTGCGGAGGCTCCCGCCGCATCGCCCGCTGCCGCTGCACCCACGGCGCCGGCGCCCGACGGGCTGCTCTCCTCGACCTCGGCCGCCGCCAGCCGGAGCGCGTTCGCGGCGCTCAACCAGTTGCAGGTGCGCAGCGACGAGGGCCAGTCCAACACGCTGGAGGGGCTGGTCTCCGAGATGCTCAGGCCGATGCTGCGCGAATGGCTCGATCGCGAGCTGCCAACGCTGGTCGAGCGCCTGGTGGCCGCGGAGGTGTCGCGGCTCAGCGGTCGCGGCTGATCCGCTGGTCCGGCGCGAAGTGCGTGCCGGGCGGGCAGCCTGCTTGGCTTTTGCCCCTTCTGCCTGCTAGGCGCATGTCGCCATGACAGAGCTTCCCAAGACCTTCGATCCCGCCGCCATCGAATCCCGCTGGTATTCGCATTGGGAGGCGGGCGGCCTGTTCCGCCCCGATCGCCCCGGCGCCGAACCCTTCACCATCGTCATCCCGCCACCCAACGTGACGGGATCGCTGCATATCGGCCATGCGCTCGACAACACGCTGCAGGACATCCTCGTCCGCCACGCGCGGCTGAAGGGCAAGGATGCTTTGTGGGTGGTCGGCACCGACCATGCCGGCATCGCCACCCAGATGGTGGTCGAGCGGCAGATGAATGCCCGCGGCGAAAAGCGCACCGATCTGACCCGCGAAGGCTTCATCGAGAAGGTGTGGGACTGGAAGGCCGAGAGCGGCGGCACGATCACCGGCCAGCTGCGCCGGCTGGGCGCCTCGTGCGACTGGTCGAACGAGCGCTTCACCATGGACGAAGGTTTCTCCAAGGCCGTCGTCCATGTCTTCGTGAAGCTCTACGAACAGGGCCTGCTGTATCGCGACAAGCGGCTCGTGAACTGGGATCCGGGCCTCAAGACCGCGATCTCCGATCTCGAGGTCGAGACGCGCGAGATCGCCGGCAAATTCTGGCACCTGCGCTATCCGCTGGCGGATGGCTCCGGCCACATCATGGTCGCCACCACCCGGCCCGAGACGATGCTCGCCGACATGGCGGTGGCGGTGAACGCCAGCGACGAGCGCTACACCGCGCTGATCGGCAAGCAGGTGCGTCTGCCGATCACCGGCAGGCTGATCCCGATCGTCGCCGACGATCATGCCGATCCCGAACTGGGCTCGGGCGCGGTGAAGATCACGCCGGGCCACGACTTCAATGATTTCGAGGTCGGCCGTCGCGCCGGCATCCTCGCCTCCGAGATGCTCAACATGCTCGATGCCGAGGCGAAGGTGGTGCAGACCGCCGACGGGCTGATCCCGGCCGACTATCTCGGCCTCGATCGCTTCGACGTGCGCCAGCTGATCGTCGCGCGGCTGAAGGCCGAGGGCGTGCTGGTGCCGCACATCGACAAGGACGGCGCCGAGCACGACGCCGAGCCACGCACCATCCAGACCCCGTTCGGCGATCGCTCGGGCGCGGTGATCGAGCCGTGGCTGACCGACCAATGGTATGTCGACGCCAAGACGCTGGCCCAGCCGGCGATCGACGCTGTGCGCGACGGCCGCATCAAGGTGGTGCCCGAGACCTGGGCCAAGACCTGGTTCAACTGGCTCGAGAATATCCAGCCCTGGTGCGTCTCGCGCCAGCTCTGGTGGGGCCATCGTATCCCGGCCTGGTATGACGAGGACGGCAATGTCTTCGTCGCCGAGGACGAGGCGAAGGCCAAGGATCTCGCCGGCCCGCGCCGCGCGCTGACCCGCGACGAGGATGTCCTCGACACCTGGTTCTCGTCCGCGCTGTGGCCGTTCGGCACGCTGGGCTGGCCGGACGTCGATCCGCGCGAGCTCGGCCGCTATCCCAACGACGTGCTGATCTCCGGCTTCGACATCCTGTTCTTCTGGGATGCGCGGATGGCGATGCAGGGGATGCACTTCCTCCAGGATGTGCCGTTCAAGACGCTGTATCTGCACGGCCTCGTCCGCGATGCGACCGGCGCCAAGATGTCCAAGTCCAAGGGCAACACGGTCGATCCGCTCGGGCTGATCGACCAATATGGCGCCGACGCGCTGCGCTTCACGCTGGCGGCGATGGAGAGCCAGGGCCGCGACATCAAGCTGAACGAGAGCCGGGTCGAGGGCTATCGCAACTTCGCCACCAAGCTGTGGAACGCGGCGCGTTTCCTCCAGTCCAACGGCGTTGGGCCCTCGACGGCGCTGGAAGCCCCCGCCGCCCAGGCTCCGGTCAACCGCTGGATCATCGCCGAGACCGTCGCGACGGTGCAGGCGCTCGATCTGGCACTCGCCGATCTGCGTTTCGATGAGGCCGCCAACACCATCTACCAGTTCGTCTGGACGCGCTTCTGCGACTGGTACATCGAGCTGACCAAAGGATCGATGGACGAGGAGACCAAGCTGGTCGCCGGCTGGGCGTTCGACCAGATCCTCGTCATGCTCCACCCGTTCATGCCGTTCATCACCGAGGAGCTGTGGCATTCGGGCGGGCGCGACAGCGACATCATTACCGCGCGCTGGCCGATGGCGGACGCGCGGGCGCTCGATCCCGAGGCCGCGAAGGAGATTGCTTGGGTGATCGACGTCGTGAGTGAAATTCGCTCGAATCGTAACGAGCTTGGTATTCCACCAGGCACCCGCATGGAATGCTACGTTGCTGGCGCTGACGCGCCAACACAGTTGATGGTCAAGCGCCTCTGGCCGCTAGTTTCGAAGCTTGCCCGAGTTGAACTCGTCGATCTTCCCGGAGGCGAACTCGGCAAAAACAATACGCTTCAAGTAATTGCTGGTGGACTTACGTTTGCACTTCAGCTCGAAGGCGTGATCGACATCGAGGCCGAGCGCGCGCGTCTCGCCAAGGGCAAGGCGGCGGCCGAGAAGGAGCGCGACGGGCTCGCCGGTCGCCTCTCCAACCCGAGCTTCGTCGAACGCGCCAAGCCCGAGGCGGTCGAGAAGGCACGGGCCGACCATGCCGACAAGGCTGCCGAGGCCGAACGCCTCGGCGCCGCGCTGGCCCGCCTTGGATGATCGCCCGGCTGCGCGACGATGAAATCCCCGCCGCCATCGCGCTCTGGCAGGCGGCGGGGCTCGCGCGTCCCTGGAATGATCCGGTGCGCGACATCGCGCTCGCGCTCGGCAGCCCGACCTCCACCATCCTCGCCGCGCATGATGCGGACGGCGTGCTTGTCGGCACGGTGATGGCGGGGTTCGACGGGCATCGCGGCTGGCTCTACTCGCTCGCCGTCGCCGAAAGCGCGCGGGGCGAGGGCATCGGCGCCGCGCTGGTCGCCGCCGCGGAGGCGTATCTCCGCGCGCAGGGCGCCCCGGCGATCCGGCTGATGGTGCGGGCCGACAATGCCAGCGTCGCGGGTTTCTACGAATCGGTCGGCTATGAACGGACCGAGGTGCTGCTGTTCGGCAAACGCTTCGACTGAGCGCTTCAAGTGTAGGATTTCCCGTGCCATGACGGCGGCACGGAAGAGGCGGTCGCGCGGGGGCGTGGCGTCTTTTTCGTGGATTTCGCCGCGTGGGGGATGACCGATGGATGCCGAATCACCCGTAGCGCCGCCGACCGCGGCACCGGGCAGGGGCCATGGCGGGCGCGACCTGACCAGCGGGCCGATCGCCCGCACCTTGCTGCTGTTCGCGCTGCCGACGCTCGCCGCCAATATCCTCCAGTCGCTAAACGGCTCGATCAACGCGATCTGGGTCGGGCGATCGTTGGGCGAAGTCGCGCTGGCGGCGACCTCCAATTCCAATCTCGTGATGTTCCTGATGCTGGCGGCGGTGTTCGGCTTCGGCCTCTCCGCGACGATCCTGGTCGGTCAGAATATGGGGCGCCGCGATATCGAGGGCGCGCGTCGCGCGATGGGCACGGCGGTCGGCCTGTTCGTGATCGCATCGGTGGCGATCGCGATCGTCGGCTGGCTCGCCGCGCCGGCGATCCTGGCGCTGCTGGCGACGCCGCCGGACGCGACGCCGCTCGCCGCCGCCTATCTGCGCGTGATCTTCATCGCCCTGCCGCCCTTGTTCCTCGTCACCATCCTGACGATGGGGATGCGCGGCACCGGTGACGCGATGACGCCGTTCGTGATCATGATCCTCAACGTCGCGCTCGACAGCGGGCTGAACCCGGTCTTCATCCGCGGCCTGTTCGGCGCACCGCGGATGGGCATCGCCGGCTCCGCCACGGCGACCTGCATCGCCGCCTGGATCAGCCTGGTCGTGCTGGTCGTGCTGATCTACGCGCGCGACCTGACCATCCGCCTGCGTGGCGCCGAATTGCGCTGGCTGCTCCCCGATCCGGCGCTGCTCGGGGTGATCGTCGCCAAGGGCATTCCGATCGGCCTCCAGATGTTCGTCATCTCCTTCGCCGGGCTGGCGATGATGGGGCTGATCAACCATGCCGGGGTGGACGTGGTGGCCGCCTATGGCGTCACCCTCCAGCTATGGACCTACATCCAGATGCCGGCGCTCGCGATCGGCGCGGCGGTCTCCGCCATGGCGGCGCAGAATGTCGGCGCCGGCCTGTGGAATCGGGTCGACGGCATCACCCGCTGGGGGATCATCGTCAATCTCGCCGTCACCGCCGCGCTGATCCTGCTGGTGACGTTGGTCGATCGGCCGGTGCTGTCGCTGTTCCTCGGCGGATCGAGCCCGGCGCTGCCGATCGCGCGGCATATCCAGCTCGTCGCGAGCTGGTCCTTCCTGATGTTCGGCGTCACCCTGGTGATCTTCGGCACCGTCCGCGCCAACGGATCGGTGATCGCGCCGCTGGTGATCCTGTTCGTCGCGATGTTCCCGGTGCGGCTGGGCGCGGTGTTCGCGCTGCGGCCGCTGATCGGCAACGAGGCCTTCTGGTGGACGATGCCGCTGTCCTCCTTCGCCTCGATGCTGATGGCGATCGGCTATTATCGCGCCGGCGGCTGGCGGACGCTCCACATGAAGATCACGAGCCCGCGCGAGGCGAGGGCGTAGGCGCGGCGACGAGGATGGCGCGGCGGGCGACCCGCGCCGTCACCGGGGTTTTCGCCAGCACCTCGCCGTCGATCGAGATCGGCATCGGCCGGGGCGTCGAGAGCCGGATCGCCTGGCCTTCAAATTCACGGGTGGTGCGCCGCCGTTCGCGGTGACGCAGGGCGGAGAGCAGCCAGCTCCATACCAGGCTCCAGCGGGTCTCGCCGATCACGACCTGGACCACGATCTGGCCCGAATCGACCGCGGCCTCGTCGACCAGCTCGACCCCGCCATGATAGGGGCCGTTGGCGATGCGGACTTCCACCGCATCCAGTGTCTCGATGGCGTCGCCGGTGTCCACGGTCAGCCGGAACGCCTTGAACCGCGCCAGCTTGTAGGCCGCCCATAGCAGATAGCCGGGCCGCCCCAGCCACGCCTTGAGGCCGTGCGGCACCGTCTTGGCGATCTGCGGCGCGATGCCGAGCGTGGCGCAATTGGCGAAATAATCCTGGTCGATCATGCCGAGATCGATCCGCCGCGCCTGGCCATGGGCGATCACGTCGACCGCGCCGGCGAGATCGAGCGGGATGCCCAGCGTCCGCGCGAAGCTGTTGGCGGTGCCGAGCGGCAGCACCGCGAAGACGGTGTCGCTGCCGACGACATGATCGACCGAGCAGGAGATGGAGCCATCGCCGCCGCCGATGATGACCATCGCCACGCCGTCCGCCACCGCCTGCCGCACGCAGGCCGGCATGGTCGACGGCTTGCGGATGGCACGGGCGATGCTGAGCTCGATCCCCGCCGCCTCGATCAGCCGGCGGGCCTCCTCGAAGGATTGCCGGCCCTTGCGCGACTTGGCATTGACGAAGAGCGCGGCGCTGCGGGGAAGGGGGCTGGTCACCGACGGACAGAGCCCGAAGCCGCGCACCGACGCAAGCCCCCTGGAACTTCGATCGCTTTGTCTTCGTTCTGCCCATCCAACGATTTTCTGATAAGCGAGAGGATGATAGCATGGGCAAGGGCATATTATTGTGGCTGCTGGGCGTGCCGATTCCGGTGATCCTCATTCTGTGGCTCATCTTCCGCTGATCCACCGCATCGGGCAGGTGGCGTCATGACACCTGCCCGTTCTTTCCCCTTTCTGCGGATCACGCCCGAGGGCAGCCGCATCGGCGTCGATCGGCCGCTGGCCGTCGAAACGCCGATCGCCATCGAGGTCGACGGCATCGGCTATGCCGTGATGATGGCGACACCCGATGCGCTCGATGATTTCGCGCTCGGTTTCTGCCTGTCCGAGCGACTGATCGATGATGTCGCCCAGCTGCTGGCCGTCGAGCCATTCGAGGCCGAGCGCGGCATATTGCTCCGCCTGTCCCTGGCGCCTGCGGTGCGCGGGCGGGTGATGGAGCGGGTGCGGCACCGCCTGTCCGAATCCTCCTGCGGCCTGTGCGGCATCGAGAATCTCGAACAGGCGCTCCGTCCCTTGCCCCGCATCGATCCGCCTGGTCGGGTCGTCCCGGAGGAGGCGATGTTCGCCGCGCTGGCGGTGCTGCGCGATCACCAGCCGCTCGGCCGCGCGACCGGCGCGGTCCACGCCGCCGCCTGCTGCGATGCGGCCGGGGCGATCGGGCTGATACGGGAGGATGTCGGCCGGCATAACGCCTTCGACAAGCTGGTCGGCGCGATGGCGCGGACGGGGCATTCATGGGGCGACGGGTTCGGCATCACCACCGCCCGCCTGTCCTACGAACTGGTCGAGAAGGCGGCGTTGGCCGGATGCCATACGCTCGTCGCCGTTTCGGCGCCGACCAGCCTCGCCGTCGAGCGCGCGGCCGAGGCGGGGATTCGCATCGTCGCGCTGGCGCGGGCGGACGCGATGCTGGAAGCGCGGCGCCCGACATACTAGATAGCCGCCATGACCGCTTCCTTCCCCGCGCTTCGCCTGCGTCGCACCCGCGTCGCTC
Organism: Sphingomonas abietis; assembly: GCF_027625475.1. NCBI lineage: Bacteria > Pseudomonadati > Pseudomonadota > Alphaproteobacteria > Sphingomonadales > Sphingomonadaceae > Sphingomonas > Sphingomonas abietis. The sequence goes on from NZ_CP115174.1 coordinate 1,837,943, forward strand.
CCTGGTCCCGCCGCATGGTCGCCGAGAATGTGCTGACCCCGGCCGATCTGATCTGGCCGCTGTTCGTCGCCGAGGGGCATGGCGTCGAGGAGCCGATCGCGACGCTGCCCGGCGTCTCGCGCTGGTCGATGGACGGCATTGCCGCCCGTGCCCGCGAGGCGCAGGCACTCGGCATCCCGTGCATCGCGCTGTTCCCCAACACGCCGCAGCATCTGCGCACGCCGGACGGCCGCGAGGCGCTCAACCCCGACAATCTGATCTGCCAGGCCGTCAAGGCGATCAAGGATGCCGCACCGGACGTCGGCGTGCTGACCGACGTGGCGCTCGACCCCTATACCGAGCATGGCCATGACGGGCTGGTCGACGAGAAGGGCTATGTCCTCAACGACGAGACGATGGACCTGCTCGTCCAGCAGGCCTTGGTGCAGGCCGAGGCCGGCGCCGACATCATCGCGCCGAGCGACATGATGGACGGCCGCGTCGCCGCGATCCGCGCGACGCTGGAGGAGGGCGGCCATCGCAACGTCCAGATCATGGCCTATGCCGCCAAATATGCCTCGGCCTTCTACGGCCCGTTCCGCGATGCGGTCGGTTCGCGTGGCCGGCTGAAGGGCGACAAGAGCGGCTACCAGATGGACCATGCCAATGCCGAGGAGGCGCTGCGCGAGGTCGCGATGGATCTGGCAGAAGGCGCCGACACCGTGATGGTGAAGCCGGGCCTGCCCTATCTCGACATCATCCGCCGCGTGAAGGAGCGCTTCGAGGTGCCGGTGTTCGCCTATCAGGTGTCTGGCGAATATGCGATGATCGAGGCCGCCGCCGCGGCCGGCATGGGCGATCGTGATGCGCTGGTGCTGGAGACGTTGCTCGCCTTCAAGCGGGCCGGCTGCTCGGGCGTGCTGACCTATCATGCCGCCCATGCGGCGCGGCTGATGGGGGCGTGATGCGGGAGACCGCATGATCGAGACCGCGCGCCTGATCCTGCGGGGATGGGGCGATGCGGATGGTGAAACCTTCGCTCGCGTGACCAACAGCCCGGCGGTGATGATGCATTTGGGTGGGGTTGCACCCGCCGAACGGCTCGCCCGGCTGGCGGCCGAACAACAGGCGTTGCAGGCGCGGGATGGCCATTGCTTCTGGATCGTCGAACGCAAGGCGGATCGCGCGCTGCTCGGGTTTTGCGGACTGGAAAAGGGAGACGTCGGACCGATCGCGGGCGAGATCGAGATCGGCTGGCGCCTGCGCGAGGACGCCTGGGGACAGGGCTATGCCAAGGAGGCGGCGTTCGCCAGCCTCGCCTGGGGCTGGGCGCATCTCGATGCGCCGCGCATCATGGCGATCACCACGCCGGCCAATCGGGCGAGCTGGGGCCTGATGGAGCGGCTCGGCATGACACGCCGCCACGATCTCGATTTCGGCCATCCCGCTTTCGCGCGGGACCATCCGCTGAGCGCGCATATCACCTATGTGGCGGATCGCCCGGTGCATTAGGCGCTGTGCTATTCGCCGATCAGATGCACCGCGACCTCGCGACGGTGCGGGCGGCGGCGATGCTCGAACAGATAGATGCCCTGCCAGGTGCCGAGCACCGGCCGTCCGTCGCGCACCGGGATCGACAGCTGCACCGCCGTCAGCGCGGTGCGCAGATGCGCCGGCATGTCGTCCGGCCCTTCATCGTCGTGGCGGTAGCGGCGCGGGTCTTCCGGCGCGATCGCGGCGAAATAATCCTGGATGTCCGCCTTCACCTCGCGCGCCGCATTCTCCTGGATCAGCAGCGAGGCAGAGGTGTGGCGGCAGAACAGGGTCAGCAAGCCCTCGGACATGCCGCTCTCCTCGACCCATGCCAGCACCGCCTCGGTGAACTCGAGAAGGCCCTGGCCATGGCTGTCGAGGCGCAGCGTGCCCGAGGCCTGCCTCATGCCTTGGCCTCGGCGATGTAGCGGTCGATCACGCCTTCGAGCAGTTCGAGCGGCACGCCGCCGGTCTTGATCACGGCATCGTCATAGCCCGGCAGGGTGAACCGGTCGCCGAGCGCGGCCTTCGTCTTGTCGCGCAGGCGGACGATCTCGTTATGGCCCATCATATATCCGCAGGCCTGGCCCGGCGAAGCGCAATAGCGATCGACCTCGCTGGTCGCCGCGCCCTTGCCCTTGCCGCTTTCTGTGGCGAGGAACGCGACCGCCTTGTCCCGGCTCCAGCCCATCGCATGGAGCCCGGTGTCGGCGACGAGGCGGCACGCACGGAATTGCTGGCCCTGAAGATAGCCGATCCGGCTCCACGGATCATGGTCGTACAGGCCGCTCTCGTCGATCAGCTGCTCGGCATAGAGCGCCCAGCCTTCGACGAAGGCGTTGAAGCCGGTCAGCGAACTGATCGACGGCACCTCCGCATGATGCTCGGCGAGGTAGCCGAGCTGCCAGGTGTGGCCGGGAATGCCCTCATGCGCGGTCAGGGTGGCGAGCTGGTAGCGCGGCCACAGCGAGGTCGACTTGAGGTTGACGTAATAGATCGCCGGGCGCGAGCCATCGAGCGCGGCGGGGTTCATGTAGCCGAGCCCGGCGCCATCCTGGATATCGGGCGGCACGCGCTTGACGATCACGTCGGCCTTGAGGCCAAGGCCGCTCAGCCTGGGCATGATCGGCCGCACCATCGCGATCCGCTCGTTGAGATAGGCGAGCAGATCGGCGCGGCCCTGATCGGTATCCGGGTAGAGGAATTTCGGATCGCTGTTGAGCGCCTGCAGACGCTCGCCGACGCTGCCCTGGGTCATTCCCTGCGCCTTCAGGATCGTGTCGATCCGCGCCTTGATCTCCTCATTCTGATCGAGCCCGATCTGGTGGATCTCCTGCGGGCTGTGCGTGGTCGTGGTGCCGAGCCGGAGCGCCCAGGCATAATAGGCCTCGCCGTCTGGCAGGCGCTGCACGCCCGCCGTCATCGGCGCATCGGCGGTGGATGCCGCGAAGGCGGCGATCTGGCGATCGAGCGCCGGATAGACCATCGTCTCGACGATCTTCTGCGCGCGCTCGCTATAGCCGGACAGGCCGAGCTTCCGGGTCTTCGTGGCGAGGTTGCCGACCAGCGTCTGCTCGCCGGCCGGGGTCGCGCGGAAACCCTTGAGGATGCCCAAAGTGGTGTCGGCGATGAACTTCGGCGGCATCACGCCGATCGCGGCCTGCGTCTTGATGCGCGCGGTTTCCTGATCGATCACGCGGGCGAAGGCGGCGACGCGGGCAACATAGGCCTCGGCATCGGCCTTGCTGGTCACGTCATGCGCGGAGACCAGGAAATCGGGCGTGCTGCCGACCGCGCCATTCTGCTGGCTGACCACATAGGGGCCGGTGCCGCCGGCAAAGCCCGCGCCCGCGCCGCCGCCATAACGAAAGGCGGTGCCGTCGATGCCGCGCTCGGCCGCATAGCGCACCGTGTCGTAGCGGATCTGGTCGCTGGGCGAGAGCGTGGCGCGATCGGTCTTGAGCAGGCGTGCATGGATCGATCGGATCGCGGCATCCCCTTGGGCGATCCCTGCCTCGCTATTGTCCGACAGCCGGGCGCGCAGCGGGGCCAGCTTGCCATGATCGAGGCCGAGCTGGGTGGCGCTTTCGGGCGAAAGCGTCAGCAGTTCATCGGTGAAACCGTCCAGTTGCGCGCGGAATGCGGCGTCGGCGGTGCCGGCCGCTGCCGACGCCATGGCGGGCAGCAGCGCGATCGCGCCTCCGGCCGCGGCGCCGGCCAGCAGGTCGCGACGGTGAAACTGGGTCATGCGGTCTCCCTTTTCTATGGAACGCGGGATGGATCGGCTCCGCCATGACGGCGGGCGCGATCGCCATGGAAATCCGCTGCGTCCTTGGCGGGAGGCTAGGAGGGAGACGGCCCCCGTGCAAGCGCGGCCAGCCGTCAGCCTCGCAGCGGCGGCTGTTTCTCGACCGCCATGCGGACGGTCGCCATCGCGCCCTCGGCCTCCTTCACTTCCTTCATGATCGCGGCGCGATCCCGATGATCGAGATAGGCGCCCGATTCGAGCGAGGCCACCACCACCTGCATGACGTCGATCGCCTCGCGAACCGAATGGGCGACGGCGAGGCGGATGCTGACGGTCTCGTCGAGCGTTCCGTCCGGCCGGCGGGCCAGCACGAAGCCGCTGTCGTCGGCGAAGAACTGGAGCAGGCGCGGATCGGGCACCAGCGCGATCAGCTGGCGGATCTCCCCGGCGCGAAACCGGGTGCGGCCGTTCAGCCGACCATGGAGCGTGGCATAGGTCAGGCCAAGGCTCTCCGCCGCGACCTCGATGGAGACGAGCTTTTCCACCACCAGCAATTGGTAGGCCAGCATCGCGAACTCGCAATGCTTGGGCTGTGCGTCCGCGATCATTCCTATCCCCTGTCATTCCCGTTCGGCATGGGACCGACGACGAGGGCGATTGTCAAACGGAAGCGACGGCGCGAGCGCGAGCCGGGCCGAGGCCCGCGCGCGGCGATGCGGCGTATGGAACCCTCGGCGCCATGCCCCGTTCGCAGCCGCAGCAAGACGTCCCCTCGCTCATATATTCAGGAGGAGCGCGATGCGCGATCCGATAGGCTGGCCGACGCTGGCCGGCTCCGAAGCGGGCATATGGACCCGCTACATGCTGGTGGCGGTCGTCGCCATTCTGGCGGCCGGGCTGATCCATGCCGCACTGACCTTCGTCCTGAAACGTGCCGCTGCGCGCACCAAGACGCAGGCCGACGACATCATCATTCGCCGCCTGCGCGGGCCGACGCGCTGGGTCTTCGCGGTGAGCGCGCTGATGATCGCCCAGCCGGCGATGCAACTCGGCCCGACCGGGCTGGAATGGTGGCATTTCCTGGCGGGCCTGCTGACGCCGGCGCTGATCGGCTGGCTGGCGATCGCGCTGCTCGCCGCCGGCAACGACATCGTACAGGATCGCACCGACATCACGGTGGCCGACAATCTGCGCGCGCGGCGCCGGCGGACGCGGTTCGGCATCCTCTATCGCATCGGTTTCTTCGTGATCCTGGTGATCACCATCTGCCTGATGCTGATGTCGATCCCGGCGGTGCGGACGGTCGGCGTGACGCTCGCCGCATCCGCCGGCATCGGCGCGCTGGCGGTGGGCGCGGCCGCGCAGCCCGCGCTCAAGAACATCATCGGCGGCATCCAGATGGCCTTTTCGGAGCCGATCCGGATCGACGATGTGGTGATCGTGGATGGCGAGTGGGGCAAGATCGAGGAGATCAACCTCACCTTCGTGGTGGTGCGGATCTGGGACGATCGCCGGCTGGTGGTGCCGGTCGCCAAGTTCATGGAGGAGAATTTCCAGAACTGGACACGGCGGACCTCCGATCTGCTCGGCACCACCTTCCTCCACGTTGATCGCACGGCCGACGTGCCGAGGCTGCGGCGCAAGCTCACCGAGATCGTTTCCAACGATCCGCTGTGGGACGGGCGCGTCTGCGGCCTCCAGGTGACGGACAGCTTCCCCTGGCATATCGAACTGCGCTGCCTGATGAGCGCCGCCGACGCGCCACGATCGTTCGATCTACGCTGCAACGTGCGGGAAGCGATGACCGCCTATATCGCTGCGGAAATGCCCGAGGCGATCCCGCGCCAGCAGGACAGGATCGAATTCGTCGGGGCGAGGGCGTCCTAAGCCGTTCATTGCGCCGTCATCCCTCGGCGGTGTAAAAGAGCGGCATGACGACGTTTGCGCCCTTTGGCCTCGCGAGAATGGCGGCCGTGCTCATGCTGGCGGGTTTGGCGACCGGCACGCTGGCGCAGTCGACGCCGCTGGCCGATCCCGACACGCTCAGCCTGACCGACGCACAGAAGAGCGAGCTATTGGCACACGACACCGAGAGCAGCGTCGATGCCGCCCGTACCGGCTTGGGCAGCGGCGGCCCGGATCGCCGGATCCATGGCGAGGTCGGGGTGATGGTCGGCTCGAATGGCGCGCGCGGCGCTTATGGCACGGCCGCCATCCCGCTGGGCGACAATGCCGGCGCCATGGTGTCCGTCGAGAGCAGCCATTACGGGCGGCCGCACTAGCCGCCCGGACCCATGCGTCGGGCGCTAGGCGCCCTTGTCCTGTTCCGCCACGGCGAGCGAATCATCGTCGCCCATCAGTTCCTGGGTGAAGCGACGGCGCCACCACAGCACGTCTTTCTCCTCGATGCCGTCCATCAAGGCACGCCAGCGGCGAATCCGCTCGTCCTTGGGCATGGCGAGCGCCTGGACGATCGCGTCGGACATCTCCTCGGCCGAATAGGGATTCACCAGCACCGCATCCTTCATCTGCTCGGCGGCACCGGCGAAGCGCGAGAGGATGAGCACGCCGGGATCCTCCGGATCCTGCGCGGCGACATATTCCTTGGCGACCAGGTTCATGCCGTCGCGCAATGGCGTCACCAGCCCGATCCGCGCGGCGCGATAGATGCCGGCGAGCACATGGCGCGGGAAGCCCTGGTTGACGTAGCGGATCGGCACCCAGTCGATATCGGCATAGGCGCCGTTGATGCGGCCTGAGAGCGCGTCGAGCGTGGCACGGATGCGCTGATAGCTGCCGACTTCGCCGCGGGATGGCGGCGCGATCTGGAGGAGGAACACCTCCTTCCGCTGCTCGGGATGATCGACCAGGAAGCGCTCGTAGCCGAGGAAGCGTTCCTCCAGACCCTTGGAGTAATCGAGCCGGTCGACACCGACGATGAGATCGCGCCCATCGGCGGAATCGCGCATCCTGCGGTAGGTGAGCCGCGCGGACGTCGAGGTGGCGGCCTCCACGAATTCCTTGGTGTCGATGCCGATCGGGCAGGCGATCGCCTTCACCGATCGATCGCCGAGGTGGATGGTGCCGTCTTCGGACATGGTCGCGCCGAGATCGAGCGTCACATAATCGCGGAACGCCTCGAGCCATTCGTCGGTGTGGAAGCCGATCACGTCATAGGCGAGCAGGGTCGTCACCAGCTCCGCGGCATGGGGCAGCGACGACAGCAGGCGGCGCGGCGGCCACGGGATGTGGAGGAAAAAGCCCATGCGGTTGTTGCAGCCGCGCTTGCGCAGCTCGTGGCCGAGCGGGATCATGTGATAATCCTGCACCCACACCACATCGTCCTGCTCGATCAGCGGGCGGACGGTATCGGCGAAGCGCTCGTTGACGCGCTGATAGCCATCCTCGAACCCGCGCTCGAACTCGGCGAGATCGATGCGATAGTGGAACAGCGGCCACAGCGTCCGGTTGGCGTAGCCGTTATAATATTCATCGATGTCCTGCGCCTCGAGGTCGACGGTGGCGGTGGTGACGCCCTCGGAACGCTGGAAATTGATCTGGCCGGTGAACTCGTCGGTGGGTTCGCCAGACCAGCCGAACCAGATGCCGCGATACTCGCGCAGCGCCGCCTGGAAGGCGACGGCGAGGCCGCCCTGCGCGCCGGATTGACCCTTGGGTGCGGACACGCGGTTCGAGATGACGATCAGGCGGCTCATCGGATCGAATTCCATGGCTTGGACAGCATGACGGCACAGTTGATCATGCCGACCAGCGAATAGGTTTGCGGATAATTGCCCCACAGCTCGTTGGTGGCGGGATCGATATCCTCGGACAACAGCCCGGCGGCGGTGCGCCGCTTGAGCATCTCCTCGAACAGCTGGCGCGCATCCTCGTGGCGGCCGGTCTGGTAGAGCGCCTCGATCAGCCAGAAGGTGCAGACGTTGAAGGCGGAGTGGGGGACGCCGAAATCATCCTCGCTGTCATAGCGCAGCATGTCGGTGCCGCGCCGCAGCCCGGTCTCCAGCGCGTAGAGCGTGGCGCGATAGCGCTTGTCGGCGGGGCTGAGGAACCGCAGATCCAGCAGCTGGATCAGGCTGGCATCGAGATCGTCGCCCGAGAAGGTGGCGGACAGGCGCTGGGTATCGGTGCGCCACGCCTTCTCCACGATGGTGGCGTGCATGGCATCGGCGCGATCCTGCCAGAAATGGTAGCGATCCTCGAGCCCGAGCTTGTGCGCGGCATTGGCGAGCCGGTCGCACGCCGCCCAGCACATCGCCGCCGAATAGGTGTGGACCGACTGGCGGGTGCGCAATTCCCACAGCCCGGCATCGGGCTTGTCATGCACCTCCCAGGCGAGATCACCGACCACCTCCAGCGCGCGGAAATCCTCCTCGTCGGCCATGCGGAACAGGCGATGATCGAAGAAGGCCTGTACGTTGCACAGGATGATCTGCCCATAGGCATCATGCTGGACCTGCTCATAGGCCTGGTTGCCGACCCGCACCGGCCCCATGCCGCGATAGCCGTCGAGGCCGGTCTCGATCCGCTCCTCCAGCTTGGCCTCGCCGAGCACGCCGTAGAGCGGCTGGACATGGCCGTCCTTGGCGTTCTCCACGATGTTGCGCAGATAGGCGAGGTAGCTTTCCAGCACGTCCAGCGCGCCGACCCGGTTGAGCGCCTGCACGGTGTAATAGGCGTCACGGATCCAGCAGTAGCGATAATCCCAGTTGCGCCCGGAATCGGCATGTTCGGGGATGGAGGTGGTGAGCGCCGCGACGATCGCGCCGGTCTCCTCATGCTGGCAGAGCTTGAGCGTGATCGCCGAGCGGATGACGATGTCCTGCCATTCCAGCGGGGTGGCGAGGCCGCGGACCCACGCCTGCCACTCCGTCGTGGTGTCATGGAGCATCCGCATCAGCGCCGGCATCAGCGCGGTGGAGAAGCTCTCGTCCGGCCCGAGGAAGAAGTTCAGCGGATGCTCCAGCCGGAACACGCGCTCCTCCTCGATATAGCCGACCGGCGCATCGGTAGAGAGGCGCACCGCCTCGCCGTTGAGCATGAAGCGGATATGGTGCGATCCGGTCGTCGTGGTGACGTCGGCATGGCCCCAGCCGCGGGTCGGGCGCAGCCGGACGCGGATGCGGGGCGAACCCGACACCGGCCGCACCATCCGGACGAAGGCGACCGGGCGATAGATGCGCTCGTTGCTGGTGTAGCGCGGGCAGAAATCGGTGATCTCGATGGCGTTGCCATGCTCATCCTCCTGCCGGGTGATGAGGATCGGCGTGTTGCGGAGGTAATGCTGCTCGGTCTTGGCGCAGCCCTCCAGCTCGATCGCCCACATGCCCTTGGCGTCGTCGGCGCCGGCCTCGACGCCGGAGAGCAGGGACGAGAAGATCGGATCGCCGTCGACGCGCGGCAGGCATCCCCAGACGAAGCGGCCCTGCCGGTCGATCAGCGCGGAGACCTGGCAATTGCCGATCGGCCAGAGATCCAGATTGGTCTTGATCATGCTTCACCCCCTGCAACGCCACCCAGCCAGGCATGGACATCGGCCACGCTGGCCAATCGATAACGCGCCGCCGTCTCGCGGGGTCCGCCGACCAGGATCCCGTATCCGCCCAGCGCTTCGGCGGCGGCGAAGCCGGCCTCGTCGGTCAGGTCGTCGCCGATGAAGATCGGCTGCGTGCCCCGCATCGGCGGCTCGGCCATGAAGCGGCGGACGGCATCGCCCTTGTCGGCGCCGGCGGCGCGCAGTTCGACCACCATCTTGCCATGCTGGAGGGAGAAGCCCGTCCGCGCCGCCACTGCGGCCGCCAGCGCGTCGCAGGCAGGGCCGGCATCGGGCGCCTGCCGATAATGGAGCGCGGCGCCATAGGGCTTGTCCTCGACCACGATGCCGGGATGATCCGCCGCGAGCGCGTGAAATGCCGCCAGCGCATCAGCGATCGCCTCGGGGCGTTGCGGCGCTTCGTGGCAACCATCCATCCAGCGCAGTTCGAGGCCGTGGCTGCCGGCGACGGCCAGCGGCTGGTCGCTCATGCCGAGGTGGGACAGGATATCGCCGATGCTCCGGCCGCTGACCACCGCGATCCGGTGATCCATCCTTTGTGTCAGCCTGGTCAGCAGGCCGTTGAGCGACGGCGCCACCACCACGGCGTCATGCCGCGGGGCGATATCGACCAGGGTGCCGTCGAAATCGAGAAACAGGCTGATATCGGCCGCCCGATCGACGATCGGCGGGGCGGGAAGCAAGGTCAGATGTTCGGGCATGAGTTTCCGGTGTGGCCGCAGGATGATAAGCAAACGCAGCGCGACAGGATCGTTCCGCAACCGAACATGTTTTTTGTCGCGTTGCGGCATCGCGATATTGGCGACGCTCTTTGCGCCGACTTGTAAACCGCCTAGATGTCGGCGCGATCAGGCATGGGGCGGGACACGGTGGCGACGGAAGCGGAAGTGGCAACGGGGGGAGCGATCGGGGCGGCGCGCGCGCGGCTGGTGATCGCCGCCTCGTCGGTCGGCACGATCTTCGAATGGTATGATTTCTTCATCTACGGGACGCTGGCGCCGATCATCGGCAGGCTGTTCTTCCCGTCCGGCAACCCCACGCTGGAATTCCTGGCGGCGCTGGCCTCGTTCGGCATCGGCTTCGGGGTGCGGCCGTTCGGCGCGGTGGTGTTTGGCTATCTCGGTGACCGGCTCGGCCGCAAATACACCTTCCTCGCCACCGTCGCGTTGATGGGGCTGGCGACCGCCGGCGTCGGCTTCGTGCCGACCTTCTCGCAGATCGGGGTCACCGCGCCGATCATCCTGGTGGGGCTGCGGGTGTTGCAGGGCCTCGCGCTGGGCGGCGAATATGGCGGTGCGACCACCTATGTCGCCGAACATGCCCCCCGCAACAGGCGCGGCTTCTACACCAGCTTCATCCAGGCGAGCGTGATCGGCGGCTTCCTGCTGAGCCTGATCGTCGTCCTTTCCGCACAGCAGACGATGAAGCCCGCCGAATGGGATCAGTGGGGTTGGCGGGTGCCGTTCCTCTTTTCCCTGGTGCTGCTGGTGGTGTCGCTGTGGATGCGGCTCAAGCTCCACGAGAGCCCGATCTTCATGGCGTTGAAGGCGGCCGATCGCGTCGCCGTCAATCCGGTGAAGGAGGCCTTCTCGACACCCGGCAACCTCAAGCTGATCGTGGTCGCGATGCTCGGCATCGCCGCCGGGCTGACGGTGATCTGGTACACCGCGCAGTTCGGCGCGCTCTATTTCCTCCAGAGTTCGCAGCGGCTGGACGATAATTGGGCGCGGATCCTGATCGGGATCGGGGCGGTGATCTCGCTCGGCTGGTTCATCCTGTTCGGCGCGCTGTCCGATCGGATCGGGCGCAAGCCCTCGATCGTGATGGGCTATGCACTGACCCTGGTGCTGATCTTCCCGCTGTTCCACCTGATGGCGTCGGCTGCCAACCCCGAGTTGGCCACGGCCCAGCGCCGCGCGCCGGTGATCGTGTCCGGGCCGGACTGCCGCTACGATCCGTTCGTGTTCGGCAAGCAGCGCACCGATTGCGCGCGGATCATCGAGCATCTCACCAGCAAGGGCGTGCGCTACAACAAGCTCAACACGCCGGGCACCGCGCTGATCGTCGGCAATCGTGCGGTGGCCGATCGCTCTGCCGAAGGGATCGACAGGGCGCTGACCGATGGCGGCTGGTCGATCGGCAAGGTCAAGCCGACGATCGGCGGCGCGATCCTGATCGTCTTCTCGGTGGCGATGCTCGGCATGCTCTCGGGCATGACCTACGGGCCGGTGGCGGCGCTGCTGGCCGAACTGTTCCCGGCGCGCATCCGCTATTCCTCGATGTCGATCCCCTATCATATCGGCACCGGCTATTTCGGCGGTTTCCTGCCGCTGATCAGCCAATATATCGTGGCCCGCACCGGCAATCCCTTCTCCGGCCTGTGGTATACGTTCGCGGTGGTGGCGATGGCGCTGGTGGTGACGATCTTCTGGGTGCCCGAGACGAAGGGCAACGATCTCGACTAGCGCCGGCTCCCTCGCTATCGGCGGCCGGGTGTTCGAGTCATCCCCTGCCGCCCTGCGCCTGACCATCGATGGCGACGCGATCGCCGCCAACTGGCAGTGGCTGCGCCGACGCGGCGGCGCTGCTGCCTGTGGCGCGGCGGTGAAGGCCAATGGCTATGGCCTCGGCGCGGCGGAGGTGGTCGCGCGGCTGGCGCGCGAGGGCTGCCGCGATTTCTTCGTGTCGAACTGGGCCGAGGCGATGGCGCTGGGCGCGATGCCGGACGGCGCCGCGCTGTCCGTGCTGCATGGCGTGCGCGAGGCGGATATGCCGGCGGCGCTGTCCGGCATCGCGAGGCCGGTGCTGAGTTCCGCCGCGCAGGTGGCGCGCTGGAAGGCGGCGGGCGGCGGCGCCTGCGACGTGATGATCGACACCGGCATGAACCGGCTCGGCCTGCGGCCCGAGGAAGCGGGCGTGCTCGACGGGCTGGCGATCGAGACGCTGTTGAGCCATCTGGCCTGCGCCGACGAACCCGATCACCCGCTGAACGAACGCCAGCTCGTCGCCTTCACGGCAGCCGCCGGCAGGATCCCGGCGAAGCGCTACAGCCTCGCCAACTCGGCCGGCATCGGCCTGGGCGCGCGCTACGCCTTCGATCTGACCCGGCCCGGGCTTGCGCTCTATGGCGGCGTGCCGGTGCCGGACGATGAGGCGCAGCGGCATGGTCTGCGCCCGGTCGCACGGATCGAGGCGGCGGTGGTGCAGGTCCGCGACGTCGCGCCCGGCGAGAGCGTCGGCTATGGCGCCACCTGGGTTGCCGGGCTGGAAAGCCGGGTGGCGATCATCAATATCGGCTATGCCGACGGCTATCTGCGGGCCTTCTCCAACGCCGGTTCATGGCGATCGCGCGATGCCGTCTACCCCGTCATCGGCCGCGTTTCGATGGATCTGGTGGCGGTGCAGGTGGGCCATGACGTGGGCGAGGGCGACTGGCTCGCGCTCGATCCGGACCTGCCGGAAGCATCGCGTGTCTCCGGCCTGTCGCAATATGAGTTGCTGACAGGCCTCGGCCACCGCTATCAGCGCCGCTGGACATGACAGACGGCCTCCTCGCTCCCTTCCTGAACGCCTTCGCCGCGATCGGCCGCCTTGCGCTGGGCCTGTTCGCGACGATCGGGCGCGTCACGGCATTCATCGCCACCACGCTGGTGCGTGCGGCGACCCCGCCTTATTATCCGGCGCGCTTCGCGGCGCAGCTGATGGAGATTGGCTGGTTCTCGCTGCCGGTGGTGGGCCTCACCGCAATCTTCACCGGCTCCGCGCTCGCCCAGCAGATCTACACCGGCGGATCGCGCTTCGATGCCTCCTCCACCGTGCCCGCCATCGTGGTGTTCGGCATGGTGCGCGAGCTCGGGCCGGTGCTGTGCGGGCTGATGGTCGCCGGTCGCGTCGCCTCGGCGATGGCGGCGGAACTGGGCACGATGCGGGTGACGGAGCAACTCGATGCGCTGACGACGCTGCGCACCGATGCCTATCGCTATCTGATCGCACCGCGCCTGTTCGCCTGCGTGATCGCGCTGCCGATCATGGTGCTGATCGCCAACACCATCGGCATCATGGGCGGCTATCTGCTCGCGGTATACAAGCTCGGCTTCAACCCGGCCGCCTATCTGAACAGCACCCGGCAATATCTCCAGTTCGACGATATCCAGATGGCGGTGGTGAAGGCGGCGGTGTTCGGCTTCATCATCGCGATCATGGGCTGCTACAACGGCTTCCGCACGGCGGGCGGCGCGGCGGGCGTCGGCAAGGCGACCACCGACGCGGTGGTCTCGTCCTTCATGCTGATCCTGTTCAGCGATCTCATCATCACGATCGTGGCCTTCGGCTGATGGCGACGACACTCCACACCGGCCCGAAGATCAAGCTCACCGAAGTGGTGAAGCGGTTCGGCGACAAGAGCGTGCTCGACGGCGTGAACCTTTCGGTCGAGCCGGGCGAATCGGTGGCGATCATCGGCGGATCGGGAACCGGCAAATCGGTGACGCTCAAGTGCATCCTCGGCCTGCTCACCCCGGACAGCGGATCGGTGCAGGTCGACGGCCAGGAGATCGTCGGCGCCCGTACCCATGAGATGGAGAAGATCCGCAGCAAGTTCGGCATGCTCTTCCAGGGCGGCGCGCTGTTCGATTCGATGCCGATCTGGCGGAACGTCACCTTCGGGCTGACCCGCGGCAAGATGCGCCGCGCCGCCGACATGCGGAAGATCGCCGAGGAGAATCTCGAGCGCGTCGGCCTCGGTCGCGACATCCTCAACCTGCGCCCCAACGAACTGTCCGGCGGCATGCAGAAGCGCGTGGCGCTGGCCCGCGCGATCGCGCCCCGGCCAGAGATCATCTTCTTCGACGAGCCGACCACCGGCCTCGATCCGATTCGCGCCGACATGATCAACGACCTGATCACGTCGCTGGTGGTCGATCTCGGCGTCACCGCGCTCACCATCACCCACGACATGGCGTCGGCGCGCAAGATCGCGAACCGGGTGGCCATGCTCTACAATGGCCGGATCATCTGGCACGGCCCGCGTGATCGGCTCTACGATAGCGGCAACCCCTATGTGGATCAGTTCGTTCAGGGCAGGGCGGACGGTCCGATCCGCTGACATTGCGCTGAACAGCCCCAAGGAGGATTCATGCTCGGCAGAACCGTTCCCGACGTTACCCTCAAGACCCGCGTGCGGGACGATAGCATCGGCGGCGACAATCCCTTTCGCTGGCAGGATGTGTCGACCGGCGATCTGTTCCGGGGCAAGCGTTCGGTGGTGTTCAGCCTGCCCGGCGCCTTCACGCCGACCTGCTCCAACGAGCAATGCCCGGCTTTCGAGCGCATGTATGACGACATGAGGGCGGCAGGCGTGGACGAGGTCTATTGCCTGTCGGTCAACGATGCCTTCGTCATGTACCAGTGGGGCCTCAAGCTCGGCGTCGAGAAGGTGAAGCTGCTGCCGGATGGCTCGGCCGATTTTACCCGGCGCATGGGGATGCTGATCCGCAAGGACCATGTCGGCTTCGGCGCGCGCAGCTGGCGCTATTCGATGGTCGTGGACGACGACGATATCGTCGCGTGGAACGAGGAGCCGGGCATCAACGACGCCGGGCTCGATGACGATCCCTATGGCGAAACCAAGCCCGAGAAGATCATGGCCTGGCTGGCGGCGAACCCCAAAAAATAGGCGGGCCGGGGCCTATCCCGTGATGGCATATGCCCCGTTAACCTTATCCTCAATCTATCGGGCGATAAGGTCGGAGGATGGTCGCGTTTCGGCGTAACCGACCTTCGCGCGACGAGGTGGCGAATCCGATGCTCAAGCTCATGGCCGCGGTCTGCATCATCGGGGGTGGCGCCGCCGCCTTCTATGCCGCCAGCCTGCCGACCGGTTCGGTCAGCCGGCTGCACGCGCCGGCCTGGATGTACCGGCATTATTGACGAGCCGTTGCGGACGATGGCGTCCGTCATGTCCGCTTGCCGATAGCATTAGATATAATATACGATAGCCGTCCTCACAGTGGGGGGTCTGTCATGTATCGTTTCTGGGTCGCCTTATGGGCTTGCGTCGTCGGATCGATGGCACTGGCGGCGCCTGCCGCCGCCCGATCGGCGTTCCGTCTTCCGATCCAGATCATGTTCGATCATCCCGCCGCCAATCCCGGCGTCCGGATGCTGGAGGTCCGACCGTCAGCGGACGGCACGCTATCGGGTCTGCTGACGTCGGACTGGTACGGCCCGATGCCGATGACGAACATCGTGGCCAAGAGCCATGTGCTGCGTTTCGACGTCCGCAATCTCAACACGCGCGGTGTGCCGACCCGCCAGTGGACGGCGACGTTCGGCGTGCAGGGCGTCGTGCTCGATGGCGGCATCTGGGCGTCGGATGTCCATCAGGTCGGCCACCGTGCGACACCGGCGCAATATCGGTCGCTGACCTTCCATGAGGCGCCGTTGCCGCCCTTCGCGGCGCTGCCGGCCGACGGCCTGGCCCAGACCCCACCGATGGGCTGGAGCAGCTGGAACAAGTTCGCCGAGCATATCGACGACAAGACCGTGCGGGCGATGGCGGATTCCATGGTGTCGAGCGGCCTGCGCGATGCCGGCTATGTCTATGTGAACATCGACGATGGCTGGCAGGGCACGCGCGGCCCGGATGGTCAGATTCGGCCGAACGCCAAATTCCCCGACATGAAGGCGCTCGCCGATTATGTGCATTCGCGCGGGCTGAAGCTCGGCATCTATTCGTCGCCCGGGCTGCGCACCTGTGCGGGCTTCGAGGGCAGCTACGGCCATGTCGCCCAGGATGCGCGGACCTTTGCCGCTTGGGGCATCGACTATCTGAAATATGATCTCTGCTCGGGCGAATGGTTCTACGCCGACAAGGACAGCGTGCAGCGCACCTATGCGGAGATGGGCGCGGCGCTCCGCGCGACGGGGCGGCCGATCGTCTATTCGCTGTGCGAATATGGCCGCTTCGACGTCGGGAGTTGGGGGCGTTCGGTCGGCGGCCATCTCTGGAGGACGACCGGCGACATCACCGATCAGTATGGCGACATGGCCAAGATCGGTTTCGAGCATAATGGCAATCCCGGCGATGCCGGGCCGGGCGGCTGGAACGACCCCGACATGCTCGAGATCGGCAATGGCGGCATGAGCGACGACGAATATCGCTCGCACATGGCGTTGTGGGCGATGTCGGCAGCGCCTTTGCTGATGGGGCATGATCTGCGGCTGACCAGCGCAGGCGCCAAGGCGCTGCTCGAAAATCGCGCGGTGATCGCGATCGATCAGGATGCCAAGGGCGTGCAGGGCGTCGCGGTTCGCAAGCAGGGGGCATTGGAAATCTGGCGGAAGGCGCTGGCCGACGGCGACGTCGCCATCGCCATTTTCAACCGCGGCAATGCGCCCTCCAGCATCGGTCTCGATGCGCAGGATATCGGGGCCGGCAACGTCCGTTCGGTGCGGGATCTGTGGACCGGCAGCGTCGGAACGTCGTTGGCGCACGCCTATGCCATCCCGGCGCATGGCGTCGTCATGCTGCGGATCGCCACGCTATCCTGAGCCGATGATCCCGCCGGAGCGTCGCTCTGCTTCGCGCGATGGCGGGATCGCGCCGAAAGGCCTTCGCCCGCCCGGCAAAGCGGCATAGGCTCGCACGATCATTCGTCGACCTGAGGGATCGCGCCGGTGATTGCGAAGATGACAAGGGGCCTCGGCCGGATCGCCGGCAGGATATCCTCCGATCTGAGGAAATTATATTTCAGGACGGCCTATGGCGTGCGGTTCGGTCGTGGCGTCGTCCTCGGGCGGGGCGTATCGATACGCGCCTTCGACGGCGGTTCGATCGTGATCGGCGCCGACACGCACGTCCTCGCGCACGCCATCGTCGAGGCGAAGCAGGCCGCGATCGTCATCGGGCCGCGTTCGCTCGTCAATGTCGGGGCATTTATCGGCGCCTCGTTCGGCATCGCCATCGGCGCGGATGCCCTCATTGCCGAATATGTCACGATCAGGGATGCCGATCATGGAGCCGGCGATCCGACCAGGCCCTTCCATCAGCAGGCCATGCAGGGCGCGCACATCACCATCGGAGACAGCGTCTGGCTGGGCGCGAAGGTCACTGTGACCAAGGGCGTGGTGATCGGCTCCCGCGCGATCGTGGGCGCGAATGCGGTAGTGACCCGGTCGCTGGAGGGCGACGGCCGCTATGTCGGCGCGCCCGCGCGACCGATTCGCGGCGGAACGCGCTGATCCGCCGCATGGGCGTGTTCACGGTGATTTTTTGAATTGGTCGGGGAGACAGGATTCGAACCTGCGACCCTCTGGTCCCAAACCAGATGCGCTACCAGCCTGCGCCACTCCCCGACTTGTGGGTCGCCTTATCGGGCCGCCTCGACGATGGCAACATAACAAAGCGCGGTAACAAAACGGGCGCCTCCGATAAGGGAGACGCCCGTCGTTTCCGCAACCAGCCCGTCCGCGCGGAAGGCGCGGCGGCCGGCGTGCGGCTTACTTCTTGGCTGCGTTGTCGATCGCGGCGGCCTTGTTGTCGGCCAGCGACGACACGTTGTCGGCCGAGTTGTGCGCAGCGTCGGCAGCGTTGTCGAGCGTGCTGGCAGCGGCTGCGTTCGACGAGTTGTCGGCAGCGGCGGACAGCATGTCGCCCTGGTTGTCGAGAGCGGCAGCGGCGTTATCGCCTGCGTTCTCAACGGCTTCGGCTTGGTTGGTCTTGTTGCAGGCGGCCAGGCTCATCAGGCCGGCGGCGGCAATCACGAAGGCGATCTTTTTCATTCGGGCAGCTCCCTAGAACATTCTAGACACTTGTTTTTCGGGCGCGGCAGCTGCCGTCCCCGGCGCAACGGAATAGCGCTACAAGGTCGGCGGTCAACGGCAAAGTGGGCGCTTTCGTTCCGCTCGCCGCATATCTTCGCGCTCGCACAAGATGTCCCGCAACCTTGGTCGGCATAATGTGTTATACCGGGATAAAGTCAAATATGTGCAAGGCCGAACTCACCGAATTCACCGGGTTTTGCCTGCACCCCGGAGGGATTAGGCGATGGACGCACGCACTGGGTCGACACTTCGCAAGATAGCCTTGATCGGCAATAGTCCGCCCCGCCTGTGTGGCATCGCAACATTCACCAACGACGTCCGTAACGGACTGATCGATACTTTTCCCGATCTCGCCATCGACATGTACGCGATGAACGATCGCGGGGCGCATTATGTCTATCCCGGCGAAGTCGTATGTTCGATCGATCAGGACGATCTCGGCCACTACACGCGCGCCGCCCACCGCATCAATGCCAGCGGCGCCGACGTGGTCTGCGTCCAGCATGAATATGGCATTTTCGGCGGGCCGGCCGGCGCCTATCTGCTCAAGCTGCTCGATCGGGTGACGGCACCGGTGGTGGTGACGCTGCACACCGTGCTCGAGCAGCCGAATCCCGAACAGCGCGCGGTGATCGAGGCGCTGGTGCGCCGCGCCTCCAAATTGATCGTGATGGCCGAGAAGGGGCGGCATATCCTCCAGGAGGTGCATGGCGTCGCCGCCGATCGCATCGCCGTGGTGCCGCACGGCGCGCCCGATCGCGCGATGGGCGGGGGCGAGGATTTCAAGCGCCGCTTCGGTTTCGAAGGCCATCGCGTGTTGCTGACCTTCGGCCTGCTGTCCCCCAACAAGGGCATCGAGACGATCATCCGCGCGATGCCGGCGATCGTCGCCAGGCACCCGGACG
The DNA here is from genome assembly GCF_027625475.1 of Sphingomonas abietis. Classification (NCBI taxonomy): domain Bacteria; kingdom Pseudomonadati; phylum Pseudomonadota; class Alphaproteobacteria; order Sphingomonadales; family Sphingomonadaceae; genus Sphingomonas; species Sphingomonas abietis. The sequence goes on from NZ_CP115174.1 coordinate 1,857,003, forward strand.
CGCTTTATGTCGTGCTCGGGGCGACCCATCCGCATCTCGTGGCGCATGAGGGCGAAGCCTATCGCGAGGGTCTGATGGCGCTGGCGGAGACGCTCGGCGTGCGCCAGCATGTCCGCTTCATCGATGGCTTTGTGGAGCAGGCGACGCTGCTCGATCACATCGCCGCCGCAGATATCTATGTCACCCCCTATCTGAACGAGGCGCAGATCACCTCGGGAACGCTGAGCTATGCGGTGGCGATGGGCAAGGCGGTGGTGTCGACGCCCTATTGGCATGCGGCAGAGCTGCTCGCCGGAGGAGTGGGTATGCTGGTGCCGTTCGGCGACAGCGGCGCCTTTGCGGCGCGCATCACCGAATTGCTCGATCGACCGGACGTGCTGGACGAGATGAGCCGCCGGGCGTGGTCGGTGGGCCGGACGATGATCTGGCCGGCACTCGCCCGTTCCTATGTCGCGATTTTCGAGGAGGCGATCCGGACGCAGCCGGCCCGCTTGTTTCCCGGAATGGGGCGCAACACCGATCCCGTCCCGCCACGGCTCGCCGCCGTCGAGCGGCTGAGCGACGATGTCGGCATCATCCAGCATTCGATCTTCTCGGTGCCCGATCGCCATCATGGCTATTGCGTGGACGATAATTGCCGCGCGCTGATGCTGATGCACCGCATCGACGGGCCGGACAGCGTGCGCGCCGACGAACTCGCCGCGATCTACGCCGCGTTCGTTCAGCACGCATGGAATGGCGATCGCGGGCGGTTCCGCAACTTCATGGGCTTCGATCGGAGCTGGCTGGAGGAAGAGGGATCCGAAGACAGCTTCGGCCGGACCTTGTGGTCGCTGGGCGACACCGCGGCGCGGGCGCGCAGCCACGAGCTGCGGCGCTGGGCCTCGCATCTCTTCGACCAGGTCGCGCCGCACGTCCGTGCGCTGGGCAGCCCGCGGACATGGGCATTCGCGATGATTGCCGCCGATGCCATGCTGGATGCCCATCCGGGGCATGAATTGTCGCTGGCGCTGCTGCGCGATCTCGGTGGTCGGTTGCAGGATCGGCTGGCCAGCGCGCGCCGGCCGGGCTGGGAATGGTTCGAGGCGGTGCTCGCCTATGACAATGCCCGTCTGCCCGAGGCGTTGTTGCGCGCCGCGCGCCGGCTGGACGATCCGGCGATGCGCTCGGAAGGATTGGCGGCGCTCGACTGGCTCGATGGCATACAGAGCAACCCCGAAGGCGAGTTCCGTGCCGTCGGGACGGATAGCTTCGGCCATGAATATGCCCCGCCGCTGCCATTCGATCAGCAGCCGGTCGAGGCTTGGGCGATGATCGACGCGGCGATGGTCGCGCATCGCGTGACGGGTGAGCAGCGCTGGGCGGAGGCCGCGCGCAAGGCCTATGCCTGGTATCTCGGTGCCAACGATCTGGGGCTCCCGCTGGGCTCCTCGATCGACGGCGGCTGCTTCGACGGGCTGATGAGCGATCGGGTGAATCTCAACCAAGGCGCAGAATCCGTGCTCGCTTTCCAATTTGCCTGTTGCGCCTTGCGCGAAATGACGGAAAAGGCCGATCGGAACGGCTCTATTTCGAAGGCCGGCGCCGTCGCCTCCTGACGTGGGAGGCGGCCTCGTCGGGGTGGGAGGCAGCTTGCTCGATCTCGTGATGCACTGGCCGCTCAGGCTCCAGGCGGACGCCTCTCGCGTCGTCGTGCGCCCGTTTCATCTTCCGATCGATTCCAAGGACGGCCGGAAAAGCCGGCCGCGCCGGATCGCGGAGGGCGTGCTGGCGATGGACGAGGACGCGGCCAAGCGCGAGCTTGCCGCCGTCCTCAAGGATTTCGAGGCCCGCCACTGGCAGACCCGCGCCGTATTCATGACGCGCTACGCCCAGATGGCCGATGCGCTGAAGCTGGACGACGCCGATATATCCGAGGTGAAGAAGCAGCTGATCGGCGCCTTCTTCTGCAACGAATATAGCTATGCCGCCGCCGCGATCATGAACCCCTCGATCGTGCGCCACCCGGATCAGTCCGGCCTGTCCGAAGGTTCGGCGCGGATCGTGATGTCGCTGCGCACGGTGGGCGAGGGGCATATCAGCTCGATCGCCTTCCGCGAGGGCATATTGTCGCCGGGCACGCGATTCGAGCTGGCGCCCGAGCCCCCCTTCGCCACGGCCGCCGATTCGGCGCGCGAATTGGAGAACGGATCGATCGAGGTCCATCGCCACCGCGATTCGACGCTGAGCGGCACGGTGATCTTCCCGATCACCTCGGCCCAGTCGAAGGGGCTGGAGGATCTCCGCCTGGTCGAGTTCGTTCATGACGACGGCGCCATCGAATGGCTCGGCACCTACACCGCCTATAATGGCGAGAGCATCCGTTCCGAGATGATCCGCACCAAGGATTTCCGGACGTTCGAGCTGGCGCCGATGAGCGGGCCTGCCGCGCGCAACAAGGGCATGGCGCTGTTTCCGCGCAAGATCGGCGGCGCCTATACGATGGTCGGCCGGCAGGATGGCGAGAATCTGTACCTGATCCGCAGCAACAGCCTGACCCGCTGGGGCGAGGGCGAATTGCTGATGACCCCGCATTATCCGTGGGAAATGGTCCAGATCGGCAATTGCGGCTCGCCGATCGAGGTCGATGAGGGCTGGCTGCTGCTCACCCACGGCGTCGGCGCGATGCGCAAATATTCGGTCGGTGCGGTGCTGCTCGACAAGGACGATCCGTCGAAGGTGCTGAAGCGCACCCCGGTGCCGCTGATCTCGGCGGCCGATGAGGATCGCGAAGGCTATGTCCCGAACGTCGTCTATACCTGCGGCGCGATGCGGCACGGCGACCTGCTGTTCCTGCCTTATGGCGTGGCGGACAGCGCGGTCGGCTTCGCCTTCGTGCCGATCCGGGAACTGATCGACGCGATGGTGTGAGCCTGCGGCACGGCACCCGCCGTTGCTTTTCGGCCATTCGGCGCTAGATAAGCCGGTAAATCCGAACATCTCGACCCCCCTCAGACGAGCGAGCATCCGCATGGCCGGCCAGTACGCCTATGTCATGAAAAGCATGACAAAAACCTTCCCCGGCGCCCCCAAGCCGGTGCTGAGCAACATCAACCTGCAATTCTATCACGGCGCCAAGATCGGCATCGTCGGTCCCAACGGCGCCGGCAAATCGACGCTGATCAAGATCATGGCCGGCATCGACACCGAATATTCGGGCGAGGCGTGGCCGGGCGAGAATGTCACCGTCGGCTATCTCGCGCAGGAGCCGCAGCTCGATCCGTCGAAGACCGTGCTGGAGAACGTCAAGGACGGCGCGCGTGACGTCGCCGACATGCTCGACCGCTTCAATGCGATCTCGGCCGAGATGGGCGACCCCACCGACGACACCGATTTCGACAAGCTGATGGAGGAGATGGGCGTCCTTCAGGAAAAGATCGACGCGGTCGATGGCTGGACGCTCGACAACCAGCTCGAGATCGCGATGGAAGCGCTGCGCTGCCCGCCGGGCGACTGGCCGGTCGAGAGCCTGTCGGGCGGTGAGAAGCGCCGTATCGCGCTCACCCGCCTGCTGATCCAGAAGCCGTCGATCCTGCTGCTCGACGAGCCCACCAACCATCTCGATGCCGAGAGCGTCCAGTGGCTGGAAAACCACCTCAAGGAATATGCCGGCGCGGTGCTGATGATCACCCATGACCGCTATTTCCTCGACAATGTGGTCGAATGGGTGCTCGAGCTCGATCGCGGCAAATATTTCCCTTACGAGGGCAATTACTCGACCTATCTCGAGAAGAAGGCCAAGCGGCTCGAGCAGGAGGATCGCGAGGAGAGCGGTCGCCAGACTGCGATCCGCAACGAGCTCGAATGGATCCGGCAGGGGGCCAAGGCGCGCCAGACCAAGTCCAAGGCGCGTATCGCCAAGTTCGACCAGCTCGTCGAAGCCCAGAAGGATCGCGCACCCGGCAAGGCCCAGATCGTCATCCAGGTGCCCGAACGCCTCGGCGGCAAGGTGATCAATGTCGAAGGCATCTCGAAGAGCTTCGGCGACAAGAAGCTGTTCGAGAATCTGTCCTTCATGCTGCCCGCGGGCGGCATCGTCGGCGTGATCGGGCCGAATGGCGCCGGCAAGTCGACGCTGTTCAAGCTCATCACCGGCCAGGAGACGCCGGATAGCGGCACGATCGAAATAGGATCGACCGTCCATCTCGGCTATGTCGACCAGAGCCGCGATCATCTCGAGCCCAAGCACAATGTCTGGGAAGAGATTTCGGACGGGCTCGATTATGTGAAGGTCAACGGCCACGACATGTCGACCCGCGCCTATGTCGGCGCCTTCAACTTCAAGGGCCAGGATCAGCAGAAGAATGTCGGCAAGCTCTCGGGCGGTGAACGCAATCGCGTTCACATGGCCAAGATGCTGAAGCGCGGCGGCAACGTCCTGCTGCTCGACGAGCCGACCAACGACCTCGATGTCGAAACGCTGGGTGCGCTCGAAGAGGCGATCGAGAATTTCGCGGGCTGCGCGGTGGTGATCAGCCATGACCGCTTCTTCCTCGATCGTCTCGCCACCCACATCCTCGCCTTCGAGGGCGAGGGCCATGTCGAATGGTTCGAGGGCAATTTCGAGAGCTACGAGGAAGACAAGCGCCGCCGCCTCGGCGATGCGGCCGATCGCCCGGCGTCGGGCGCCTACAAGCGGCTCACCCGCTGATCGATCGCTGATCGATCGCGGGATGACCTGAGAGGGCGGCGGGTCGCCGCCCCTCGATCATGCCTCAATAATAATCGGCCGGATCGGGCGCCGGGCTCTTGCACGCCTGGCTGCTGCCATGGCGGCAGGCATAATCCTGCTGCCGCCAGGCCTCCATCGCGTTGGCATAGGCTTGCTGCTGGCGCGCATAGCGGGTGTCGCGCCGTGCGATCGCGTGGCCATGCGCCTTCATGGCGGCATCGTAGGATGCCAGATCCTGCTGATATTGCGCCTGATTGACCGCGTTTTGGTCGTTCGTCGCCTGCAAATTGCCCTGCACGCCGCCGTTCGCCGTGCTGGTGCCGGGATCGACGCCGGCCGCCACCTGGCCCGGCGGCACCGTCATCGAGGCGGCGGCGGAGCCGTCATTGGCGGGCTGATGAGGGTCGCTCTGTGCCAATGCGGCGGGATTGATCATCGCGGCTGCGGCGACGAACGCCGCGCCGGCGAGAATGGCGAATGGTGCACGGGTCATTCCTGCTCTCCTCAAGTCATCGCCCCCTATCCTGTCGATGGGGGCGCTAACGTCTGGAGGCAGACGGGCGTTCCTTGGCGCGGGCTCAGGCTGGGTGGAAAGCGCCGCCTTCGCCGAGCAACTGGAGCTGGCCTTCGCGAATGCCGAACCAGGCACCGCGCAATGTCAGGCGACCGGCGGATTCCGCTGCGGTGACGAAGGGGAAGGAGCGCAGATTGGCGAGGCTGACCTTGACCGCCTCTCGCTCCAGGGCGCGTTCGGCCTGTTCGCCATCGCCATGGGCCGCGATGATCGCATCGCGCGCCGGATCGAGCATATCGACCCAATGGCCGACGAACCCGCCTTCGCCCGGCGCGGCGCCGGCGAACACCTGGCTCATCGCCGCCTTGCAGCCGCCGCAATATTCGTGGCCGAGCACGACGATCTCGGACACCATGAGCTGCGTCACCGCGAATTCCACCGCCGCCGAAACGCCGTGCCGGCTGGTGTCCGGCTCGAACGGCGGCACCAGATTGGCGATATTGCGGACCACGAAGATATTGCCCGGCGCGACGTCGAAGATCTGCGCGGGATCGACCCTGCTGTCCGAACAGGCGATCACCAGCGTGTCCGGGGCCTGGCCATCGGCCAGTTCGGACCAGCGGGCGCGCTGGGTGGCCCATGCTTCACGGTGGAAGCGGCGGTATCCTGCGAGGAGATCGTCAAAGCCGGGCATGAATGCGTGCCTAAGGATGCGCGGCAGGGCTGGCAAGAGCGGTGATCAATCGCTATCTGCCACGCCATGACCGAGCCGCTTCAGGAAGCCCGCCCACCCCGCGTCCCCAAGCCCGACTGGATCCGCGTGAAAGCGCCCACATCCGTCGGTTTCGCGGAGACCAAGGCGCTGATGCGCCGTCTCAACCTCGCGACCGTGTGCGAGGAGGCGGCCTGCCCCAATATCGGCGAGTGCTGGACCAAGAAGCATGCGACCGTGATGATCCTGGGCGACACCTGCACCCGTGCCTGTGCCTTCTGCAACGTGAAGACCGGAATGCCGCGCGCGGTCGATCCGTTCGAGCCGCAGCATACCGCCGATGCCGCCGCCGAACTCGGCCTCGAACATATCGTCATCACCTCGGTCGATCGTGACGATCTGCCCGATGGCGGTGCTTCGCAGTTCGTCAAGGTGATCGAGGCGCTGCGCCGCACGACGCCCTCCACCACGATCGAGATCCTCACCCCCGATTTCCGCAACAAGACGGAAAGCGCGGTCGAGAAGATCGTCGCGGCGCGGCCCGACGTCTACAACCATAATCTCGAGACGGTGCCCCGGCTCTATCCGACGATCCGGCCGGGCGCGCGCTATTATGCGTCGCTGCGCCTGCTGGAGAGCGTGAAGAAGCATGATCCCTCGATCTTCACCAAGTCCGGGGTGATGACCGGGCTCGGCGAGCAGCGTCTCGAGGTCCATCAGGTGATGGACGACATGCGGTCGGCCGACGTCGATTTCTTGACGATGGGCCAATATCTCCAGCCGACGCCGCGCCATGCGAAGGTGGAGGAATTCATCACCCCGCAGGCCTTTGCGGCTTATGCCGCGATCGCGCGGGCCAAGGGCTTCCTGCTGGTCGCCGCTTCGCCGCTGACCCGGTCGAGCTACCATGCCGGCGACGATTTCGAGAAGCTGCGCGCCGCGCGTGAGGCAAAGCTCGCCGGCCATCGCGCGTAGCACCCGTTCGGGCTGAGCCTGTCGAAGCCCCGTCCTTCTCGCGAAGGGCGACATACACAAGCGGCACCTCGACAGGCTCGGTGCGGACGGTTGATAGAGCCCGACATGCCCAGACACGCCGAGACACGACAGCTACCCTATACGCCCGAGCAGATGTTCGATCTGGTCGCCGATGTCGCGCACTATGGCGAATTTCTGCCCTGGATCGTCGCGGTGCGGGTGCGCGAGGACAGCCCGGGCGAGATGATCGCGGACCTCGTGGTCGGCTTCAAGGGAATCTCGGAAAAGTTCACCTCGAAGGTCAGCAAGGAGCGGGCGAGCCGCATCCATGTCGATTATCTCGAAGGGCCGCTCGAGCGCCTGACCAATGATTGGGCGTTCCGGCCCGACGGGCAGGGCGGCTGCTTCGTGGATTTCGCGGTTGATTTCGCGTTCCGGTCGCGCATCTTCGAGATGCTCGCTGGCCAGGTGTTCGATCGCGCGCTCCGCAAGATGATCGGCGCGTTCGAGGACCGCGCCGCCAAGCTCTATGCCGACGGCGTCAAGGCCTCGCCGACGCCGGGCGGCGGCGAGGGCAGCAGCAGTTCGAGCGCACACAACGCCGCCTGAAGCCGGATCGCCGCGCGGCCGAGATCGCCGAAATTGCGGCGATCGGCGACGACGTCGTCGGGATCGCCCGAGCGTGACGCGCGAGCGAACACCACCGTTCCCACCGGCTTTTTCTCGGATCCGCCGCCGGGGCCGGCAATGCCGGTGATCGCCACGCCGATATCGGCGCTGGTCTTCTGGATGGCGCCCTGCGCCATCGCCCAGGCGGTCGCGACCGAGACCGCGCCGAATGTCTCCAGCACGTCGGAGGCGACGCCCAGCATCCCCATCTTGGCTTCGTTGGCGTAGGTGACGAAGCCGGCCTCGAACACCTCCGAGCAGCCGGCCACCTCGGTCAGGGCGGCGGAGACGAGGCCGCCGGTGCAGCTCTCGGCGACGGCGATACGCAGCCCGGCGGCGCGATTCTCCTCGATCACCCGGCGGGCGGCATCGAGAAGCTCTTGGGGGAGGTTGGAATCGGTCATCGTTGCGCCCCTTCGTCCTTCGGCGGGCAGATCGCAAGGCCCTTCACCTGATCCGGCCCGGCCAGCTCCAGGGCCAGCAGGATCGCCTCGGCCATCGCATCGGCCCGCAAATTGCCGGCCAGCTCCATCATGCTGTCGATCGAACGGCAATCCTTGAGCGGCACATGCTGCCCGATCTGGGTGTCGACCAGCTGGCGGGCGAGGCCGACCACCGTATCGTCCGAGGCGAAGCTGGACAGATCCTGCCCGGTCGCGTCCTGGATCGCGATGCGCGCCGCCGCCGGATCGACCGGAGCTTCATGGCGGAAGCGATTGGCGAGGCCGGCGCCCTCATTGGGCAGGAAGGCGTCGCCCGGGAGCGCCGCCTTGCAGCGATCCGCCACCGCTTCCACCGCATCGGGCAAGGCCACGCGGATCAGGATACGCATGTCGTGATGGGGGATGCAGGCCGGGCGCGCCGCGCCCGCCTGTCCCGCCATCAGGATGGCGATAGCGAGCGGGGCGACGGCGCGTTTCATGCGATCGGCATCCGGACGCTGGCCACCGCCTGCGCCGCCATGCCCTCGCGACGCCCGGTGAAGCCCAGTTGCTCGGTGGTGGTCGCCTTGACGCTGACCCGGCCGATCGGGAGCCCGAGCAACTCGCCGATCTTGGCCCGCATCGCATCGCGGTGCGGCCCCACCTTGGGCGCCTCGCAGATGATGGTCAGATCGACATGATCGATGATCCCGCCCTGCGCGGCGACCAGGCTGGCGGCGTGCTGGAGGAAGGTGCCCGAGTCGGCGCCCTTCCAGCGCGCATCGGACGGCGGGAAGTGGCTGCCGATGTCGCCGTCGGCGATGCAGCCGAGCAGAGCGTCGGTGATCGCATGGAGGCCGACATCGGCGTCGCTATGCCCGGCAAGCGCATGGCTGTGCGGGATTTTCAGGCCGCACAGCATGATATGATCGCCGTCCGAGAAGGCATGGACGTCATAGCCCATGCCGACCCGCGACGTCATGGCGACGCCCAGCCGGGCTTCGGCGGCCGCGAAATCGGCCTCATGGGTGAGCTTCTCGAGCATCGTATCTCCCGGAACGGCGAGGATAGCATGTCCTGCGGCGCGCGCGACCTGCGCGTCGTCGGTGGGTTCGGCATCGTCCTGCCAGCCGCGATGCGCGGCGAGGATGGTATCGAAATGAAAGGCCTGCGGGGTCTGCACCCGTGCCAGCCCGGCGCGATCGACGCTATCGCCGAGCGTGCCACCCTCCGCCCGCACCAGCGTATCGACCACGGGCAGGGTGGGGACGGCGCCCGGTGCCTCGCCCAGCGCGGCCAGCAGGCGATCGATCACCGGAGCGGGCAGGAAGGGGCGGGCGGCGTCATGGATCAGCACGCGGGCCGGCGGGGTCGCGGCGATCGCCTCCAGGCCCGCTTTGACCGATTCCCGCCGCGTCGCGCCGCCCGGCGTGATCGTCGCCGGACGGCGACCCTCGCCCAACGCCGCGCGGAGCAGCGATTCCTGCCCGGCGCCGGTCACGACATGCACCGCGTCGATGCCGGAATGCGCCGCCAGGGCGTCGAAGGCGCGGGCGATCACCGCCACGCCGCCGACCTGGCGATATTGTTTGGGGATGCCACCGCCCATGCGGGTGCCGTTGCCTGCCGCCACGATCAGCGCGACCGTCCTGTTCTCGTCCATGAGGCGGGCGATTAGCCCAGCACGGCCTTGCCCGCCAGTTGCTTTCGGGTTAGGGCGGCTGCCTGTTTTCTAGGCAATTTGGTCTTCCGATGCGCGAACCGCTCGTCCAGCCGATCCAGGTCGGCTCCCTCACCATCGATACGCCGGTGATCCTGGCGCCGATGACCGGCGTCACCGATCTGCCGTTCCGCAAGATGGTGCGGCGCTATGGCTCGGGCCTCAACGTCACCGAGATGATCGCGTCGCAGGCCGCGATCCGGGAGACGCGCCAGTCGGTCCAGAAGGCGGCGTGGGATCCGATCGAGGAACCGGTGTCGATGCAGCTGGTCGGCTGCTCGCCCCAGGAGATGGGCGAGGCGGCCAAGCTGAACGAGGATCGCGGTGCCGCGATCATCGACATCAACATGGGCTGCCCGGTTCGCAAGGTCGTCAATGGCGACGCCGGATCGGCGCTGATGCGCGATCTCGACCTGGCCGGCTCGCTGATCCGGGCGACGGTGGACGCGGTGTCGGTGCCGGTGACGCTCAAGATGCGGATGGGCTGGGATCTCGACAGCCTCAATGCGCCCGAACTGGCGAAGATCGCCGAAGATCTCGGCTGCAAGCTGGTGACGGTCCATGGCCGCACCCGCAACCAGATGTATCGCGGCTCGGCGGACTGGGCGTTCATCCGCCGCGTCAAGGATGCCGTCTCGATCCCGGTGATCGCCAATGGCGACATCTGCACGGTCGAGGATGCCGAGGAGGCGCTGCGCCAGTCCGGCGCGGACGGCGTGATGATCGGGCGTGGCGCTTATGGGCGGCCCTGGCTGCTCGATCAGGTGATGCGCTACCTGACTACCGGCGAGCGTCGTCCCGATCCCTCGATCGACGAGCAATATGCCCTGATCGTGGAGCATTATCAGATGATGCTCGCCCATTATGGCAAGGAGACCGGGGTCAATATGGCCCGCAAGCATCTCGGCTGGTACACCAAGGGCCTGCATGGCTCGGCCGAGTTCCGCAACGCGGTCAACCAGGTGCCGGATGCGCAGGACGTGCTGCGGATGCTCGATGGCTTCTACGCGCCATGGCGATCCCGGGCGGCCGCCTGATCCGCTTCAGCCGCCGGGGGGCGGGGGAGGCGGAACTGCCGGGCGCGGCCGAGCTGTTGGCGGCGTTACCGATCGCGATCCTGACGATCGACGGCGATGGCCTCGTGCGGGATTGCAATCCGCCCGCCGAAGCCCTGCTCAATCTGTCACGGATCAGCGTGGTGGGCCGCACCATCGAGGACATGATCGGCCATCCGATGACGTCGCTCGCGCCCGACCAGCCGATCGCGGCTTACGATATCGACATGGTGATCCCGCTCGGTCGCCCGCACCGCGCCGACTTGACCGTGGCGCCGTTGCCGGATCGGCCCGGCTGGCGCGTCATCCTCATCCACGGGCGAGCCAGCCATGATCTCGCGGCGCGGCGCGGCGAGCAGAGCAGTCGCGGGCTGCCCGCCGCCGCCGCCGCGTCCTTGCTCGCGCATGAGATCAAGAACCCGCTGTCCGGCATCCGGGGCGCCGCGCAATTGCTGGAAAGCGGCGCGCCACCCGAGCAGGTCGAGCTGACCGGGCTGATCCGGGGCGAGGTCGATCGCATCGCCCGCCTGATCGACCGGATGGAAGGGCTCTCCGATACCCGGCCGCGGCCGCTGGAGGCGCTCAACATCCATAGCGTGCTCAGCCACGCGCGCGATCTCGCCAGTGCGGGCTTCGCGGCGGAGCGGCGGATACGCGAACAATATGACCCGTCGCTGCCGGATGTGCTCGGCAACCGCGACGCGCTGGTGCAGATAGTCCTCAACCTGCTCAAGAACGCGGCCGAGGCGACCGGGGAGGGCGGGACGATCACCCTCACCACCGCCTATCGCCACGGCGTCTCGATCGCGAGCTTCGGCGGCGGCGAGCGCCTCGCCCTGCCGATCGAATTGTGCGTGATCGATGATGGTCCCGGTGCGCCCGAGGCGATCGCCGATCATCTGTTCGATCCGTTCGTCACCTCCAAGCCGTCGGGCAGCGGCATCGGCCTCGCGCTGGTCGACAAGCTGGTCGGCGAGATGGGCGGCATCGTCGAATATGCCCGCGAAGGCCAGCCGGGGCGCACCGTGTTCCGCCTGCTGCTGCCGCGTGCCCCTGTTGCATCCCGTCGGGAGTTGACGTCATGACTGCGATGCTGTCCGGCCGGATCCTGGTGGTGGACGACGATAGCGCGATCCGCACCGTGGTGCGCGAGGCGCTGCGCCGCGGGGGGCATGTCGTCGAAGCGGTCGGCTCGATCGCCGATATGCGCCGCTCGCTCGGCAGCTTCGGCCCGGATGTGCTGGTCACCGATGTCATGCTGCCCGATGGCGATGGGCTGGATATCGTGCCCGAAATCCTCGGCCTCTATCCCGATCTGCCGGTCATCGTCCTCTCCGCGCGCAACACGCTGGCGACGGCGGTGCGGGCCACCGAGCAGGGGGCGTTCGATTATCTGCCCAAGCCCTTCGATCTCGAGGAATTGGGCCGGGCGGTGACGGGGGCGCTGGCCGGGCGCGTGACGGCGAACGACGAGGAAGTCGGCGAGACCCATGATCTGCCGCTGATCGGCCGCTCGCCCGCGATGCAGGCGGTCTATCGCACCATCGCCCGCGTCGTCGCCAACGATCTGACCGTACTGATCCTCGGCGAGAGCGGCACCGGCAAGGAACTGGTCGCCCGCGCCATCCACGATCTCGGGCCGCGCGGACCACGGCCGTTCGTGCCGGTCAACATGGCGGCGATTCCGCGCGAGCTGATCGAGAGCGAGCTGTTCGGCCATGAACGCGGCGCCTTCACCGGCGCGGCCCAGCGCACCGCCGGCCGGTTCGAGCAGGCGGCGGGCGGCACCCTGTTCCTGGACGAGATCGGCGACATGCCGCTGGAGGCGCAGACCCGGTTGCTGCGCGTGTTGCAGGAGGGCGAGTTCACCACCGTGGGCGGCGCGCGCCATATCCGCGTCGACGTCCGCGTGATCGCCGCCACCAACAAGGAGATCGAGCGGCTCGTCGCCGAAGGCGGTTTCCGCGAGGATCTCTATTACCGCCTCAACGTCGTGCCCGTCCGGCTGCCGGCGCTGCGCCAGCGGATCGAGGATGTCGGCGAACTGGCGCGGCATTTCCTCGATCGGGCGGCAGCCGACGGGCTGCCCCGCAAGACGCTGGACGAGGCGGCGGTGGCCCGCCTCGTTCGCCATCCCTGGCCAGGCAATGTCCGCGAGCTTGAAAATCTCATGCGGCGGCTGGCGGCGCTGGTGCGCGAGGAGCGGATCGGCGCGGCGACGATCGATGCCCAGTTCGGCGGCCATGCAGCCGAATCGGCGAGCGCGATCGAGAGCGATGGCGGGCTTGCCGGATCGGTCGAATTGCATCTCGCCCGGTATTTCGCAGGCTTCGGTCGCGATCTGCCGCCGGACGGTCTGTATGAACGCCTGCTCGCCGAGATCGAGCCGCCCTTGCTGCGGATCGCGATGGCGGCCGCGAAGGGCAATCAGATTCGCGCCGCCCGCCTGCTCGGCATCAACCGCAACACGCTGCGGAAGAAGCTGACCGAGCGGCATATCGATCCGGCGGCCTCGCGCCGAAACGGGTAGCGCGGCAAGGCGGACGGGGGCGGGACGACGATTCACGCCGATTTGTCGCATATGTGTTGTATCGGCAACGCTCCGTGGTAGAACCGCCACGATGGCAGAGGCGGAAGCCCCCAATCCCGTAGCATCGAGCAACCGGCAGCCGCGCTGGCGCCGCCGGCTGTCGGTGATCATGCGCCGCGGCACCGTCGTGCATATGGTCGAAGTGGCGACTGTATTCGCGGCGCTGCTGATCTTCGCCGGCAGTTGGCTGATCGTGTCGCAGGGCGGCCCTTCGCAGAACCTGCTGACGCCGCCGATCGTCGCGCTCCTGTTGGTCGCCAATCTGGTCCCATGGATCGGGATGATGGTGCTGGTGGCGCGCCGCGTCGCTCGCAATCGGGTGGGGGGAAGCAGCGGGGGGCGGCTCCATGTCCGGCTTGTCGCCATCTTCTCCGCCGTGGCGGCGATACCGACACTGGCGGTGGTGGTGTTCGCCTCGCTGCTCTTTCAATACGGCGTGCAGTTCTGGTTCTCGGATTCCGCGCGCACCGTGCTTCAGAACAGCGATCACGTCGCTCAGGCCTATGTGATCGAGAATCGTCGACGCATCGAAGGCGACATGATCCCGATGGCGGACGATTTTCGCAACGCGCTCTCGCAGGTGACGTCGCTCGAAGATCCGCGCGTCCGGGTTTTTCTCGGAGAGCAGTTGCGGGGCCGCCAGCTGAACGAGATCGCGCTGATCGGGATCGACACGAGCGGTGCAGCCCAGTTGCTGGCTTTCACCAACCTCGGCGATGATCGCTCGCCATCGACCTTGATGCCGCCGCCGACCGTCGCCGAGCTCAACCGCGGGGGCGTCCAGACGATTGCGGTAGAGGACAGGATGGAGGCGCGAATTGCGGTCGATCCCAACGCGCATCTCTATCTCTATGCCTCGCGCCGGGTGGATCCTCTGGTGCTGCGCCAATCCTTCCGCGCCAAGCGGGCATTAGGCGACTATGTCAGCCTGCTCGATCGCTCGCGCGCGTTGCAGCTCCAGTTCAACGCGGCGCTGCTCGTGGTCTCGCTGCTGATCGTCGCGGCGTCGATCTGGATCGCTTTCTCCGTCGCCAACCGTATCACGAGGCCCATTACCGATCTGGTCGGCGCGGCGCGGCGGATCACCTTGGGCGATCTGACCGTGCGCGTGCCGCCGGCAGTCCGCCGCGACGAGGTCGGCGCGCTGGCGACGGCGTTCAATCGCATGACCCGCCGTGTCGAGGAGCAGACCGGCGCGCTGGTGTCTGCCAATGACCAGCTCGATCGTCGTCGCGCGCTGACCGAGGCGGTGTTGTCGGGCGTGAGCGCCGGCGTAATCTCGGTCGATGGCGAGCGACGGATTCGGCTCTCCAACAAATCCGCCGACAAGCTGCTGCGCACCGGCGAGAATGAGGCGATCGGCCGGAATCTCGCAGATATCGCGCCCGAACTCGATCGGCTGATCGGTGACGGGCAACGGGAATCGGTGATCCAGCTGGCCTCCGGTGGCGAGCCGCGGACGCTGGCGGTGACGTTGGTGGCCTCCGATGGCGGCCATGTCATCACCTTCGACGACATTACCGAGCAGCTGCTCGATCAGCGCCGGGCGGCATGGTCCGACGTGGCGCGGCGCATCGCGCACGAGATCAAGAATCCGCTCACGCCGATCCAGCTCGCCGCCGAGCGCCTCCAGCGGCGCTACGGCAAGGATGTCCCGGCCGACGACACGACGTTCGAACGGCTGACCCAGACCATCGTCCGTCAGGTCGGTGATTTGCGCCGCATGGTCGATGAATTCTCGTCGTTCGCGCGGGTGCCCAAGCCGGTGTTCCGGCCCGAGCCGGTGGTGGAGGTCGCCCGGCAGGCGCTGTTCCTCCACGAAGTCGCGCATCCTGCGATCCGCTTTACCTTGGATGCGCCCGATCCGTCGCCGGTGCTGGTCTGCGATCGTCGCCTGCTCGGCCAGGCGTTGACCAACATCGTCAAGAACGCCGCCGAGGCCATTCAGGAGAAATGTGGGGAGGGCGAACCGATATCCGGTGCGATCGACATGATCATCCGGCAGGGCGACGGTCGCCTTGCCATCCAGGTGACCGATACCGGCATCGGCCTGCCCGCCGAGCGCGAGCGGCTGACCGAACCCTATATGACGACGCGCGCCAAGGGCACGGGCCTCGGCCTGGCGATCGTCAAGAAGATCGTCGAGGAGCATTTCGGCACGATCGGCTTCACCGATCGGCCGGGCGGTGGCACCGTCGTCAGCATCCTTCTCGATACCGATACGCTGGCTTCGCTGGGAGGCGAGGCCGGTTCGCTTGACGACGACGGCAGCATGGGCGCCGAAGCCCGCCCTGAACTCACGCGCATGAAAGCCGGATAAAGCATGGCATTGGACGTATTGATTGTCGATGACGAGCAGGACATCCGCGAACTCGTCGCGGGTGTGCTGGAAGACGAGGGCTATGGAGCCCGCACCGCGGCGGACAGCGATTCGGCGCTGGCGGCCATCCGCGAGCGGCGCCCCAGTCTGGTGTTGCTTGATGTGTGGTTGCAGGGTTCCAAGCTCGACGGGCTGGACCTGCTCGACGAGATCAAGCGCCGCGATCCGTCCATCCCGGTGCTGGTGATCTCGGGGCACGGCAATCTCGATACCGCCGTCGCGGCGATCCGGCGCGGCGCCGCCGATTTCATCGAGAAGCCATTCGAGGCCGAGCGCCTGCTGCTGCTCGTCGCCCGCGCCACCGAGACCGAGCGGCTCAAGCGCGAGAATGCCACGCTCCGCGCACAGGTCGGACAGGACGAGGAACTGAACGGCCAGTCGGCGGCGATCAACCAGGTCCGCGCGACGCTCAAGCGCGTGGCGGCGACCGGCAGCCGCGTGCTGATCACCGGCCCCGCGGGCGTCGGCAAGGAGGTGGCGGCGCGGCTGCTCCATGTCTGGTCGACGCGCGCGCAGGCGCCGTTCGTCGTGGTCTCGGCCGCCCGGATGACGCCCGAGCGCGTCGAGGAAGAGCTGTTCGGATCGGAGGAGGGCGGCGACGTCCAGCGGCCCGGCCTGCTCGAACAGGCGCATGGCGGTACGCTATTTCTCGACGAGATCGCCGACATGCCGCTCACCACCCAGGCGCGCATCCTCCGCGTCCTCACCGACCAGAGCTTCACGCGGGTCGGCGGCACCCATATGGTGAAGGTCGACGTCCGGGTCGTCTCGGCCACCTCACGGGTGCTGCAGGACGAGATCGAGGCACGGCGTTTTCGGGAGGATTTATATTATCGACTCAACGTCGTACCGGTAAATCTTCCGGCGCTGTCCGAACGACGGGAGGACATTCCCGCACTGGTCCAGCATTTCGCCGCGCGCTATGCGGCGGAGCGTCGCGTCGCCACCCCCGAAATCTCGCCGGAGGCGGTCGCAGCGTTGCAGGCTTATGATTGGCCCGGCAACGTCCGCCAGCTCCGCAACATCGTCGAGCGGACCATGATCATGGCGCCGGGCGATCGCATCGGGCGCATCGATGCCGACATGCTGCCGGGGGAGATTCTCTCCGATCAGGAGCGGCTGGCGCCGGGCAATGCCGCCAAATCGATCATGGGCACGCCGCTGCGCGAGGCCCGCGAGACCTTCGAGCGCGAATATTTGCGCGTGCAGATACGGCGTTTTTCGGGCAATATATCCCGCACTGCAACATTCATCGGCATGGAGCGATCGGCGCTCCATCGGAAATTGAAGTCGCTCGGATTGGTTGACGTGAAGGACGGAGAAGAATGACCGAGGAAGATACCCCGGCCGAAGCCAAGGCGCCCGCACGCTTGTCGCGAAAGCGTCTGTCGCCTACATTTCAAGCACCCCCGCAAGAGGCGGAGGTGCCAGAGGCCAAGGAACGGCCACCCAGCGGGCCACGCCCCGCCAAGAAGACCGGAGACAAGAAGGTCATGGCAGAAAAGCCCAATAATCTTCAGGATATGTTCCTCAACGCTCTGAGGAAGTCGAAGACCCCGGTGACGATGTTCCTCGTCAAGGGCGTCAAGCTACAGGGGATCATCACCTGGTTCGACAATTTCTCGGTGCTGCTGCGCCGTGACGGCCAGTCGCAGTTGATCTACAAGCACGCCATCTCCACGGTGATGCCGGCCCATCCGATCGACCTCGCGCCGATCGAGAAGGCCTTCGCCGAGTCGAAGCGCGGCGCGCTGTTGCAGGAAATCTTCCTCAACGCGGTGAAGCAATCGTCCGAGCCGGTGACGATGTTCCTGGTCAACGGCGTGATGCTGCAGGGCGAAGTCGCCGCATACGACTTGTTCTGCCTGCTGCTGCGCCGCGATGGCCAATCGCAGCTGGTCTACAAGCATGCGATTTCGACCGTGCAGCCGCTCCACCCGGTGAATCTCGCCGAAGACGAGGATGTCGATTGAGCGGTTTCGGTCGGGAGGACAAGGACGGCATCGTTCGCGGGGCGCGCGCCATCGTCGCGCTCCCCGAGATCGGCCCGCATAATCGCACCGCCGAGGCGCGGCTGGAGGAGGCGGCAGGTCTCGCCGGCGCCATCGGCCTCGACGTCGTCGAGAAGATCGCCTTTCGCCTGCGCCAGCCCAAGGCGGCGACCCTGCTCGGCTCCGGTCAGGTCGAGGCGCTGGCCGAGGCTGCACGCATGGCCGAGGCGGAACTGATCGTCATCGATGCTGCCGTCACGCCGATCCAGCAGCGCAATCTGGAGAAAGCGGTTGCCGCCAAGGTGATCGACCGGACCGGGCTGATCCTCGAAATCTTCGGCGAGCGCGCCGCGACCGCCGAAGGGCGGCTGCAGGTCGAACTCGCCCATCTCGATTATCAGGCCGGCCGGCTGGTGCGCAGTTGGACCCATCTCGAGCGCCAGCGCGGCGGCTTCGGCTTCCTCGGTGGTCCCGGCGAAACCCAGATCGAGGCCGATCGTCGGCTGATCCGCGATCGCATGGCGAAGCTGCGCAAGGAATTGGAGCAGGTCAGCCGCACGCGTGGGCTGCACCGCGATCGGCGCCGCCGCGCGCCGTGGCCGGTGATCGCGCTGGTCGGCTATACCAATGCCGGCAAGTCGACTTTGTTCAACCGGATGACCGGCGCCGACGTCATGGCGAAGGATCTACTGTTCGCGACGCTCGATCCGACGATGCGGCAGATCCGTCTGCCGGGTCTCGACAAGGCGATCCTGTCCGACACGGTGGGCTTCGTCTCCGATCTGCCGACCCAGTTGGTGGCGGCGTTTCGCGCCACGCTGGAGGAGGTCGTCACCGCCGACATCATCATCCACGTCCGCGACATGTCGCACCCGGACAGCGAGGCGCAGGCGCAGGACGTCACCCATGTGCTGACCGAGATCGGCGCCGTCGGCGAAAGCGAGAGCACGCCGATGATCGAGGCCTGGAACAAGGTCGATGCGCTCGATGCCGAAACCGCCGCCACGCTGCGCGCCGAAGCGGCGCGGCGCGACGATGCGGTGGTGCTGTCGGCATTGACCGGGGAAGGGGTGGAGGATCTCCGCCGCGCCGTTTCCGATCGCCTCAGCCGCGGGGCACGGGTCCGCACGGTGCGCCTGCCGGCCAGTGACGGCGCGTCCGTCGCCTGGCTCCACCAGCATGGCGAAGTGCTGGCGAGCGACGCGACCGGCGAGGTGGTCAGCCTCGATGTGCGGATCAGCGATATCGACTGGGCACGCTTCGAGGCGCGCGAATGACGAACCTTCCTCAGCGCGATTTCGCCGCCTTCCTGTTCGACATGGACGGCACCGTGCTGGACAGCATCGCGGTCGCCAACCGCGTCTGGAGCCGCTGGGCCGAAAGCCATGGCCTCGATCCGGCGCCGATCCTGGCGGTGATGCATGGCGTACAGGCGGTCCAGACCATTCGCCGCTTCGCGCCGCCGGGCGTGGACGTGCTGGCCGAGACCGCGGCGCTCACCCAGGCGGAGATCGAAGAGGCGGAGGGTACGCTTCCCATTCCGGGAGCGCCGGCATTCCTCGCCGCACTGCCGGCCGATCGCTGGGCGATCGTGACATCGGCGCCGCGCGCGCTCGCCTTGCGGCGGCTGGCGGTGGCGGGGATTCCGATGCCGTCGCTGCTGATCTCGGCGGACGATGTCGCCCATGGCAAGCCCGCCCCGGATTGCTTCCTGCTCGCCGCCGAACGGCTGGGCTTTGCCGCGTCCGATTGCCTGGTGTGGGAAGATGCGCCGGCCGGGATCGCGGCCGGCGAGGCGGCGGGCGCGACGGTGATGGTGGTGACGACGACGCATCATGCGCCGATCGAGACCGGCCATGCCACGATTGCGAGCTACGAACCGCTTGCGGTGGAGATCGGCGCCGACGGACGCCTCTCGCTGAGCGCTTAACCCCGCATCAGCTTGCGGGTGAAGCCGATCAGGCCGAGCTGGCGGTGGCGACGCAGCCGCTCGGCCCGCAGGATCAGGCGCACCTGTGCGAAGCAGCGTTCGACATCGTCGTTGACCAGCACATAATCATAGCCGTCCCAATGGCCCATTTCGGACACCGAGCGCTCCATCCGGCGATCGATCACATCGGCGGCATCGGTGGCGCGCCCGCGCAGGCGCCGTTCGAGTTCTTCCATCGAGGGCGGCAGGATGAACACCCGCACGACATCGCCGGCAGCCTGCTGGTAGAGCTGCTGCGCGCCCTGCCAGTCGATATCGAACAGCACGTCGCGGCCTTCGTGGAGCATCGCCTCGACCGGCGCTCGCGGGGTGCCGTAGCGATGATCGAACACATGCGCCCATTCGAGGAATTCCTCGTCGGATACCATGCGCTTGAACTCGGGCGTATCGACGAAGTGGTAATCCTTGCCGTCGACCTCGCCCGGCCGGATCGGCCGGGTGGTGGCGGACACCGACATCTCGATCTGGCCGTCCGCGGCGATCAGCTTGCGGGCGATCGTGGACTTGCCGGCCCCGGACGGGGAGGAGATCACGAACAGCAGGCCCCGCCGCTGCATTTCCACCTCATGCGGGCGGCGACGGGAGGGAAGGGTTGCGGAATCGACGGGTTCGGCCATGGCCGCTTCTGCCGCGGCGGCCCCGCGCCCGTCAACACCGGACATCCCGTGCGGGCCGTCCGAGCCGACATCGAGGCTGAATGGCGGCGGTCGATAGCGGCGGCCGATAGCGGCCTACCGCATCCGAAGCCTACTGGCCGCGCGCCTTGGCCGACTGCCACAACGCCTGCTTCGCATCGAGCGACAGGCCGGGGAAAGCGTCCCCGGCTTCCGCCTCCATCGCCGCGAAACGGCGTTCGAACTTGGCATTGGCGGCGCGCAGGGCGGCCTCCGGATCGATCGTCATGTGGCGTGCCCAATTGACCATCGCGAACAGCAGGTCGCCGAATTCTTCGGCCCGCGCCGCGTCATCCGGCGCCGATTCGATCTCGGCGATCTCCTCGAACACCTTCGCGCGGGGGCCATCGGCGTCGGGCCAATCAAAGCCGACCCGCCCGGCGCGCTTTTGCAGCTTCTCGGCCCGCAGCAACGCGGGTAATCCCAGCGCGACGCCGGCCAGCGCGCCGGTCTCCCGGCGTTCGGCGCGCTCTTCGGCCTTGATCTGCTCCCAACCGACCCGCGCGGCGTCACCGTACCCCTGCGCTTCGTCGCCGAAGACGTGGGGATGGCGGCGGATCATCTTGTCGGCGATCGAGGCGATGACGTCGGCGAGCGTGAAATGCCCGGCCTCCTCGGCGATACGGGCATGGAAGACCACCTGCAGCTGGAGATCGCCGAGTTCGCCCCGCAGATCGGCCATGTCGTTTCGCGCAATGGCGTCGGCCACCTCATAGGCCTCCTCGATCGTGTAGGGCGCGATCGTCGCGAAATCCTGTTCGACATCCCAGGGGCAACCACCATCGGGATCGCGCAGCGTTGCCATGATATCGGCCAATCGCAGGATGGCCTCGCCCGCAGACGGATCGGGGGCGGTGGTCGGGGAGGCACTATGCTGGCTCATCCATGGTCCTGCAAAATGGAAGGGGATCGTCTGTGGCCATGCCGCTTATGACAGGCGCCGCCGCGGGGAGCCATCACCCTCTGCCACCGATCGCGCGCCCTGTGCCGAACTAGGGGATGATAACGGCAGAAAGGCGTCGCCCTATCGCGAGGGGCGGCGCCCGAACTTCGGGCTTTCGGTGGCGGCCTTTTCGGCCTCTTCATCGGCGCGCCGCTCGGCCGCGGCATTGATCGACAGCAGGATGAGCTGGAAGCCATTGGCCTTGCTGTGGACCTGCAAGGCGAGCTTGGGCGGGCGGCTGCCCCGCGGCACGGCGATCCAGTCGCGCGGATCGGCGGGCGCCCAGGCGATCCGGTCCTCCGGCTTGGCCGCCAGCAGCGCCGCCGGCAGGGCCGCGCCGGCCTGGATGGCAAGGTCGGGGAAGGAGCGGGACGGGCGGGCATAGCGGAACGTTCCGTCCTTGGCGAAGAGCCACGCGCCCATCGTCTGCGTCAGATCGGCGTAGCGTGTCGCTGCCACATCGAGGCTGACGCCATATTCCGCGGCGATGGCTGCCAGATGCAGGACACTCTGCTTGCCGAGGCCGACGACAAAGTCGCTGAACCAGGGTTTCGGCATCAACAACCCGGCGGCGAAACGGTTCGCCCGCATTTCCTGCTTGCGATGGGTCGTGTCGCGGCGGTTTTCGGCCAGATCGCGGTGGGTGCATTGCCGGTCGCCGTGATGGTCGCCGAGAAGGAAATGGCCGAGTTGGTGGGCGATCGCATAGCGTCGGCGCGGCGCAGGCAGGCCGGCGGCGAACTCGATGATACCGCTGTTGGTCACCGGATCGATGATCAGCCCGGACGGCGCGCCATCATCGTCCCGCTCCCCGAAATCGGCGATCCCGACCTTGCGGGCCCATGCTTCGACGTCCACCGGCGTCCGCGGCTCGGGATGATGCCGGAGCATCGCGGCCAGCAGGGTTTCGGGCGATTCGCAGCCCGCGAGGTCGTTCAGCAGCGCCTTGTCGATCATCGGGGCCTGCTACCCCAATGTGGCGCCGGAGGCGACCGCGGCGCCGGCCGCCCGATCATCCCTTTTCTTTCGCCACGCCGCACGGCATCGTTTTCGGCGGAAAACAGCGATGACAGGACAGGCATGACGGATCGGCAGGACGGAACAGCATCGCGGAACCGGGTTCGCCGATCGGCGCGGATGATCCTGCTCGATCGGGAAGGGCGGGTGCTGCTGATCCGTTTCGTATTGCCGCGCCGCGATGGCGACTATCTGTTCTGGGCGACACCGGGCGGCGAGAGGGAAGGCGACGAGGCGCCGCTCGATACGGCGCGGCGCGAAGTCCGGGAGGAATTGGGCCTGGTCCTGCCGCTCGAAGGGCCGGTGCATCACGCCAGCGGCACGTTCGAGTTCCTGCACGAGACGGTCGACAATGAAGATGATTTCTATGTCGCCCGCTGGCCGGGCGGCCCGATCGCGCTCGACGGCGTCGATGAGGCCGAGCGCACCGCCTTGAAGGAGCTGCGCTGGTGGAGCGCCGAGGCGATCGATGCGAGCGCGCAACCGGTCTACCCGCCCGACCTCGCCGACGTCGTGCGTCGGCTGGGTCGGGCGGGCAGCGCGAGCGCCGACTGATCAGCTCTCCTGGATTGCCGACAGCTTCCAAGTCCCGGACATGTCGCGCACGAAGGTCCAGAGTTCGGTCGTCTCGCTCGGAATATTGGCCGAGCCGCTGACGATCGCGCCCGTGGTGCGATTGCGCATCAGGTCGATGCCTTCGTAGCGCAGCGCGATCGTCGCATAGTCGGCGCCCGCTTCCTGCCAGGCCTCGGACACTTCGGCATCGAGCAGGCGGGTGCCGCTGACCTCGTTGCGGATGCCCTGGGTCGCGTTCTGGCTCAGTTCCTCCGAGAGATAAGACATGATCTCGGGGGTGGTGAGCTGGCGGAGCCGGCCATAATCCTCGCGGCCGAAGGCATCCTGCACGTCGATCAGCAGCCGCTCGAAGGCCTGCTGGTCGCTGCTGGTGATGGCGATATCGACGCCCTGGTCGGCCACCGGCTGCGGTGCCATCGCAGGGCCGCCCCACGGGCTGCCGACGGTGGCGTTGCCCTGCGGGACATAGCTGTCCTGCTGGCTGTAACCGCCGTTCATGGGCGATCCTTGCGACTGCGAACGGCGACGGAAGAAACCGATCACCAGCCACACGATGCCGCCGAGGATGGCGACCTGAAGCAGCGCCGTCAGGAAACCGCCGCCGCCGCCTGCACCGCCCCAGCCGCCGCCCATGCCGTGGCCGAAGAAATGGCCGATCAGGCCGCCGGCGACGAGGCCGCCCAGCAAGCCGCCGCCGAAGCCGCCGAACCGGCTTCCGGCCGGGCGATAGCCGGGCTGCTGGCCATAAGCGGGGGCATAGTTCGGGCTGGGCTGCGGCGTCCCGCGCGGCGTCATCGAACGCTGGACCGGTGGCACATAGCGCTGGGAACCATAGGTCGAAGGCGGCGCGGAGTAGGTGCGCGAACCGCGGCTGCCGAAGCTGCCGCCGCGCCGGGCGTCAGCCGGGCCGGTGGCGAGGCTGGCCACCGCGAGCAGGGTCATCATACTGGACATCAAACGGATCGAAAATGGGCGCAAGGTTACTCTCCTCAGGATCTGAGATGTAGGCGCATCCTGCGTCTTCACCAGTGATCGCGCGGGTTAATTCCATGACAGGTCGGCCGGCCGGGCCAAGTGGCTGGCCGGCCGATGATCAGCGTTTCGCCACCCACTGGTCGATCTGCGGCAGCACCGCGGTGCGCAGCCGCGCCCGCGTGCGGATCGCATCCTGGGCCTTGAGCACGTCGCGCCGCGCCGAGGCGGGGATATATTTCTCGGCGAAGGCCTGAAGCTGATCGGCGCGCGCCAGATCGGGCGAGGGCGAGGCGATGCGGGCATAAAGCTGGTAGCGCTGCAACGAATCGAGCCGGCTCTCGAAATAGGGCCGGTGCTCGGTCGCGAACGTCCAGGTCAGATCGGGGTTCGCCTGCGCCGCGACATAGAGCATCCGCGGGCCGCTCGTGGTCGGGACTTCGTCGGTCAGCGTCAGCGCCAGCGCCTGCTGGAGGATTGCGGGGTCCGCGACCGTGGCGAGCGCGAAATCGAGATGCTGCTTCTGGAGCGAGTCGGTCGCCGCCGCCGCCAGCTTCCGCAGCTGATCGAAGGTCGCCTGATCGGCATGTTCCGCCGCGACGGCGATCACCGCGCGCATCGTCGGCCCCCCGGCCGAGGCCGGATCGGCGGCATGGGCCTCGAACCGGCGACGGGCCTCGGCGATCACGCCGGCGTCGCCGAAGCGACCCAGCGTCTGGATCAGCGAATTGCGCAGCACGCCGGCATTGTCCGACTCGCCGGGCTTGGCGTCGAAGCCAAGCGTCGCGAACTCGGGCGCGAGCAATGCCCGCGCATAGGCGCGGAAGGCGTCACGCTGCGGGCCGGGCGCGTAGATGCCGTCGATCGTCCGCAGCTGATCGCTCAGCCGGTCCCATACGGTCGGATCGGCGGAGAGCGGCAGCTTGCCGGTCAGATCGAGGAAATCCGCCGGGTCGCCATCACCCGAGGCGGCGAGCGCCCAGGTGTCGGACAGCAGGCCGAGCTGGTCGGCCGCCGGCACCTGCCCGAACGCCGCCGCCAGCCGGGCCA
The DNA here is from genome assembly GCF_027625475.1 of Sphingomonas abietis. Classification (NCBI taxonomy): domain Bacteria; kingdom Pseudomonadati; phylum Pseudomonadota; class Alphaproteobacteria; order Sphingomonadales; family Sphingomonadaceae; genus Sphingomonas; species Sphingomonas abietis. The sequence goes on from NZ_CP115174.1 coordinate 1,881,964, forward strand.
GCTGGCTCTTGGCATATTGGGTGCGGAAATAGCCGGTTTGCCCGGCATTGACGATCAGCGGCGCCGCGCCGCCGGCGTTCAGCGCGACCGGATCGGTGCCGGTCACGGCAACGCGCTGTTCGGCGGCCTGGTCTGTGGCGGCCTGGCCGAGCGGCGCGGCGATCACCGGCACCGTCCAGCGGCGGGGCTGGCGGGAGGCCGCATCCAGCCCGAACCGTCCCTGGGTCAGCGACACGCTGCCGCCGGCATCGCTCTCCTTGATCAGCGGGACGCCCGATTGCTGCGTAAAATCGTCGCCGATCTTGACGATCGGCTTGCCCGACGCGGCCTGGATCGTCTGGAACAGTTCGGCCGTCGTGGCATTGCCATAAGCGTGGGCGGCCAGATAGCGGCGGATGCCGGTGCGGAAATCATCCTGCCCGGCATAGGCCTCGATCATCCGGATCACCGCCGCGCCCTTTTCATAGGTGATCGCGTCGCCGATCCGGTTGACCTGATCGATCGTATCGGCCGGCTCCACCACCGGGTGGGTCGAGGTCAGCGCGTCGGTCGAGAAGGCGCTGTCGCGGCCGGCGGCAAATTGCAGCCAGACATGCCATTCGGGATGGATGCTGTCGGTGGCCTTGTTCTCCATCCACGAGGCGAAGCCCTCGTTCAGCCAGAGATCGTCCCACCAGCCCATCGTCACCAGATCGCCGAACCACTGGTGCGCCATCTCGTGCGCGATCACGAGGTAGACATTCTGCTTGTCGGCATCGGTCGCGGTCTTGGGATCGACCAGCAGGTCGCTCTCGAAATAGAAGATCGCGCCCCAATTCTCCATCGCGCCGAAGCCGCCCGATCCCGGGCCGCCGATCAGATCGAGCTTGGGCAGCGGGAATTTGATCCCGAAATAGTCATTGTAGAAGCGCAGGATATGGGCGGCCGCGTCGAGCGCATAATGGGCCTGATCGGTGGCGCCGCGACGCACGATCACGCCGACATCGACGCCGTCGACATCCTCGTGGATGCGCTGCATGTCGCCGATACCGAGATACATCAGATAGGACGACATCTTGGGCGACGGCTGGAACGTCACCCGGCTCAGGCCGCCGCCGATGTCGGTCTGCTGCGCGATCGGCATGTTGGAGACGGCGAACTGGTCCTTGGGGGCGGTGACGGTCAGGCCGAACACCGCCTTCAGATCGGGTTCGTCGAAGCTCGGCACGAACCGGCGCGCATCGGCGGCCTCGAACTGGGTGGCGAGCATCCGCTTCTTGCCCTGGGGCGTGTCGTAATCGAGCGCGAACAGGCCCTGGCTGCTGCGGTTGATCTTGCCGTGATAGGCGAGGTCCAGCGTGTAACGGCCGGCCGCCAGCGGCTTGGCGAAGGTGAGGGTGACGGTCTGGAGTTCGGGGTCGTAGGCGATGGTCGGCGTCCCGGCGCCGGCCAGGCTGGCGCGGTCGATGGTCAGCTCGAGCGCGTTGAGCGTGATCGTCCGCGTCGCCGCGTGGATGTCGATCGCGATCTTGACGCTACCGGTGAAGACCATCTTCTCGGCGTCCGGCGTCACCGCGATGTCATAGCGGGTGGGGGTGACCGTGCGCGGCAGCTGGGCCTGATGCAGCGCGACCGGCGCGGGCGTCGTCTGGGCGATGGCAGGCGCGGCGAGCGCGAGAACGCCGGTAGCGGTGGCGAGGAGGAGCGAAGCGCGGCGCAAGCCGGAGGCGGATCGATTCATGGATCGGATTGCTACCATGCTCGGCGGCAGATGCCAGCGCGATACCGATGGGGCCGCTCCGCGGTCAGGGCCGCGAGCGGCGCGCAGGCCCCGGCCGTAGAACGCGCTCCGTCAGGCCATCGAGGAAAATCGGCTTCCGGCGTGAAAACATGATATTGGCCCGAATCTGACCTGAAATCCCCGGAGGGAAATGCTGCTTCAGTCCCTCATCGCCCGGTTCGGGCTGGCCACGATCTTTGCCGGGGCCGCCATCGAAGGCGAGACGGTGGTGATCGCCGGCGGCGTGCTGGCCCATCAGCATTTCCTCACCTTGCCGGGCGTGATGGTCGCCGGCGCGCTGGGATCGTTCGCCGCCGACCAGGCCTTTTTCGTGCTGGGGCGGCATTTCCGGCATCGGCGCTGGGTGGAGAAGTTTCTCGAACGGCCCGCTGCGGAGCGGGCCTTGGCGACGCTGGAGCGCCATCCGACCGCGTTCATCCTGGGGTTCCGCTTTCTCTACGGGCTGCGGACGGTCAGCCCGATCGTGGTCGGCACCTCGGATGTGCCGCAAGCGCGATTCCTGCCGATGAACGCGCTTGCGGCGGCGCTCTGGGCGATCCTGTTCGCGTCCCTCGGCTATGCGCTGGGCGGCCCGCTCGGTCGATATTTCCCGCACCCCAATTCGCTCGTCCTGACGCTCCTTGGTGGCCTGCTCGTGATCGGCCTCGGCCTATGGCTGGGTCGGATCGCGTGGAAGGCGTTTCGGCGGCGCACCGGCGACCGTGTCGCCGATCGCTGAGCGGGACGGCGATAGGGCGACGGCCTATCCGTAAATTCAGGCTTTTGCGGCAATCTGACCCTTCCGCGCCGGCGCCGATCTCCGTATCCGGAGCGTAATGGCCTCTCCACCGCTCAGCCTTCGCGGCATTTACGAATCGCTGCGCCCACCGACGCTGCGCGATCTGATTTTTTCGGCCAAGGCATTCACGGCCGCGGCCGTGGCGCTATTGGCCGGGTTCAGCCAGAATCTGGAAAATCCCTATTGGGCGGTGCTGACGATCTACATCGTCCTCAATCCGCCCGAGACAGGCGCGATCCGCTCGAAGGCGGTCTTCCGTTTCTTCGGCACGATCAGCGGCGGTGTCGTCATGCTGCTGCTGACCGGCCTGTTCGGGGACCAGCTCGGCATTCTCGTCGGGGTGACCATCGCGGTGATCGGCACCGCCGTCTTCTTCAAGCAGACCGACCGGACGCCGACCAACTATTTCTGGTTCTCGGGCGCGATCACCGCCGGCGTGGTGGGGCTCACCAACCTGCTCCAGCCGACCAACATGTTCGATTATGCGACTGCGCGGATGGGCGAAATCTCGCTCGGCATCCTGGCGATCACGGCCATCGACAGCCTGTTCTGGCCACGGCCGATGACCGACGATTTCCTGAAGACGATGGCCGATTGGCGCGGCCAGGCGCGCCAGTGGATGATCGATGCGCTCAGCCTGACCGCGAGCCGTTCGCTGGACGAGGATCGGCGGCAGGTCGTTCGCCAGGGGCTGCGCGATCTCACCAAGGCGGTCGGCGTGATCGATGCCAAGGCGGTCCAGTTGCCGTTCGACGTCGTGCCGATGGCGCCGCGCGGCCGTCATCTCGATCTCGTGCGCCGCGAGGTGGTCGAACTGATCGGCGATCTGGCGGCGATCGAGATATGGGCCCGCTCGTTGCGTCGCGACGAGATGCTGCAGACCGATCTCGGACGATCGATCGATGCGGTGACGGCATGGGTACGCGACGCGCCCGAACTGCCCGACGCGATGACCGACCAGCATGTCGCGCGCGGCGCCGCCCTGGCGGACGAACTGGCGGCGGCGCGGGCGGAGCTCGATCCACAGGCGAGCCGCATCATCATGGTCGAGCGTGGGCTGCTGAACCGCCTGAGCGCCTTCGTGCGGGATTGGTCCGACCTGTCGCTGGCGCTGCGCGCGATCGAGACCGGCCAGACGCTGCCGCCCCGGCTGGAGCAGATCGCGCGTCGTGCCAAACCGGTTCGCAGTATCGACTATCTGGGCGCCGCGCTCGATGTCGCGCCGATGCTGTTGTCGATGAGCTTCACCACCCTGCTATGGTATTTCACGGCGTGGAATTCGGGCGGCGGGGCGTTGCTGTTCTCGTTCGTCGGTTGCGTCTTCCTGATCGGGCAGGGCCAGGTGCTGCGATCGAGCGCCGGGTTGATCCTGCTGATCCTCACCGCCTTCGCCTTCGTCTTCCTCTACCAATATGCGATCCTGCCGCGCGTGACCGATTTCCCGGTGCTGATCGCGGTGCTCGGCTGCGCGATGTTGCCGCTCGGGTTGCTCATGTCGATGACGTTGGCCGGGATGCTCTTGTGCGTCTATATTTTTGCCTTTCTGGGCCTGCAGGACGCCTATGCAGCGGATTTCAACACGAGCCTCCAGACCTTGAGTGCGTCACTGGTCGGTCTGCTGATTGCCGTCACCTCGCTCCATGTCTGCAGCTATGATCGGGCCAGGTTCGCGACGCGCCGTCTGCTGGCCGCCGTGCGGCGTGACATCCTCGATCTGTCACGCAGCCGTCGCATACCGGATCGTGATCGCTTCCTGCTGCTGGCGGTCGATCGGCTGGCGCTCTATTTCCCGGCGGCCGAGCTCGCCGCCGCCGGCGGCCCGCTGCCACGGCTCAGGATGATCGACGATTTCGGCATCGGCCTCAATCTGATGACGCTCCGGCGGCACGAAGACGAGGTGTCGCCGGGCGTTCGTGCCACGATCGAACGGTTACGGGCGGGCGCCGCCGTCGCCTATCGTGCCAAGCTGGGCGGGCGAACCGATGACGAGCCCTTCGCCGCCTTGGTCGAGACGGCGCTTGACGATCCGGCAATCCGGGCCGAACCGGCGAGCGATCCCTTGCTCGAGGCCCTGACCGGCCTGCACCTCGCGCTGGACGATGCACGATTACCGCCGCCGGGAGAAATGCTGCCGTGATGACGCATGATTTCCTCATCGGCGGGGTCATCCTCTCGCCGATCGTGCCGGAATTGCTGATCGCCGTCCTGTTGACGGCCTTGCTGTCGATCGTGTTGATGCGGCTCGGCTTTTATCGCGCGACGTGGCATCGGCCGCTGGTCGAGATTTCCTTCTTCTGCATGATTCTGGGAGCGATAGTGGCGCTGACACCTGATGGCACCCCGCTCTGGGGCGCGGACACGAACGCCGGAGCGGAACAATGACCCGCCTCCTGCCCACTGCTGGCCGCGTTCTCCTCACTTTGCTGTTCGTCGCACTCGCGATCGTGGCGCTGGTGATCGTGTGGCGACATTATGAGGACGACCCCTGGACGCGCGACGGCGCCCTGCAGGCCGATATCGTGCAGGTCAGCGCCGACGTCGCCGGGCTGGTGACGCAGATCCGCGTCCATGACAATCAATTCGTCCATGCCGGCGACATCCTCTTCACGGTCGATCAGGAACGCTATGCCGCACAACTCGCCCAGTCCGATGCGGCGGTCGTGAGCGCCCGCGCCGCGATCGAGAATGCCCGGGCCGCGATCGCCAACGCCCAGGCCACGCTGGACAATGCGCTGCGCGAGGAGAAGCGCTACCTGGCACTCGGCGACCTCGTGAGCCAGGAGATGCGCGACGCACGCGTCACGGCGGTCGAGCAGGATCGGGCGGCGCTGGTGCAGGCCCATGCGGGCGTCGCATCGGCCAATGCCAGCCTCAAGCAGGCCGAGGCCAATCGCCGGCTCGCCGCCGTCAATATGACCCGATCCGCGGTGCGCGCCGGGGTCAACGGCTATATCACCGGCTTCTCGATGCGGCCCGGCGATTATGTCGCCGCCGGCAGCCCGCAATTCGCGCTGCTCGATACCGACAGCTATTATGTGCTCGGCTACATGGAGGAGACCAAGCTCCACCGCTTCCAGATCGGGGATCGGGCGCGGATCAATCTGCTCGGCGATCGCCGTCCGCTCTGGGGGCATGTCGACAGCCTTGCCGCGGGGATCACCGATCGCCAGCAGAACAGCTCGGGCGTGCTGCTGCCGAACATCACCCCTACGTTCAGCTGGATCCGCCTTGCCCAGCGCGTGCCGGTGCGGGTCGTGATCGATCGGGTGCCGGTCGGCATCCGGCTGGTCGCCGGGCGCACCGCGACGGTGACGATCCTGCCGACGCTGCACAAGGTGGCGCCGCGGCCGATCCCGGCCTCGACGATCGTGCCCAACACCGCGCCGCTCGATCGCCCCGCGTCCGTGCCGATCGGCCGTCCCAACGCTGCTGTCGCGCCATGAAGCGCGCCGTTGCCATCGCGCTCACCGCATCGCTTGCCGGCTGCACGGTCGGGCCGAACTATCGGCAGCCGCCTGTGCTCTCCGGTGCGGTTGCCCCGCCTGTGCTGGCTGGCGGCAGGGAAGCGGCCTATGACGGCGTGGCGCCGCTGCCGCCGCATTGGTGGCAGCTCTACGACGATCCCATGCTCAACGACCTTGAGGAAAAGGCGCTCGCCCGCAACACCGATCTGCGCGTCGCGCTCGCCAGTCTGGAACAGGCGCAGGCGGCATTGCGCGGGGTCCAACTCCAGCGCACGCCGCAAACCAGCCTCGCGATCGAACCGAGCTACGGCCAGGCTTCGGGCGACTCCAAGGGCTCATCGGTCGCCCTCAAGCCCGGCGCGGTCTATGAGGCGATGGGGACGATCTCCTACGATCTCGATCTGTTCGGCAAGCTCAGGCGCTCGATCGAGGCCAGCAAGGCCGATGTCGGGGCCGCGCAGGCGGCGCTCGATCTCGCGCGGGTCAACGTCGCGGCGCAAACCGCCGGGGCCTATGCCTCGGTCTGCTCGGCCGGGCTCAGGATCGCGGTGACGCATCGCTCGATCGCCATCGCCCAGCAGTCACTCGACGTCACCCAGCGCCGCTTCGACGCCGGCATCGCCGGGATCAACGATGTGGTGCGCGCCCGCACGCTGCTGCGCCAGACCGCCGCGACGCTCCCGGCGCTGATCACCCAGCAGCGCAGCGGGCTCTACATGCTGGCGACATTGACCGGCGATGCGCCGGAGGCCTTTCCCGCGGCGGTTGCCACCTGCTCGTCGCCGCCGCTGATCCGCAAGCCGGTCCCGATCGGTGACGGCGCCGCCCTGCTCGCGCGGCGGCCGGACGTGCGGCAGGCCGAGCGCAAACTGGCCGCCGCGGTCGCCGCGATCGGGGTGAGCACCGCATCGCTCTATCCCTCGATCAGCCTCGGCGGCTCGATCGGCACCATCGCGACAAGCCTGCCGGATATCGTCAGCAACCGCGCTTTCCAGTGGAATGTCGGCCCGCTGGTGACGTGGAACATTCCTAATCTCGGCCCGGCGCGGGCGCAGGTGGCGCAATCGAATGCCGCAGCGCGCGGTGCGCTCGCCAGCTTCGACGGCACCGTGCTGACCGCCCTGCGCGAGACGGAGACGTCGCTTACCACGCTCGCCCGCGAACTGGATACCGAACGGCAACTGGCCGATGCGCGGGACGATGCCGCCACCGCCAACGCCAACACCGCCAGGCTCTATGCCGGCGGCATCGGCGAGTTTCTGGATACGCTCGATGCCGAACGCACGCTGATCGAGGCCGAGAACGCGCTGGCGAGCACGACGGCACAGGTGTCGCAGGATCAGATCGCCCTGTTCATGGCGCTGGGCGGGGGCTGGCAGGATTCCCCGGCCGTCATCGGCACATCGCTGACTCAGGTGACCGACAAGCCGCATTGATCGTTCGGCACATCGGCCTGTCCCCTCGCGGCCGGCCATGGGATAGCGCCGGGCTCCTTCCCACAGCCCATCCACACTGGCCCATCCCCGGTCCATCCACGCGACCGTCATGCTCCGATTTCGCGGCGGACCTGGCCGTGGGCGACGACTGCGAACAACCCCGTGCCGCCGATGATATTGCCGGCAAGGGCGGGCAGGATGAAGCCGCCGACCGCCTGGCCGAGGCTCGATTGTCCGCTCAGCCACAGCAGCCAGGCTTCGCCCGATCCCGCGACGACATGGCTGAAGCCGCCGATCGCGATGACATAGGTGATCGCCACGATCACCCAGAACTCGCTGCCGCGTGCATTGGGCAGAATCCAGGCGATCGATGCGACGAGAAAGCCGGCGGGGACGCCCAGCGCTAGCGTCGTCAAGGCGTCATGCTCGAGAATCCGGGCCGATACCGCGATCGCGGCATGAAATTGCTCCGGCGAAACGATCACGCGATGCGCGATCAGAAGCGCCACGAGGAAGGTTCCGACCATGTTGGAGAGGAAGACGATCGCCCAAAGCCGGCCGAGCCGGACGAGATTGCGG
>NZ_CP115174.1:4182500-4429509 GCF_027625475.1 Sphingomonas abietis
TAACGACGCAGCACGACCCTAAAGTCTCGCGCTACACGCCGAGCCGCCGCCCGCATGTCCCTTCATCCAACCAACAATGAGAAAGAACCGCACCGGCGCCGATCCACCCCTCCCTTTCAGGAAGGATTTTTTTCGGTTCCGATGTAGCGGTAAACTGCGTTCCGCTAGAGAGCGAAGCGCCGTTGACGAGGGGCTATCTATGGCGGGAGGGCCGGCCCGTCAACCGCGTTTTGCAATTTTGTTGCGGCGCTCGACAAAAGCCCCGAAAACCGGGCTTTCTTAACGCCTCTCCGGGCATAGCCGCGTTCGGTACAACGGGAGAATCGGGTGTCTGCGATTCGTGAAGGCGTGGAATCGGGCCGCGAGGCGAGGGAATCGGTCAGTGGGATGACCGCCCGCATCCGCAGTGCGGTGATCTGGCGCTCCGGCAGCCAGATCGTCGGACAGATGGTTATGTGGGCGTCGACCTTCCTCGTGCTGCGCCTGCTGACGCCCGGCGACTATGGCCTGTTCGCGATGACCCAGGTGGTGATCGGCCTCGCCCAGCTGATGAACGGCTACAGCTTCGCCTCCTCGCTGGTGCAGGCCGAAGAGCTGGACGAGGTCCGCGCCGGCCAGGTGTTCGGCGTCCTGCTGCTGATGAACGGTGCGATCGCGCTGGCCCAGTTCCTGGTCGCCCCCCTCGCCGCAGTCTATTTCCATCAGCCGCAGCTAACCGCCATCCTGCGCGTGCAGAGCCTGCTGCACCTCACCACCCCCTTCATCATCATGCCGCAAGCCCTGCTGTCGCGGCGCATCGACTTTCGGACCCAGGGGCGTGCCAATCTGATGGGCGCGCTGGCCGGCGCGATCACCGCCCTCGCCTGCGCGCTGGCCGGGCTCGGCGTGTGGACATTGGTGCTGGCGCCGCTCGCCCTGTTCGGGACGCGGGCGCTGCTGCTCGGGATATTGGGCCGCTGGTGGATCCGGCCGCGCTTCGCCCTGGCCGGCGCCGGGGCGATGCTGGGCTTCGGCGGCACCGTGCTGATCAGCGACATCCTGTGGTTCGTGCAGAACCAGGCCGATGTGTTCATCGCCGGGCGCCGCTTTGACGCCCATATGCTCGGCCTCTATTCGGAGGGGCTGTTCCTCACCCAGATCCTCGTCAACAAGTTCGTGCCGGCGCTGAACGAGGTCGCCTTCCCCGCTTATGCCCGGATGCAGGCCGATCGCAGCGCGGTGGCGTGGAGCTTCGCCAAGGCGCTGTCGATCATCATGCTGGTGGCGATGCCCTTCTATGTCGGCCTCGCGACCACCGCCGAGCCGCTGATCCTGACGGTGATGGGCCCGAAATGGTCCGGCGCAGTGCCGCTCGTCCAGCTGCTGGCCTTCGCCATGCCGTTCGTGACCCTGCATGTCCTCTATCCGCCGGCGACCAATGCGCTCGGCCAGCCAAGGATCGGCGCCATCTCGTCCGCGGCCGGCGCGATCGTCCTGCCGATCGCCTTCTGGATCGGCGTGCCCCATGGCCCGATCGGGATGGCGGCGGCGTGGGTGGTCTCGATGCCGCTGCTGGTGCTGGTGTCATCCAGCCTGTCGCTGCCCGTGCTCGGCCTGAGCTGGGCGCGCCTGTGCCGGGCGGTCTTGCCGCCGCTGATCGCGGCGCTGGCGATGGGCGCGATCGTGGTCGGCGTCGATCGATGGCTCCCCCCGATCGCGCCGCCGCTGCGGCTGATGACGCTCGTGCCGATCGGCGTGCTGGCCTATGGCGCCTTCGTGCTGCTGTTCGCCCGCGATACCGCGCAACAGGCCTTCGCCATGGTGAGGGGCCGCGGCCGGGCCGCAACCCCCTGAGTGATCGCCCCCTGAGCGATCAGGTGCCGGCGATGTAGAGCCGCATCGCCTCGGCTTCCGCCTCGACCCGGTCGATCCGCAGCTTCACCAGATCGCCGATCGAGATGACACCGACGATCACGCCGCCTTCCACCACAGGCAGATGGCGGATGCGCCGCCTCGTCATCAGGGCGAGCGCCGACATGATCTTGGTGTCCCGCTCCACGGTGAGCGCGGGCGAGGTCATCACCTCGGAGACGCGGCGATCGAGCATCGCCGGGCCTTCCTTGGCAAGCCCGTAGATCACGTCGCGTTCCGAGAAGATGCCCTCGACCTGCCCGCCCGCGATCACCGGCACCGCGCCGATGCGCCGTTCCGCCAGCAGCTTCACCGCTTCGCTGACCCGTTGATCCGGCCCGACGGAGATGATCTCCCCGCCCTTGGCCTGGAGTATCGCCGCGATCGTCATGCAGGCCTCCTCTCATGTCGTGCGACCGGTCATTTCCGCCGGCCCACGCAATCATCCCACGTCCATCGGCCGATGAAAAGCCATGCCGACGCCTTATGCCGTGCCGCTCGGGCGCCTCGCCAGTGTCCAGGCCGCCACCGTGGCAAAGCGGACGTCGCCCGACGCGAAAAGGGCGCCGCTCCCGGCAGGAAGCGACGCCCTTTTCGTATCGGCTGTTTTTCTCTCGGCCGTGTCGGCGATCAGGCCGCGACATCCTCCGACGTGGTCGCCCGGCGAGCCCGCCGGCGACGGGGCGCGGGCGCCTCCTCGTCGGCTGCGCCGTCGCCATGACCGTTCGAGCCTTCGTCGCCCGTCGTCGAGAAGGACGGGGGCAGGCGATCGATCTCGATCTTGGGCGATCCCTCGCCGGCTTCGGCTTCGGCCTCGACCTTCTTGCGGGGCGGACGGCCACGGCGCGGACGCGGTGCCTCGGCCTCTTCCGGGGCGGCAGCGGCGGGCTGGCCGACCGGCGCCTGAACAGCGGCGCCCTCCTCCGTCGCGGCAGCGACAGGCTCGCGATAGTCGCGACGCTCGCGGCGATTGCCACGATCCTCGCGATTGCCCCGCTCCTGGCTGGCGCGCTCCGGATTGGCGCGCTCTGGCCGATCCTGATGGCCCTGGCTGACACGCTCCTCGCGATCGCCACGGTCGCGGCGATATGGCGGCGGTGCGGGTTCCTGCTCGCGCGGTTCGGACTCGCCGTTGTCGTAGCCGGTTTCGCCATCGTCGCCGTCGCCGTCGAAATCCTCGTTATCGTAACGCGGACGGCGCTGCTGGTTCGGATTCTGCTCTTCGAAGCGCGAGCGACTCTCGCTCAGCACGCGGAAATAATGATCCGCGAACTGGAGATAATATTCGGTCATCACACGATCGCCCTGGGTCTGGGCGTCACGCGCGAGATTCTTGTATTTCTCGTGGAGCTGGGCGGCGTTGCCACGCGCCCGGTTGTCGATCCGGTTGCCTCGATCATTGCCGTTGTTGGGGCCCCGCACCTGCGGACCGCCACCACGGCCACGGCGACGACCGTTCTGCCGATTGTTGATCAACGTCTGAGAGTCCTCGTTCTACGTGGCCTTGAAAGTCACCACTCCTGCCGGTCGCACATCCGGCCTGTTCGTCCGGGCCATCCCGGCGATTCGCTTGCGCCGTCCGATCCTGTGCGCCGCCCGGCAGATGCGCTTGTTCAGCGTATCATGCCCACGTCGCCGCCCTGTGAGGAGCAGCAGGTCATCGGTTTCGGCATGGGACTACGGCGTTGGAAACATATGTTCCGATGCTGAGTTGCCCCGGTTCCTGAACGACATGTAGTGCGGCCGGAAAGCAAAACCAAGTAAGAAATGCGTTCTATCGACGGGTCGCCACGACACAGCGTTCGCGTCCCGCCAGATCGTGGCGGATATGCACCACCAGCCCTTGCGAAGCCATGAACGAGGCGACCGCCGCGCCCTGCGTGGCCCCGATCTCGATACAGGCCACGCCCCCGGCCACGAGCTGGCCGGGCAGCAGCGGGGCAAGCGCGCGATAATCGTCCAGGCCGTCGGCACCGGCGAAGAGCGCGGAGTGGGGCTCGTGATCAGCGACATCGCCGGGCAGCTGTTCGTCCTCAGCGATATAGGGCGGGTTGCACAGGATCAGATCGAAGAGCTCGCCGGTGCCGCTCCAGCCGCCCTCGATCATGGCGGCGCGGCGCGCCATGCCGAGCGCGTCGGCGTTGCCTCGGGCGATCGCCAGGGCCGGCGGGGAGCGATCGATGCCGACGCCCGTCGCGGCCGGCCATTCGGCCAGCGCCGCCAGCAGCAGCGCGCCGGAGCCGGTGCCGAGATCCAATATCCGTTGCGGGCCGGGAGTGCCCGCGAAATGCGAAACCGCGGCCTCGATCAGCGTCTCGCTGTCGGGGCGCGGAATCAGCACGCCGGGCGCGACGTTCAGCCGGATCGTCCAGAAATCGCGATGCCCCACGATATAAGCAAGCGGCTCGCCCGCGGCGCGGCGGGCCACCAGGGGCGCGAAGCCTTCGGGCACGGGGCGATCGAGGCCGCCCAGCAGCAATGCTTCGCGTTCGATACCCAGCGCGTGGGCCATCAGCAATTCGGCATCGAGACGGGGCGTATCGGAATCGGGGAGACGGGCAGCCGCCTCGCCGATCGCGCGCCGCATATCAGGCGGCGACATCGTCCAGCGCCGCCAGGCGGCTCGCCTCGTCCTCGGAGATCAGCGCGCCGATCAGTTCGTCCATCTGGCCCTGGAGGATTTCCGGCAGGCGATGCAGCGTCAGGTTGATGCGGTGATCGGTGACGCGCCCCTGCGGAAAATTATAGGTGCGGATGCGCTCCGATCGATCGCCCGAGCCGACCATCGACTTGCGCGCGCCGGCCCGCGCCGAGGCCAGCCGCTCGCGCTCCTGCTCGTAGAGCCGCGCGCGCAGCACCTTCATGGCCTTGGCCTTGTTCTTGTGCTGGCTCTTCTCGTCCTGCTGGATGACGACCAGCCCGGTCGGCAAATGGGTGATCCGCACCGCGGAGTCGGTGGTGTTGACCGACTGGCCGCCCGGCCCCGACGAGCGATAGACGTCGATCCGCAGATCCTTGTCGTCGATCTTGACGTCGACCTCCTCCGCTTCGGGCAGCACCGCCACCGTCGCCGCCGAGGTATGGATGCGCCCGCCGCTTTCGGTGACCGGCACGCGCTGGACGCGATGCACGCCGCTTTCGAATTTCAGCCGCGCGAACACGCCCTGCCCGGTGACGCTCGCGACGACCTCCTTGAAGCCGCCCATCTCGGCCGCGCTCGCCGACATCATCTCGACCCGCCAGCCGCGTGCATCGGCGTAGCGCTGATACATGCGGAACAGATCGCCCGCGAACAAAGCCGCCTCGTCGCCGCCGGTGCCGGCACGGATTTCGAGGATTGCCGAGCGTTCGTCGGCGGCATCCTTGGGCAGCAGCGAGATGGCGAGGTGGCGCTCGGCATCGGGCAGGCGCTGCTTGATCGCCTCGGCCTCCTCCGCCGCCATCGCGCGGATATCGGGATCGGGATCCTCATCCATGCCGTTCAGCACGTCCAGCTCCGCCCGCAGCCGCCGGACCTCGGCGGCCGCCACGGCGACCGGCTCGATCTCGGCATAGTCGCGCGACAGCTTTACGAACTGCTCGGGCGGCAGATCGCCGCGCGCCATCGCCGCCTGCAGCTCGTCGCGCCGGCCTTCGATCTGGGCGATGCGGGCGGCGGAAATGGAGGTCATGCGATAGCGACGGGCGGTGACGCCACCAGAGCCGCCAGCCGCTCATCGAGACCGTCCCGATCGTGATCCAGCGTCTTCAGCCTCTCGACCGGCTGCCCATCCACCAGCCGGACGGACAGGATCGCGCGCGGATGGGCCTTCACGGCCTTGTCGAAGCGCTTCTTCACCGCGCCCGTCACCATCGGAATGGCCGAGACATGATGCTGGCGGAATGTCTGCGTGGCGGCGATCGCGTGCCCCGTCGCCGCCTCATCTTCGGCGACGACGATCACGTCGATCCGCTCTTCCTCGGGCGGGGCGATCAGCATGCCCAGCCGCTCGATCCCCGCCGCCCAGCCGACGGCCGGCGTCGCCGGCCCCCCGAGGCTCTCGATCAAGCCGTCATAGCGGCCGCCGGCCAGCACCGTGCCCTGCGCGCCCAACCGATCGGTGACGAACTCGAAGGCGGTGTGGCGATAATAATCCAGCCCGCGCACCAGCCGGGCGTTGCGGGTCCAGGCCACGCCGGCGGCGTCGAGCCCCTTGGTCACGGCCTCGAAGAACGCCCCCGCCTCGCTCGACATATGGTCGTCAATTCCCGGCGCGGCGTCCGCGATCGGGCGATCGCGCGGATCCTTGGAATCGAGAATCCGCATCGGATTCTTGTCGAGCCGGACGAGGCTGTCCTCGGACAATGCATCGCGATGCTGCTCGAAATGCGCGACCAGCGCGGTGCGCCACGCATCGCGGGTCTCGGCATCGCCCAGCGTGTTGAGCTGGAGCGTCACGCCATCCGATATGCCCAGTTCGTGGAGCAGCTGGTCGGCCAGCATCAGCAGTTCGACATCGGCGGTCGGCTCGGCCGCGCCGATCACCTCGGCATCGATCTGGTGGAATTGCCGGTAGCGTCCCTTCTGCGGCCGCTCGTAGCGGAACACCGGGCCATGGGTGGCGAGCTTGAGCGGCGCGAACTGCTGCCAGCCTTCGGTCAGATAGGCGCGCGACAGGCCGGCGGTGAATTCGGGCCTGAGCGTCAGCGAATCGCCGCCACGATCCTCGAACGTGTACATCTCCTTGGAGACGACGTCGGTGGTCTCCCCGATCGAGCGGGCGAACACCGCCGTCGCCTCGAAGATCGGGATTTCGACGCGCTGGAAGCCGTAGAGCCCCCGCACCCGATCGAACGCCGAAGCGACGGCGTGATGACGGCGCGCAGCATCCCCGAGGAGATCCTGCGTGCCACGAATGCGTTGGGGAGTTTCGGGTCGGCTCATGTGGCCGGCGTCCTAACCTAAAACGCGCAAACGGAAAATAACCTTCGCGACCGTGCCAAAAGACGCTTGTGGTTGACATATTCGGGCCGCTATCCCTTCGCGCGCTATGAACATCGATCTCATCCCCATCGGGGCCAATCCGCCGCACGAACTCAACGTCATCATCGAGGTGCCCGTGGGTGGCGAACCGGTGAAATATGAGTTCGACAAGAAATCCGGTGCGCTCTTCGTCGATCGCATCCTCCATACGCCGATGCGCTATCCGGCCAATTACGGCTTCGTGCCGCACACGCTGTCGCCCGATGGCGATCCGCTCGATGCGCTGGTGATCGCACGTTCGCCGTTCGTGCCCGGCTCGGTGGTGCGGGTCCGCCCGATCGCGGTGCTGCGCCTGGAAGACGAGGCCGGTGGCGACGAGAAGCTGATCACCGTCCCCGACGACAAGACCTTCCCTTATTATAGCGATGTCGGCGAGAAGGCTGATCTGCCCGAGATCGTGATGCAGCAGATCGAGCATTTCTTCACCCACTATAAGGATCTGGAAAAGACCAAGTGGGTGCGCATCGGCACCTGGGGCGACGCCGAGGAAGCCAAGGCGATCATCGTCGAGGCGATCGAGGCTGCCCAGAAGGCCAAGGCCGAAAAGGGCGACGACGCCGGCGCGAAGAAACTCTGAAATATTTGAAATAATATTGCGCGCTCTGGACTTGCCGTCCGGGGCGCGCAACAAATGTGACGTTCCCATGTATCGGAGACGTCACTTCCCATGTCATCCATCACCCGCGCGCTCTGTGGCGTCGCTTCGTTTGCGCTGATCGCGTCTGCCGCCCAGGCCCAGCTTCAGCCGGCCACCAACAGCCTTCCCCAGCCGGTCACGATCACCGACACCATCCCGCCCGCCCAGGACGTTCGCTATCCCGGTGGCACCATCTCGCTTGCGGTCGATGCCAGCGACGTGACCCGCGGCATCTTCTCGGTCAAGGAGGTGATCCCGGTTGCGCAGGGCGGCAAGTTCACCCTGCTGATGCCCAAATGGCTGCCCGGCAACCACAGCCCGACCGGCCAGATCGACAAGGTCGCCAACTTCGCCTTCTCGGTCGATGGCAAGACGATCCCGTGGGTGCGGGACACGGTGGACGTCACCGCCTTCCATCTCGATCTGCCGGCCGGCGCCAAGGCCGTCACCGTCAGCTTCCAATATCTCTCGCCGACCACCGGAAACCAGGGCCGGATCGTCGCCACGCCGGACATGCTGAGCCTGCAATGGGATTGCGTCGCGCTCTACCCGGCCGGCTATTTCGTCCGCCAGATCCCGTTCTCGGCCACCGTGCAATATCCCAAGGGCTGGAAATCCGCGACCGCACTCGCGCCGGGCCTGTCGGGCGATACCGTCACCTATCCGACGGTCGATTTCGAGACGCTGGTTGATTCACCCGCCATCGCCGGCCGCAACATGGTGAGCCATGAGCTGGCCCCCGGCGTCCATCTCGATGTCGCCGCCGACCGGCCCGACCAGCTCGTCGCCACGCCCGAGCAGATCGCCCCGCACAAGAAGCTGGTCGAACAGGCGGTCAAGCTGTTCGGCGCCCAGCATTATGATCATTACGACTTCCTCTTCACCCTGTCCGACACGCTGGGCGGCGAGGGTCTCGAGCATCATCGCTCGTCCGAGGATGGCACCGGCGCCGACTATTTCACCGACTGGGCATCGAACGCGCCCGATCGCAACCTGCTGGCGCATGAGTTCACCCATAGCTGGGACGGCAAGTTCCGCCGCCCCGCCGATCTGTGGACGCCGGATTATCGCACCCCGATGCAGGACACCTTGCTCTGGGTCTATGAGGGGCAGACCCAGTTCTGGGGCTATGTCCTGCAGGCGCGCTCGGGCCTCGGCACCAAGCAGGAGATGCTCGATTCGTTCGCGATGACGGCCGCCTATTACCAGAACAGCCCCGGCAAGACCTGGCGCTCGGTGGAGGATACCACCAACGACCCGATCATCGCGCAGCGCCGCCCGAAGGCCTGGACCAGCGACCAATGGTCCGAGGATTATTACGAGGCCGGCAAGCTGGTGTGGCTCGATGCCGATCAGCTGATCCGCGAGAAGACCGGCGGCAAGAAGTCGCTCGAGGATTTCGCCAGGCTGTTCTTCGGCGTGCGCGATCGCGATTGGGGCGTGCTGCCCTACACCTTCCAGGATATCGTGAACGCGCTCAACACGGTGATGCCCTATGACTGGGCGACCTTCCTCAACGAGCGGATCAATGCCCCCGAACCCGCCTTCCCGCTCGAAGGGATCACGCGTGGCGGCTACAGGCTGGTCTATAAGGACAAGCCGAGTGACTTCTGGAAACAGCGCGAAAATGGCCGCAAGATCGCCGACTTCAGCTATTCGATCGGCCTGACCATCGGCAAGGCCGGTGCGATCAGCGGCGTGTTCTGGGGCGGCCCGGCATTCGACGCCGGCCTGACCGCCGGCTCGACGCTGATCGCGGTCGATGGCCGCGATTACAGCAAGGATCTGCTGTCGAGCGCGATCACGGCGGCCAAGGGCGGCAACCAGCCGATCCACCTGCTGGTCAAGCAGAACGACCAGTATCGCGACGTCATGGTCAAGTGGAATGGCGGCCTGCGCTATCCGACGCTGGAGAAGGTCGGCAAGGGCGAAACCGGCCTCGACAAGCTGCTCGCGGCGAAGTGAGGCGCTGAACCGGGAGGGAGCGGTGCCGCCGCCCCCTCCTCTTTCCCGTTTACGCCGCGATCAGTGGCTGACCAGCTTGAGCCCGCCGATGCAGGCGACCAGCCCGAGGATCAACAGCAGCCGGGCCATGCCGAGCGGCTCCTCGAAGAACAGGATGCCGACCAGCACGGTGCCGAGCGCGCCGATGCCGCCCCACACTGCATAGGCGGTGCCCATCGGGATCGAGCGCGACGCGACCTCCAGCAGCCCCATGCTGAGCGCCACCGAGGCGAGGAAGCCGATCGTCCAGCCGGGATTCCTGAACCCGTCGACGAAACGCAGGCAGGTGGTGAAACCGACCTCGCCGAGTCCGCCCAGCAGCAACCAGATCCAGGCCATCGGCCCCGTCCTCCCCACCGAATAATTCGCACGACCGCGCCATGCGGCGCGCTATGCTCGCTGCATGGCCTTCAACCTCCACCTCGGCAAGCGTATCGCGCCGCCGCGCTTCGTCGCCTTCGTGCTGATCCTGATCGGCGGGCTGCCGATCCTGCAACCCCTGCTCGGCTGGCGGGAGGGCGCGATGGCGGCGTTCGATATCGCCGCCGCCGTCTTCCTCGCCTCGGTCTGGCCGCTGCTCCAGACCCCGCACGCCAAGGAGATGCGGGTTCAGGCCAGCCGCAACGATGCCAATCGCGCGGTGCTGCTCGGCGTCACCGGCGCGGTGATGCTGGTGATCCTCATCGCGGTCGGCTCGGAACTGGTCGAGAAGGGCTCGCCCAAGGCGCTGGCGGTGGTGCTGATCGTCGCTACGCTGATCCTCAGCTGGCTGTTCTCGAACATGATCTACGCGCTGCACTATGCGCACATGTTCTACGTCCAGAGCGATACCGACGGCGACGGCCAGAAGGAGGACAGCCGCGGCCTCGATTTCCCCAACACCCAGGAGCCCAATTATTGGGACTTCGTCTATTTCAGCTTCACGCTGGGGATGACCTTCCAGACCTCCGACGTCGACACCACCACCACCCGGGTCCGCATCGTCGCGATCTTCCACTGCCTGGCCGGGTTCATCTTCAACCTCGGCATACTCGCCTTCACGATCAACACGCTCGGCGGCGGCTGAGCGGTCAGCCCAGCGCGGCGATCGCCTGGCGGGTGCGGACGCGATATTCGGCATCGGCATAGCGATTGGTGCCGACGAAGTGGAGGAAGCAGGTCTCCGCCCCGATCGCCTGCTTCCAGTAATTGGCATAGCGGGCATAGGGCAACGGCTGCGTGCCCGGCTCGTTGGCGAGCAGGAAGCTGGAGGCGACCTGCTCGGTGCCCCATTCGCTCCAGCGCTCCTTGCCGACCAGCGCCTCGCCGGCGCACGAGAAGCGCTCGGCCTCGCTTCGTCCCGAAACGCCGCCGCGCGCGAAGCCGGTGAAGCCCGAACAGCCGCGCACATAATGATGCGCCGCCGCATCGGGATAACAGCCGAAATGCGATTCGATCGCCGCCTGGATGTGGGGACGGCCGGCCGGCACCCCATCCGGGTAGCGCCACGCGACGAACGCCGGCAGCGGCAGGAGGCCGACGCCTTCGCTCTCCGGGCCGCCGAGCAGGGTGAAGCTGCGATTGTCTGCGATCGCCGCCAGCACGTCGGGCACGTCGCCGATCGTCACCGTGTCCGAATCGAGCTGGATGACATAATCGTCGGCGCGCAGATCGAGCAGGGTGAGCAGCCGTTCCCAAGTGCCGCCCTGCGGACACAGCCCAGTGTCGACGTCGCGGATCGAGCGGATTGCGGGATCGCCGCAATGATGCGCCAGCACCGCCTTGTCCGCTTCCGTCAGCGAGCCATCGTCGAGGATCGCGATGCGGCCGATCCGCAACCGCGCGTGCAGCGTCTTCACCGCGACCAGATAGGGCAGCAGCACCCGCGTGCCGATCATCGAGAAGATCACCACGCGATCGGCGGTCGGCACGATCGGCGGCGTCCGCAACACGGCGCGGGCGGCGCGCAGATGCAGCGCCTCGCGGCCCTTGCGGAGGATGCGGTCGATCATCGGCCCTGCTTACGGTCGCAGACCTACTTCCCCGTTAACGCGAGGCGGGCGATGCCGTCGGCCTCCAGCCGCCACGGCTGCCAGCCGTCCGAGCGCCGCGCGCCGATCCGTTCGTAGAAGCGCATCGCTTCGCTGTTCCAGTCGAGCACCGCCCAGTCCATCCGCGCGCAACCCCGCGCCAGCGCCTCCTCGGCGAGCGCGACCATCAGCGCCCTGGCGACACCCGATCGCCGTTCCGAGCCATCGACGAAAAGATCCTCCAGATAGAGGCCGGGGCGCCCGGTCCACGTCGAATAGTTGAGGAACCACAAGGCCATGCCGACCGCACGACCGTCGCGCTCGGCGATATGGGCATGGACGTGCCCGCCTTCGCCGAACAGATTCTCGGCGAGCATCGCCGCGGTCGCGACGACCGCATCGGGCTCCCGCTCGAACGCCGCCAGATCCTTGATCATGCGGAGGATTTCTGGCTCGTCGCCGGGCTGGGCGGGGCGGATCGCGACGCTCATCGACCAGCATCCCGCGAAGTTGACGAAGTTGACAGCGAAAGAGGCAAAAAAACGAACTCCTGTCCCACGCCGCCCGGCACCGGCAGCCCCCCCCCGAATCGACACCAGCCCGACCCCGATCCCGAGTGGAAACGAAGCGGCCCCGCAACCCTGACAGGCGAAATCCTACTTTGGAAGGGGGCTAGACATTGGTGGAAGCCGGGCACCCCCAGCCGGCGCCGGTGACTTTCCGTTAAGCAGTCTCCCCCACGCCGGAACGGCAAGGAGGCTTCATGTTCAACTTCACGATCGATCCACATCGCAAACTGATCCGCACGACATTCTCCGGCTTCCTGACCGCCGACGAGGTGATGGAATGGTCACGCCAGGAGCAGGCGGCGGTGGTCGCGATGGGCTGCGGCTCGGGCGGCTTCCTGCTGCTCGTCGACAGCTCGGGCTGCGCGATCCAGACCCAGGAGGTGATCGGCCTGTTCCAGCAGCTCGTCGCGACGTCGGAATATAAAGCCCGCCGCATCGCGATCATGCGCGGCAGCTCGCTCACCCGGATGCAGACCCGCCGGATCGCAGGCGACAAGGATTATATCGGTCACTTCGAGACGATCACCGAGGCCGAGGAGTGGCTGTTCGCCGACATGCCCCGTGCGGTGCTCGGCCGCGCCACCGCCGGGGGCGACCCGAAGCCGGCGGTCAGGGCGCAGGCGGCTCGGAAATGAAGCCGATGCGGCCGTAGAAGCCGGCATGTTTCAGCGTGGTCATGATATCGGCCACGCAGCCATAGGGAATGACCAGCCCGCTCTTGCCGATCAGGCGGATCGCCGCTCCCTTGTCCGGCAGCGCTGCGACCAGCGCGTCCTGCCCCTCGTCGGTGGCGATATCGCCGGTATCGACGCCGTTGACCTGCGGCACGCAGCCCTTGCCATTGGCATCATGGCCGACGAACATCGTCTGCTGGCGCGGCGGCGGCGGCGCCACCGGCCCGACCGCCACCAGCACCGCCCACAACGCCGCGATCACGCGGCCGCGGCGGCCTCTTCCGCGGCGGCCTTGGCGGCTTCGATCTCGGCCGCCTTGGCCTCGACCAGCTTGACGACATGATCGACCATGCCCTCGTCGGCGATGGTGTGGTCGGTGATGCCCGACAGGTAGATCATGTGCTTGCCGTTGCCGCCGCCGGTGACGCCGATATCGGTCTCGCGCGCCTCGCCGGGGCCGTTGACGACGCAGCCGAGCACCGACAGCGACAGCGGCGTCGAGATATGCTTGAGGCGATCCTCGAGCTTCTCGACCGTGCGGATCACGTCGAAGCCCTGCCGCGCGCAGGACGGGCAGGAGACGACGCGCACGCCGCGGGTGCGGATGCCGAGCGCCTTGAGCATCTCGTAGCCGACGCGGACCTCTTCCTCGGGCTCGGCCGAGAGCGAGACCCGGATCGTATCGCCGATGCCGAACCAGAGCAGCGAGCCCATGCCGATCGAGGATTTCACGGTGCCGCCGATCAGGCCACCGGCCTCGGTGATACCGAGATGCAGCGGGCAATCGACCACTTCGGCGAGCTGCTGGTAGGCGGCGACGGCGAGGAACAGGTCGGAGGCCTTCACCGCCACCTTATATTCGTGGAAATCCTTGTCCTGGAGCAGCTTGATATGATCGAGCGCGGACTCGACCAGCGCTTCCGGGCAGGGCTCGCCATATTTCTCGAGCAGATCCTTCTCGAGGCTGCCGGCATTGACGCCGATGCGGATCGCGCAGCCATTGGCCTTGGCGGCGTTGACCACCTCCTGCACCCGCGCCGACGAACCGATATTGCCGGGGTTGATGCGCAGGCACGCCGCGCCGGCATCGGCGGCTTCGAGCGCGCGCTTATAGTGGAAATGGATGTCCGCGACGATCGGCACGCGCGCGGCGCGGACGATCTGCTTGAGCGCCGTGGTCGATTCCTCGTCGGGGCAGGAGACGCGGATAATGTCCACGCCCGCCTCCTCGCAGCGGCGGATCTGGTCGATCGTGCCCTTCACGTCGGTGGTCAGCGTGTTGGTCATGGTCTGCACGCTGATCGGGGCATCGCCGCCGACGGGCACGTTGCCGACCATGATCTGGCGGCTCTGGCGCCGGGTGATGTCGCGCCACGGACGAAGGGACATGGAGATACTCGCGGTTGTTGTGTGCTGCCTCTATAGGCGCTCGCAGGCGGATTGGTAAGCACCGCAAGCATGACAGGACGATGAACTATGGGCTGGACCCTGATGATCCACGGCGGATCGGGCTCGATGCGGCGCGGTCATTTGAGCGAAGCGGCCGACCAGGCCGGCCGTCAGGGCCTGCGCGCGGCGCTCGATGCCGGCGCCGCGATCCTCGGCGGCGGCGGCTCCGCGCTCGACGCGGTGGAGGCCGCGGTGCGGACGATGGAGGATGATCCCGCCTTCAACGCCGGGCGCGGATCGGTGTTCACCTGGGACGGCCGAATCGAATGCGACGCCGCGATCATGGACGGCCGCACCCGCGATGCCGGCGCCATCGCCGGCGCGACCGCGACGCGCCACCCCGTCACCCTCGCCCGCACGGTGATGGCGGAAAGCCCCCATGTCCTGCTGTCCGCGGCCGGCGCCGATGCCTTCTCGAAGGCGCACGGGCTGGAACAGGCCGAACAGGCCTGGTTCGCGATTCCCGAACGCCGCCGCCAGCTCGACGAGATCAAGGCCGACCCCGATGCGCCGTTCGATTCGGACATGAAATATGGCACCGTCGGCGCGGTCGCGGTCGATGAGGCCGGCCATGTCGCCGCCGCCACCTCGACCGGCGGGCTGACCGCCAAGCGCTGGGGCCGGATCGGTGATTCGCCGCTGATCGGCGCCGGCACCTATGCCGACGATCGTGCCGCCGCCATCTCCTGCACCGGCTCGGGCGAGCATTTTATCCGCATCGGCCTCTCCCACGAACTGTGCGCGCGGCTGCGCCTGTCCGGCGATTCGCTGGAGACCGCCGAGGCCGACCTGCTCGCCGAACTCGGCCAGCTGGGTGGCAAGGGCGGCTTCATCGCGGTGACGCCGGATGGCCAGGCGCAATGGTGCTTCAACACGCCCGGCATGTATCGCGGCGTGGTCGGCGATGGCCGGGCGGCGGAAGTGGCGATATACGGGGACGAATAATCTCTGATCCGGGAGCGTCCATGCGCCTGTTGCCGCTTGTCCTCAGCCTGCTGACGATCGCTGCGGCACCGCCCCCCGCCTCCACCCCGCCTCCCTCGCAAATCGCCGCGCATGTGAAGGATGGGCATTTCGATCCCGGCGACTATGGCTGGACACGGGGCGCCTTTCCGGGGGCAACGGCGCAACAGGCCGCCGACTGGAAGGCGATCGACAGCTTCGCCGTGCATTGCGCCGACGACGCACCGCACGATGAGGCGGCCTTGAAGGCGCTGGGCTACGATCATGCGCCCGCCGATTACTGGCGCCGCTATGCCGGCGATGTCTGTGGCGAGGCGATGATGGCCCGCCATCTGGTCGAGGGCTTCAAGGACTGGACGGTGTTCCGCCATGCGCTGGATACCGCTCTTCCAGCCTATCGCACCTATCTGTTCGCCGTGAATCGCGCCATTGCCATAGCGGCGCCGGACGAGGGCGATCTGCGCGATCAACTCCATATCCTCATCATACCGGACCAGATGCTGCGCGAGGCGCTGTCCTGGGGGCAGGGATCGGCCGCCGATGCGCCACCGCTCGATCCTGATGCACGGCGGATAGTATCCGGTCTGCTCTGGCCGGACATCCGGCGCCA
This sequence comes from Sphingomonas abietis, assembly GCF_027625475.1. NCBI lineage: Bacteria > Pseudomonadati > Pseudomonadota > Alphaproteobacteria > Sphingomonadales > Sphingomonadaceae > Sphingomonas > Sphingomonas abietis. Next base: position 4,198,329 of record NZ_CP115174.1, read on the forward strand.
GGACCACAGCAATACGGCGTGGCTCAAGGACGAGATCGCGCAGCATGGCTGGCCGACCATCTCGCAGGTCGGCAAGCTGGCAGCGCGCAACGCGTGGCTGCTCGTTCAACATGCCGACGATGATCCGCTCTTCCAGCTGCGGGTTCTGCGCCTGATGGAACCGCTGGTGGCGAAGGGAGAGGTCGATCAGGAAAGCTACGCGCTCCTGACCGACCGCGTGCTCCTGCCGCTGACCGGCAAGCAGCGTTACGGCACCCAATTCACCTGCGACAGCAAAGGCTGGCATCCGCTCGATCTGGAAGACCCCGATCATGTCGATGCCCGCCGCACTTCGCTCGGCATGTCCTCCATCGCAGACAACAAGGCCAGGATGATCCGCCTCTACGGCGCGCATTGTCGCCCCTGAAATTCCAGCCGATATGTCGGTTCGGCAATGTTTTTGACGCGCGGCTGGGCTAGGGCGGCCTGATGACCCGTATCCGCCTGTTGCTCGCTGCCCTGATCGCGACATTCCTCTCCGCATCCCCCGCCGCAGCCTGGTGGGAATATGGTCACCAGACCGTCGCCGCGATCGCGTGGCTGGAGGTGACGCCGCAGACCCGCGCCGGCATCGACCGGCTGCTGCGCCAGTCGAAGCTGCTCGACACGCCGACCTGCCCGGCCAAGACGATCGAGGACGCCTCGGTCTGGCCGGATTGCGTGAAGACGCTCGGCGACAGGTTCAGCTATGCCTATAACTGGCATTTCGTCGATACCGACGTGTGCAAGCCGTTCGATCCCAAGGGGCCGTGCGCCGGCGGCAATTGCGTGATCAGCCAGATCGAGCGCAACCAGCGGCTGCTCGCCAATCCCAGGCTCAACCCCCGCGAGCGGCTGATGGCGCTGGTCTTCCTCGTCCATTTCGTCGGCGATCTGCACCAGCCGCTCCACGCCTCCGAGCGCGACGGCGATCAGGGCGGCAACCGGCTGAAGGTCCATTACGGCGCGATGCCGCACAGCAACCTCCACTCGGTGTGGGACGGGCTGCTCGCCGATCGCGCGATCTCGAGCCCGCCGGGCGACGCGAAGGGCCTGCTGGCCGGCACCACGCCGGACAGCCGCGCGGCGATGGCGCAGGGTTCGGTGGTCGATTGGGCGAAGGAAAGCTGGCTGCTCTCGCGCGACGTCGTCTATCCGGCGGCGCTCCACGGGCCGGCCTGCCCGGTGACGGGGGCGAACAAGGCGCCAGCCGATGCCGGGCTGGACGAGGCCGCCATCCAGAGACTGGTGCCGGTCGTCCGCGACCAGGTGTTGAAGGGCGGGATCAGGCTGGCGAAGATGCTCGACGATGCGTTCGCCGGCCGGGTGTCGCTCAAGCCGAAATATAGCTGAGGCGACAAGGCCCTCTTCCGTCGTTCACGGGAGAGGGCCTTGTCGATGTGCTTACTGCGGCACCACCGTGACGGCGCGGCGATTCTGCGCCCAGGCGCTCTCGTCCGAACCCATCGCCACCGGACGCTCCTTGCCGTAGCTGAGCGTGCTCAGACGATCCGCCGAGACGCCGGCGCTGACCAGGAAGTTCTTGGCGGCGGTCGCACGGCGATCACCGAGCGCGAGATTATATTCGCGGGTGCCGCGCTCGTCGCAATGGCCTTCGATCGTGACGCGCACGGTCGGATGCGCGACCAGCCACTTGGCCTGGGCCGTCAGGATGCCCTGCGCCTCCTGATTGACGTCCGAATGATCGGTGTCGAAGTGGACGGTGTCGGTGCCGACCTGCTGGAGGAAATCCGCGCGCGACCCCGGCACGATGCCGTTGCCGACCGGGCCGCTGCCGACCGGGCCCTGATTGCCCGCATCGCTCGCCGGCCCCGGGGGCGGCGGCAGCTCGGCGGGCTTCTTCTTGGCGCAGCCCGCCAGCGCGATCATCGCGGCGACGGTGACGATCGTGCCCGTGCGGGCCATGGTTCTTGCAGTCATTCCACTCACTCCTTGTTATATGTGCCTGGCCCCTTCTTCACTCGGGGAAAGGCTGCGGGTCGTTTCGCTTGCGGTCAACCCCCGACGAGGAACGCGATTATTTGAGCAACGGCGACCAGGCCGGATCGGACCCGTCGAGCGGTGTCGGAATCTGGCGCTCGTTGACGCCGGTGAGATCGACCGACCAGAGATCGGCCTTGCCCGAGCCCTGGCCGGTGCGGAAGAACATGATGACGCGGCCATTGGGCGACCAGCTCGGCCCCTCATCCTGCCAGCCATGGGTCAGGATGCGCTCGCCGCTGCCATCCGGCGCCATCACGCCGACATCGAAGCCGCCGCCCATGCGGGTGAAGGCGATAAGGTCGCCGCGCGGGCTCCACACCGGCGTGCCGTGGCGGCCGGCGCCGAAGCTGATGCGATGCTGGTTCGATCCGTCGGCGTTCATCACGTAGAGCTGCTGGCCGCCCGAGCGATCGCTCTCGAACACGATCTTCGATCCGTCCGGCGAATAGCAGGGCGAGGTGTTGATGCCGGGCGCGTTGGTGAGGCGCGTCGGCGATCCGCCGCTGGCGGAGACCCTGTAGATCTGGGTGATGCCGCCGATCGACATCGAATAGACGATCGAGCGCCCGTCCGGCGAGAAGCGCGGCGAGAAGGTCATGTTGGGGGCGTCGACCACCAGCTTCTGGGTGCCGGTGGCGATGTTGTAGGTGTAGATGCGCGGGCGGTTGCCCGTGTAGCTCATATACACGATTTCCTGCTGGCTCGGCGAGTAGCGCGGGGTCAGCACGATCGCCTGGCCGTTGGTCAGGAAGTGATGGTTGGCGCCATCCTGGTCCATGATCGCCAGCCGCTTGGTGCGGCGATTCTTGGGGCCGGCCTCCGACACATAGGCGACGCGGCTGTTGAAATAGGGGCCTTCGCCGGTCAGCCGGGTATAGATGGTGTCCGAGCATTTGTGCGCGGCCTCGCGCCATTTGGCAGGCGGCGCGACGAAGCCCTGGCGGGTCAGCTCCTGCTTGGAGAAGACGTCGTAGAGATAGCAGCCGACGGTCAGCGTGCCGTCGCCATTGGCCTGCACGAAGCCTTCCACCAGCGCCGAGGCGCCGGTCGAGCCCCAATAGTCATATTCGGGCGCCGTCACCTGCGGATAGCTGACCGGGTGCGAGCCCGAGACCGGCTTGAACAGCCCCGATCCCTGGAGATCGTTGGTGACGATCTGCGCGACCTGCTGGCCGAGCGCGTCGGTCTGCCCGGCGGCGGTGTGGACGGAGGCCGGCGTCGGCATCACCGGGATCGCGATCGGCATCGGCTGCGAGATGCCGCCATTGATATCCACGACGATGCGCTGACCCGGCAAGGGTCCGGCGCCGGGCGCCGCCTGGGTGGCGGGCACCTGCGCCACGGCGGCGGTGGATGCCAGCAGCGCCACGGCTGCGGTGGTCCAGGCCTTCATCATTCTCTCCCTCTGAATCTGGCTCATTGCATCTGGTCCGGTCTGAAATTGAGGGTGATGTCCTGCCAGCCGCCTTCATAGAGCTCGGGCGGCAGATGGAGCGGCGACGAGCGACGGATCGCGCGGATCGCCGCCTCGTCGGCCTGGCGGACATAGGGGCTGCCGCCGCCGCTCGGATGGCCGACCACCTCGACGTTCGAGACGGTGCCGTCCCGCGCCATGGTGATGTGCAGCGTCGTCACGATCGAGGCGGCGTCGGCGCCGCCCGTCGGCGGATTATAATTGGGCTTCACCTGCTGCTTGATCAGCGCCCCGATGCCGGCGAGCGACTGCGCGCCGATCGCCGATGCCCGCGGTGTGGCGGCCTTGCCGGGCGCCTTGCTCGGCGACAGGCCCTTCAAGAAGTCGGCGCCGAGGCGCGAACCCTTGGGTTTGTCCTTGCCCGGCTTGTCCTGTGGCAGATCCTTCAGGAAATCCGAGGACAGCCCGGTCGCCTTGGTCGGCTTGGCGGGCGCGGCCTTGGTCGGCTTGTCCGGTTTCTCCGGCCTGGCTTTGTCAGGCCTGCTCTTGTCCGGTTTGGCCGGTTTTTCGGGCGCCGGCTTTTCGGGCTTGGGTTTCGGCTCTGGCTTGACCGGCACCGGCTTCGGTTCGGGTTTCGGCTCAGGCTTCGGCGGCGTGGGCTTGGCGGGTGCAGGTTTCGGCGCTGGCGTGGGCGGTGTCGGCCTGGGTTCGGGCTTCGGCACCGGCTCGGCCTTGGGCGGCGGCGGCGTCGGCGTCGTGTCCTCGGGCTGGCCCTGTTCGGGCGCCTGCGAGGGTGCCGGCGCCTCCTGGCTGACCTTGGGCGCGGCCGAGGTCAGCGCGACCTTGTCGACGAACTGCACGTCCATCGGATCGGCGACCGGCGGCTTGGGGACATGCGCCGAGAGCAGGCTGAGCGACAGCAGCACGAACAGGGCGACATGCCCCGCCGCCGCGATCCCGAGGCCAATGCGTTCGGCGCGATCCATGGTCTACGGGCGCTCGCTCGCCTGGGTGGAGACGATCGAGATCTTGTTGAGGCCGGCGCGGTTCAGCTCGCCCATGACCTGCATCACCTTCTCGAACTGGAGCGCGCGATCGGCCCGCAGGAAGACCTGCTGCGGCTCGGGGGCACCGGCGCTCTTGTCGGCGATGGTCTGGAGACGGCCGGGCAGTTCGGCATCCGATACCAGATCGTCATCGACATAGACCTGGCCCTGCTGGTCGATCGAGATCTGGGTCGGCTTCTTGGGCTGTTCGAGCGCCTTGGCGCGGCTGTCCGGTAGATTCACCGGCACGCCGGTCATCAGCAACGGCGCGGTGATCATGAAGATGATCAGCAGCACCAGCATCACGTCGACCAGCGGCGTGACGTTGATCTCCGCCATCGGCGTGCGCCGGCCGCCCCGGCCGCGTTGCGGGCCCATGCCCATCGCCATTATTCCGACTCCAGCTCGCGCGAGAGCGTCGCGTGGAAGCCGTCCGCGAAGCGATGGAGGCGGGCCTCCAGCTTGTTGATGCTGTGGCTGAGGCGGTTGTAGGCGATCACCGAGGGGATCGCCGCGAACAGCCCGAGCGCGGTGGCGAACAGCGCCTCGGCAATGCCGGGCGCGACCACGCCGAGCGAGGTGTTCTGCTGGGCGGCGATGCTGGTGAAGCTTCGCATGATGCCCCACACCGTGCCGAACAGGCCGACGAACGGCCCGACCGAGCCGATCGTGGCGAGGATGTTCAGCCGATCGGCCAGCTTGTCGATCTCGGCGGCGATCGCCGCGCCCATGGTGGTGGTGAGCCGCTCGCGCGTGCCCTCGCGATCGATCTTCTTGCCCGATGTCGAGCGCCGCCATTCGGTGACGCCGGCGCCCAGCACCTTGGCGCTCGGCAGCTCGGAATTGCGATTGGCGGTGTAGAAATTGTCGATGTCCTCGGCCGCCCAGAAGTCCCGCTCGAACTTGGCGGACTTGCGCGCGATGCTCTTGAGGCGGGCGCCGTGGCCGATGATGATCCCCCACGTCCAGACCGAGGCGGCGAGCAGGCCGACCATCACGATCTTCACGACGATATCGGCCTGGAGGAAGAGGGCGAGCGGCGACATGGTCGCGGCGTCGGTCGCCAATTGTGCGTTCATGATATCTCTTCTTCCCCTTGCAGTCGGCGAAATGCGTCGAGCCAGGCTGGCGGTTGCCGCCGCGGCCGCCCCTCCGGTGAGAGGAACGCCGCGGTGACGTCCGCCTCGGCAACCAACAGCCGCCCGCGCATGACTCTCTGCTGAATGACGCAGGAAACCGCCTTGGTATCCATCACCCGGCTGACGATCAGCAGATCGTCCTCCAGCCGCGCCGGCGCCTTGTAGCGGATCGCGAGCTGGGTGATCGCATAGACCCCCAGCCCGCTCTCATGCGCGCCGCGCTGGTCGATCCCGGCGGCGCGCAGCATGTCGGAGCGAGCGCGCTCCATGAAGCGCAGATAATTGGCATGATAGACCACGCCCGACAGATCGGTGTCCTCGAAATAGACGCGGCATGGGAAGCGATGCTCGCGGCCCACGAAACGGCCCGTCGCGGGGCGATCCTCACTCTCGTCCTTAACCATGGCGCCGGCCGGCATAACGGTTCGTCGCAAGGCCGCCAACCCCGACGCTTGACTCCGATGTCACCTAGAGGTTACTTGTCACCTGTGGGTTACACAGGGGTCTATCGATGTCCGAAGCCGATACCGCCGAGAGGATGAGCCGCACGCGCACCACCCTCTTCTATCTCTCCGCCGCCCTTTTCATCCTGATATCAGTGATGGACTTCCCTGTGCGCCGATCGCTCGCATTCACGGGTATCTGGGTGATCTGGGCGATGCTCCTGCTCGCCAACATCGCGGGTATCGGCGGCTGGCTGCACGCGAAGTCCACGCGCCGGCTGATGGAGGACGAGGGCACGCGCGCCAATCGTAGCAAGAGCCTGGCGATCGGCTATTTCGCCACCATGGCGTCCGCCCTGATCCTGACCGTGGTGGTGCGACTGGTGGAGGTCGATGTGCAGACGGCGATCCTCGCCGTGGCCACCGCCGGCATCTCGGCCGCGCTGATTTCCTTCGCCGCGCTCGAACGCCTGTCGATGCGCGATGCCTGAGGGCCTGTCCAATCGCCTGAAGGAGGAGCGTGCGCGGCGCGGCTGGACCCAGGCCGAGCTGGCCGATCGCGCGGGCGTCAGCCGCAAGACCATCAACACCGTGGAGAATGGCGTGTTCATACCCTCCACCATTCTTGCGCTGCGGCTGGCGCGGGTGCTGGCACGGCCGGTGGAGGAGTTGTTCGCGCTCGTCGACGAGGGGTCGGATTAGAGGTCGAACAGGCCGTCCTGCGCGCCCGCCGGCATCGGCAGGCCGAGATGCGCCCAGGCCCGCCCGGTCAGACAGCGGCCGCGCGCGGTGCGGGCGAGCAGCCCGAGCTGGATGAGATAGGGCTCGATCACCTCCTCCACCGTGTCGCGCGGCTCGGACAGGCCGGCCGCCAGCGTCTCGACGCCGACCGGGCCGCCACGATAGATGTCGGCGATCATCAGCAGATAGCGCCGGTCCATCGCATCGAGGCCGAGCACATCGACCTCGAGCCGGGTCAGCGCGGCATCCGCCACCTTCGCGTCGACCAGCGGGTCGCCGGCCATGTGCGCGAAATCGCGGACCCGGCGCAGCAGCCGGCCGGCGATGCGCGGCGTGCCCCGGGCGCGGCGCGCGATCTCGGTGGCGCCGTCGGTCGAGATGTCGAGCGCGAGCAGCCGCGCGGCGCGGCTGACGACGCGCTCCAGCTCGTCCACCGTGTAGAATTGCAGGCGCACGGGAATGCCGAAGCGATCGCGCAGCGGCGTCGTCAGCAGCCCCTGGCGGGTGGTCGCACCGACCAGGGTGAAGCGCGGCAGCTCGATCCGCACCGAGCGCGCCGACGGCCCCTCGCCGATCATCAGATCGAGCACGCGATCCTCCATCGCCGGATAGAGCACCTCCTCGACGGCGGGCTGGAGGCGGTGGATCTCGTCGATGAAGAGGACGTCGCCCTCTTCCAGATTGGTCAGCAAAGCGGCGAGATCGCCCGACTTGGCGATCACCGGGCCGGAGGTGGCGCGGAAGCCGACGCCGAGCTCGCGCGCGACGATCTGGGCGAGCGTGGTCTTGCCGAGGCCGGGCGGGCCGAAGAACAGCACATGGTCCATCGCCTCGCCGCGGGCCTTGGCGGCGCCGATGAACACGCGCAGATTCTCGCGCGCCGCCTTCTGCCCGACGAAATCGTCGAGCGACTTGGGGCGCAGCGCCGCATCGATGTCCTCGGGCTTGCGATCGGCGGCGATAAGGCGGTCTGGTTCGGCCATCGATGTTCCCTAGCCGTTCCGCCGGTGCCGGATCAAGGCGCCGAGCGAGATCAGGGCAGGCGCGCGATCATCACCGGAATCGAATCGCCCTCCACGGCGCTGATCTGGAGGATGTAGGTGCCGGCCGCGAGCTGGAAATCGACCGTCTTGGCGATGCCGGCACATTGTGGCCCTGGCGAATGGGCGATCGAGGCGAGCGGCGTCTGCCCCTTCGCGACGTCGATCCAGCCATGCCCGCCGAGCGCGATGCGATAGGTGCCGGACAATGCCGCGCGGAAGGTGACCAGGCCGCCTTTGTCGTCCGGCCCCGGCGCCTTGCCGAGCGGGACGACGGGCGCGAGTCGATCGAGCGGCACAAGCGCCAGGTCCACCGCCTCGCCGACCGACAGAAGCGGCACCGGGTTGCCACCGAAATGCCCAGCGGCGGCAACCGCATGGCGCTGCGACCAGCCGGCGAGTTCATGCGGCAGGGCGCAGCGTTCGGGCATCGTCTGCGCGATCGCCGGTAGTGCCATCCCGATCGCCAGCATCGTCGCCGCCATCGCCCCGATCACGCGCATCGCATCCCTCCCCTTATTCGCGCCGGCCGATGCCGGCGCTGCATCACGCCTTGGATGCCTTGCGCAGCGCGAGGCGGACCAAAGTATCGAGCGTGGCGGCGTCGCCCAGCTCCTCGGCCGCCGCGCCGACCGCGGCCGACGCTTCGGCCGGGCGGAAGCCGAGATTGGCAAGCGCCGACAGCGCATCGCCCTCGACGCTGCCCTTCGGCGCCGCCGCTCCGCCTGCCGCCGGCCCGAGCGCGGGGCCGGCCTTGTCCTTGAGCTCGGTGACGATGCGCAGCGCCAGCTTCGGCCCGACGCCATTGGCGCGCGCCACCATCGCCTTGTCGCCGGACGCGACCGCGCGGGACAGTTCGTCCGGCGCCAGCACGGTCAGGATGGCGAGCGCGACCCGCCCGCCGACGCCCTGCACCTGGGTGAGCAGCCGGAACCAGTCGCGCTCGGCGACCGAGCCGAAGCCGAACAGCGTGATCGCATCCTCGCGCACCTGCATGTCGGTGAGGATCTTCACCTCGGCCCCGACGCCGCCCAGCGCCGCCAGCGTCTTGCCGGAAAGCTGGACGAGATAGCCGACGCCATGGACGTCGATCACGGCATGATCGCCGGCCGCTTCCGCCAGAATACCGGTCAGCCGTGCGATCATCATGACACTCTCCGCAACATCGCGCGCTGGCTGGCGAGGTGATGGGCATGGGTGATCGCCACCGCCAGCGCATCGGCGGCGTCGGCGCCGGTCAGCTTCACGCCGGGCAGCAGCCGCGCGACCATCGCCTGCACCTGCGCCTTGGCCGCCCCGCCGGTGCCGACCACCGCCTTCTTGACGATCGAGGGATGATATTCGCCGATCACCAGCTCGGCCTGCGCCGCCGCCAGCAGCGCCATGCCGCGCGCCTGGCCCAGCTTCAGCGTGGATTGCGCATTGCTGTTGCCGAGCACCTCTTCCACCGCCGCGCCCTCGGGCCGGTGGGCGCGGATCACCTCGACGATGGCGCCGTGGAGCAGCGCCAGCCGGCGCGGCAGCGGCATCGAGGGATCGGTGCGGATCTGGCCGTTATCGACATGGGCGAGGCGATTACCGTCGGCGCGGATCATCCCCCAGCCGGTGGTGCCGAGGCCGGGATCGAGCCCGAGGATCAGCATGGCGCACGCGCAACCGACCATAACCCGTTCGTGTCGAGCGCCGTCGAGACACGCGCCCCAAGCGCCGCCGCCTGCCGCACGTCCCTCGACTGCGCTCGGGACGAACGGAGCGAGGGCGTCAGGTCGTCGTTCAGCCCAGTTTCTCCATGATCTCGTCGGGCACGTCGTAATTGGCCCACACGGTCTGGACGTCGTCATCCTCGTCGAGCGTGTCGATCAGCTTCATCAGCAGCGCCGCTTCGTCTTCGGAGGTGAGCGTCACCTGGGTCTGCGGGCGCCAGGCGAGCTTGATGCCCTCGGCCTCGCCGAGCACCGGCTCGAGCGCCTTGGCGACCTCGTGGAGCGAATCGATCGCGGTCCAGATCTCATGGCCGTCCTCGGACGAGGCCACGTCCTCGGCACCGGCCTCCAATGCCGCCTCGAACACCTTTTCGGCGTCACCGGCCTTTTCGGGATAGTTGATCAGGCCCATCCGGTCGAACGCATGGCTCACCGATCCGCCGGCGCCGAGATTGCCGCCATTCTTGGAGACGGCGGTGCGGACGTTGGTGGCGGTGCGGTTGCGGTTATCGGTCAGCGTCTCGATGATCAGCGACACGCCGCCCGGCCCGAAGCCCTCGTAGCGGACCTCTTCATAGTTCGCGCCATCATTGCCCGATGCCTTCTCGATCGAGCGCTTGATGTTGTCATTGGGCATCGACTGCGCGCGCGCCGCGATGATCGCGGAGCGCAGCCGCGCGTTCATCGCCGGATCGGGCAGGCCCATCTTGGCCGCCACGGTGATCTCGCGGCTGAGCTTGGAGAAGAGCGAGGAGCGCTTCTTATCCTGCGCACCCTTGCGGTGCATGATGTTCTTGAACTTGGAATGGCCGGCCATCGCCTGCTTCTCTTGTCTGTGACTGGAACTGCCGGCGTCTCTAGGCCGCGGAGACGGGGGGGATCAAGCCCCGCCCCGTCCGGATGCAGGCCGCTGCGGGCCGATCAGCCGAGGCCGAGCGCCGCCTTGTAGGTATCGAGCAGGGCTTCCGCCTCGTCGCGGGCGTTCTTCTCCATCTTGCGCAGGCGCACGATGGTCCGCATCGTCTTGGGGTCGTAGCCCTGCGACTTGGCTTCCAGATAGACGTCCTTGATGTCGTCCTGCATGCCCTTCTTCTCTTCCTCGAGCCGCTCGATGCGTTCGATGAAGAGGCGCAGCTGATCGGCTGCGACGTTGCCGTCACTCATGGGGTTCCCGCTCCCGAATCGAATAAGAAGGCGGCGGGATAGAGGAGGCTCTCCTCCTCCTCAACCCCGCTCCGCCGGCTTCGCGATTCAGGCGGGCGGATTGCGCTTCAGGCTCTCCGCCATGCGGGCGAGCTGCTCCGGAGTCGCGGCGCCCTGATGCTGGGCCTTCCATTCCCCATAAGGCATCCCGTAGACCGCCTCGCGCCCCCGATCCTTGTCGATCGCGCCGTCGGACGCCTCGGCCGCCCAGTCGCCCAGGCAGTTGCGGCAGAAGCCGGCGAGGCCCATCAGGTCGATATTCTCGGCGTCGCTGCGGTGGCGCAGATGCAGCACCAGCCGGCGGAACACCCTGGCGGCCGTCGCATCATCGATGTCGTCCAAATGCATAGCGCTGTCATTCCCGGTTGATCATTGTGCTGCTAGGGCTATGGGCAACGCGCCACCTGCCGACAAGATGACGCTGTCCAAGGAGAGATTATGTCGATCAGCACCAGCGCGTTCGCGCCCCGCAAGCGGAAAGTCCGCGTTCTCGCGACGCTCGGGCCTGCCAGCCGCTCGCCGGAGATGATCCGCAAGCTGTTCGTGGCCGGCGCCGACGCCTTCCGCGTCAATATGAGCCATGGCGCGCATGAGGACCATGCCCAGGCGATCGCGGACATCCGCGCGCTGGAAAAGGAGCTCAACCGGCCGACCACCATCCTCGCCGATCTCCAGGGGCCAAAGCTGCGCGTCGGCACCTTCGCCGACGGCATCGTGACCATCAAGAAGGGCGATGCGTTCCGGCTCGACCGCGACACCACGCCCGGCGACGCCACCCGCGTCTGCCTGCCGCATCGCGAGATCTTCGAGGCGCTGGAGCCGGGCACCCGCCTGCTGGTCGACGACGGCAAGCTGGTGCTGCGCGTGCAGACGGTCAGCCACGACCAGATCGACACGCTGGTCGAGGTCGGTGGCGCGATCTCGGATCGCAAGGGCGTCAACGTGCCCGACGTGGTGGTGCCGCTGCCGGCGCTGACCGAGAAGGACCGCAAGGATCTCGCCTTCGCGCTGGAGCAGAATGTCGACTGGATCGCGCTCAGCTTCGTGCAGCGCCCGGATGATGTCGCCGAGGCGCGCCGCCTGGTCGCCGGCAAGGCGGCCATCCTCTCCAAGATCGAGAAGCCCGCCGCGATCGACCGGCTCGACGAGATCATCGAGCTGTCGGACGGCGTGATGGTCGCGCGTGGCGATCTCGGCGTCGAGCTGCCGCCCGAAATGGTGCCGCCGATCCAGAAGCGCATCGTCGAAACCTCGCGCCGACTCGGCCGCCCGGTCGTCGTCGCGACGCAGATGCTCGAATCGATGATCAAGTCGCCCTCGCCGACCCGCGCCGAGGTCTCCGACGTCGCCACCGCGATCTACGACGGCGCCGACGCGATCATGCTGTCGGCCGAGAGCGCCGCCGGCGACTGGCCCGAGGAAGCGGTGGCGATGATGGACCGCATCGCCATCTCGGTGGAAGGCGACCCCGCCTACAAGGCGCGCATCCACTTCACCGAGACCCGGCCCGATCACACCACCGCCGATGCGATCGCCGCTGCCGCCGCCGAGATCGTCGACACCATATCGGCCGCAACGATCATCTGCTTCACCTCGTCCGGCTCGACCGCGCGGCGGGTCGCGCGCGAGCGCCCCGCGGCGCCGCTGCTGGTGCTGACCCCCGATCTCCAGACCGCGCGCCGCCTCGGCCTGCTGTGGGGCGCCCATGCCGTCCACACCCGCGACATCGACAGCTTCGAGGAGATGGTGGCGAAGTCGAAGCGGATGGCGCTGCGCGCGCGCGTCGCCGGTGCCGGCGATTCGGCGGTGATGATGGCCGGCGTGCCGTTCGGAACGCCGGGATCGACCAACGTCCTCCACGTCGTCCGCCTCACCGGCGACGAACTGCGCGACTATACCGGCAGCGCCGACTGATCCTGCCCGATCCTGCCGGGAGCGTCCGTGCCGATCGCATCGGACGGACGCTCCACTCTGCCCTACCCCATCCTTCTGATTGGCTCAGCCCGCCGGATAGACGGTGAACTGCTCGATCCTGCCCCCCGCCCCCGGCTCGGCGCGCAGCACGATCCGAAGCGTGCGATGCGGGTAGGTCACCCGATATTGTTCCGCGGTGAAGCCCCCGCGCAGGCCATTGCCGGTCTGCACGATCGACTGCGGCGCCCCCAATGGCGCGAGGCTGGCCTTGTAATCGGCGATCGCGGTCGGCGTGAAATAGAAGTTGCCGTTGGTGGTGAACAGCGTGCGATCGAGCCGCCCGGCCCGCAGCATGTCGAACACGGACGTGGCGCGCGCCAACCCGCCGGCCGCCTGAGCATCGGGCTTCGCGTCGGGCAGCACCAGCGCCATCACCTTCTTCGCGATCACCGACTGGGCGTCGCCGAAATCGGCATTGTCGAGGACCACGACCGCCACGCCGTCATCGGGCGCGATCACATTGTCGGACAGGAAGCCGACCGCCTCGCCGCCATGTTCGAGGATGCGGTGCGAACCCCATTGCAGCACGTCGATGCCGAGCCCGTAATGGCTGTCTTCCCCGCTGCTGAGCTTCACCGAGGTCTGCTGCGCGGCATAGCCGGCCTGGCTGAGCAGCTTGTGATCCATCATCCCGATGTCCCACCGGGCGAGATCGCTGGCCGTCATCGCGAGCTGGCCGGCACCAAACAGCCAGCCGGGGGCAGCGGGAGTCGCGACGCGCACCGGGCCCAGCGCATAACGCTCATGCGGCGCTGCATCGGCGGTGGTCATGCCGAAATCCGCGTCCACCGCGCTGGTCATGCCGAGCGGCGTGAAGATGCGCTGCGACAGGAACTGCATCAGCGGCTGGCCGGAAACCGTCTCGATGATCCGCCCGGCGATGACGAAGCCGGTGTTGGAATATTGCCATTGGCTGCCGGGCGGGAAATCCAGCGGCGCCTTGCCCCAGCGCGCGAGAATCGCATCGGGCTTCACCGGATGGGCCATATCGGCGAAGGAAAAGTCCTGCGGCCAGAAATCGCGATAGCCCGAGGTATGGCTGAGGATCTGGCGAATCGTCACATGGTCGCCACTGGTCAGGCCGGGCACATATTTGCCGACGGCATCGTCCAGCGACAGCTTGCCCTCGTCGGCCAGCATCAGGATCGCGGTGGCGGTGATCTGCTTGGAGATGGACGCGATCGGATAGCGCGCATCGGCGACCGCGGGCTTGCCCGGCCCCTGCTCGCCATAGGCCTTGGCGAAGACGATCCGGCCACCCTGCACCACCGCCACCGAGGCCGACGGCACCTGCGTGGTCTTCAGCGCATCGGCGACGACGCGATCGATCGCGCCGGTATCGAGGGGTTGGGGGGCCGAGAATGCGGCGGTGGCCGGCATCAGGGCCAGCGCGGCGACGGTCAGAAGGGCTTTATGCATGGCGGCGAGCCTAGGCACGCCACCCCCTATAGCAAGCCATATCCTTCGAGCGCGCCGCGCAGCGTGGTGGCGTCGCGGAAAAGGTGGCCGGGAAAGCCCGCCTGCTCGCCCGCCGCGATATTGTCGGCGCGATCGTCCACGAACAGCCCCTCGCCCGGCGCCAGGCCGAAACGCGTGAGTGCCAGCGCGTAGATCGCCGGATCGGGCTTGATCAGCCTCACCTCGCCCGAGACGAGGATGTCGCGGAAACGATCGAACAAGGCCGCCTCGCGCGCCCGGAAAGGCGGCCAGAATTCGTGGCTGAAATTGGTGATCGCGTAGAGCGGCACCCCCGCCGCATCGAGATCGGCGACGAGTTCGGCCATGCCCGGCAGCAGAGCCCCGATCGTGTCGCCGAATGCCTCGCCCCAGCGGCGGATATTCTCCGCCTCGTGCGGATAGCGCGCGATCAGCTCCGCCGAGGTTTCGGCGAAGTCGCGGCCCGCATCATGCTGGGTATGCCATTCGAGCGTCGCCACCTCGCCGAGGAAGCGATCCAGCCGGTCGGTATCGGGAATATGCCGCGCGAAAAAGGCGCGCGGATTCCAGTCGACAAGCACGTTGCCGACATCGAACACCACTGCGATGGGCCTCGCCGCGAGCGACGAGCCCATGCTCCCGGAAGCCGGCGAGAAAACGCCGGCCACCGAATCAGCCCTGGCGGGCCTTGAAGCGACGGTTGGTCTTGTTGATGACGTAGGTGCGGCCGCGGCGGCGGATCACGCGGTTATCACGGTGACGTCCCTTGAGCGACTTGAGCGAGTTACGGATCTTCATGGGACTGGCCCTGCTGCTTTCTCTGTGGGCGCGGGGCCCGGAAAAATTGAGGCGCCCGCCTATGAGACACGCGGCCCCGAGTCAAGGCCGCAGCGGGGCCGGCCTATCGTTCAGCCGTTGGAAAGCGACGGCAGATGAAGCAAAAGCGTTGGTCGGAACGTTACATCCCTGCATCCTATCCCGCATCGTCCGCTTGAGAGGCCTGTCATGTCCCATATGCGCATTCCCTTCCGCCTCGCCGCGATGATCGGCGGCACCCTGGCCCTGGCCGGTTGCTCCACCACCGGCGGCCGCCCGACTCAGGTGACCCGCTTCCACCTCGCCCAGCCGATCGCACCGGGCAGCTTCTCGATCGAATCGGTGCCGATGATGGGGCCGGGATCGCCGGTCGCGCCCGACAGCATCGAACTCGCCAGCTATAGCGATATCGTCGCCGGCGAACTGACCCATCTCGGCTTCACCCGCGCCGCTGGCGCCGGTTCGTCCGAACTGACCGTCAGCGTGCTGGTCGATCGCGGCACCCGGCCCGATCCCCATGCCGGCGGCGCGTCGGTGAGCCTCGGCATCGGCGGCGGGGGCTTCGGGCGCCATGTCGGTGGCGGCGGCGAAGTCGGCACCACCATTCCGATCGACCAGCATCCGCGCTTCCTGATCGGCACCCGGATGCAGGTGCAGATCAAGCGCCGCTCGGACGGGACCGCGATCTGGGAAGGCCGCGCCATGACCGAGGCAAAGGGCCAATCGCCGGACGCCTCGCCGCAGGCCGCCGTCGCCAAGCTCGCCCATGCGCTGTTCACGGGCTTTCCGGGGGTGTCGGGAACCACTATCACGGTGAAATGAGCATCCTGATTTCCGCCGCCTTCGACAGCGGCAATATTCGCCCGACCGCCATCCTCGACGACCGCGTGACCCTCGAAATCGCGCACGACAAGGATTCGGACTTCTATCAGTGGTTCCACTTCCGCGCGCTCGGCGTGCGGGGGCGGCCGATCACCTACGCGATCACCAATGCCGGCCAGTCCGCCTATCCGGGCGGCTGGCCGGATTACCACGCCTGCTGGTCCGAGGATCGGGTGACGTGGCGGCGAGTGGCCGACACCAGCTATGCCGACGGCGTGCTGCGCTTCACCCACGAAGCGCAGGGTGATGCGGTGTGGTTCGCCTATTTCGCGCCTTACTCGATGGAGCGGCACCATGATCTGGTCGCCCGGATCGCGGCGCAGCCCGGCGTCGCCCTCGCCTCGCTCGGCCAGACGCTCGACGGGCGCGAGATGGATTGCCTGACGCTCGGCGACGGGCCGAAGCAGGTCTGGCTCTACGCCCGCCAGCATCCCGGCGAATCGATGGCCGAATGGTGGATGGAAGGCGCACTGGAGGCGCTGACCGATCCCGCCGATCCGATCGCGCGCTCACTGCGCCAGAAGGCGACCTTCCACATCGTCCCCAATATGAACCCGGACGGCAGCTATCGCGGCCATCTGCGTACCAATGCCGCCGGCGTGAACCTCAACCGCGAATGGCATGAGCCGACGCCGGAGAAATCGCCGGAAGTGCTGTGCGTCCGCAACGCGATGGACGCCACCGGCGTCGACTTCGCGATGGACGTGCATGGCGACGAGGCGATCCCCTATGTGTTCCTGGCCGGATTCGAGGGCATTCCTTCGCTGACCGACAAGCAGGTCTCGCTCTACGCCGCCTATCAGGACGCGCTCGTCGCCCGCACGCCCGATTTCCAGAAGGCCAAGGGCTATGCGACCGCCGGCAAGGGCTGCGCCAATCTCTCCATGTCGACCAATCAGGTGGCCGAGCGCTTCGGCTGCGTGGCGATGACGCTGGAGATGCCGTTCAAGGATAATGACGATCTCGCCGATGCCGAGTTCGGCTGGTCGCCGGAGCGCAGCAAGAAGCTCGGCGCGGCCTGCCTCGCCGCGCTGCACGACGTGATCGCCCGAATCTGATCTCAAAACCCGTTCCCGCCCGTGGCGGGGATGACGAAGCCATGCGCCTCGGCTAGGCGATGGCCCGAGCTATACGGAGACGCTTATGCCCCGCCTCGTCCTGATCCGCCACGGCCAGTCCGACTGGAACCTCGAGAACCGCTTCACCGGCTGGTGGGACGTGAACCTCACCGCGCTGGGCATCGAGGAAGCCAAGGCGGCCGGCCGGCTGCTGGCGGAGAAGGGCTTCGATTTCGATCAGTGCTTCACCAGCGTGCAGACCCGCGCGATCAAGACGCTCAACCTCGCGCTGGAGGAGATGGGCCGGCTGTGGCTGCCGGTGGAGAAGGACTGGCACCTGAACGAGCGCCATTATGGCGGCCTCACCGGGCTCAACAAGGCCGAGACGGCGGCCAAGCATGGCGACGAGCAGGTCAAGATCTGGCGCCGCAGCTTCGACACGCCGCCGCCGCCGCTGGAAGCCGGCTCGGAGTTCGATCTTTCGCAGGATCGTCGCTATGCCGGCATCCCGATCCCCAATACCGAGAGCCTGAAGGACACGATCGCCCGCGTCCTGCCTTATTGGGAAAGCCGGATCGCGCCGGTGCTGAGCGCCGGCAAGCAGGTGGTGATCTCCGCCCACGGCAATTCGCTGCGCGCGCTGGTCAAGCATCTCTCGGGCATTCCCGACGACGAGATCGTCAGCCTCGAGATCCCGACCGGCCAGCCGATCGTCTACGAACTGGATGACGCGCTGCAGCCACTCGATCGCTATTATCTGAGCGAGCGCTAATTTTCCCCGGAGTCTTGCGCGGAATCGTTGCGGAACAGCGGGGCCGTCGCTAAGCGTCCCGCTTCCTTTTTTCTGCCGGGCAGATCGATGAACGACCAGCCGACCGTGGGCATCATCATGGGCAGCCGCTCCGACTGGGAGACGATGCGCCACGCGTCCGAGACGCTGACCGCGCTCGGCGTGCCGCACGAGACCAGGGTCGTCTCCGCGCATCGCACGCCGGATCGGCTCTACGACTATGCGAAAGCCGCGCAGGGCCGCGGGCTCAAGGTGGTGATCGCGGGCGCCGGCGGCGCCGCCCACCTGCCCGGCATGTGCGCCGCGATGACCGCGCTGCCGGTGCTCGGCGTACCGGTCGAATCGAAGGCGCTCTCCGGCATGGATAGCCTGCTGTCGATCGTGCAGATGCCCGGCGGCATCCCGGTCGGCACGCTGGCGATCGGCAAGCCGGGCGCGATCAACGCCGGGCTGCTGGCCGCCGCGATCCTCGCCACCCATGACGAGGCGCTCGCCGGCCGGCTGGCCGACTGGCGCGCCAGGCAGACCCAGGCCGTGGACGAATCCCCCGAATGAGCATTGCACCCGGTTCGACCATCGGCATCATCGGCGGCGGCCAGCTCGGCCGGATGCTCGCGATCGCGGCGGCCCAGCTCGGCTATCGCAGCCATATCTATGCGCCCGAGGCGAGCGGCCCCGCCGCCGAGGTCTGTGCCGTCTGGACGCAGGGCGACTATGAGAATGCCGACGCGCTGCGCCGCTTCGCCGAAGCCTGCGACGTCGTCACCTACGAGTTCGAGAATCTGCCGGTCGCGGCGCTGGCGCAGACCGAGGGCGTGCGCGCCTTCCACCCCTCCGTCGAGGCGCTGCGGATCGCGCAGGATCGCGCGCTGGAGAAGGGCTTTGCCGGCCGCCACGACATCCCGACCGCGCGCTGGTCGGCGATCAACACGCTGGACGAGCTGCGCGATGCGGTCGCCGGCATCGGCACCCCCGCGATTCTGAAGACGCGGCGCTTCGGCTATGACGGCAAGGGCCAGGTGCGCCTGCAGTCGCCCGACGATGTCGAGGCGGCATGGCAGGCGATCGGCGGACAGCCTGCGGTGCTCGAAGGCTTCGTGCGCTTCGACGTCGAATATTCGGTGATCGTCGCGCGCGGCCGGGATGGCGAGAGCGTGGCGTGGGATGTCGTCACCAACGTCCATGACGACGGCATCCTGGCGCTATCCACGGTGCCGGCCGAGGGGCAGGTCGCGGCCCAGGCCGCCGAAGCCGTGGCGCACAGCCGGCGACTGGCGGATGCGCTCGATTATGTCGGCGTGCTGGCGGTGGAATGGTTCGCCGGCGCGCACGGCCCGATCTTCAACGAGATGGCGCCGCGGGTCCACAATAGCGGCCACTGGACCATCGAGGGTGCCACCACCTCGCAGTTCGAGAATCATATCCGCGCGATCTGCGGCCTGCCGCTGGGATCGACCGCGCTGACCGGCCGCCGCGTGGCGATGGAGAATCTGATCGGCGCACAGGCCGATCGCTGGCCGGCGATCCTCGCCGAGCGCGACGCCCACCTGCATCTCTACGGCAAGAGCGTGCGCCCGGGCCGCAAGATGGGCCATGTGACGCGGGTCACGCTGTAGGAACCATCCTCCCCGAGCCTGGGCTCGGGGAGGACGAGGATCACGCCTTGCGCGTCGCCTTGACCGGGAATTTGCCGAAGGCGCCAGTGTCGATCGTGCCTTCCATCGTATCGCCGTCCAGACGCCCCTCGACCGTCAGCATCATCGGGAAGGGCACCTTCAGCTCCATCTTGAAGGTCACCAGATCGCCGGAGACCTGGCCGTCGGTGACGTCGAGCGACCCCATCGGGCCGCTGTTGGTGCCCGCGAAGCTGCCATCGGGCTTGCTGGTGAGGGTCAGCACCGAAACCTGCTCCCCCATCGGAGACTGGGCCACGCTGTCCCACTGACCGTCGATATCTGCCATCTTGCCATCCTTCCGTTTACGTCAGCTTGATCACGCTCACTGCGCGCCTGTCTACTTTGCCGGCGCCGCCTTGACCACCTCCACCGGCAGCCCGAGCGTATCGAGCTGCGGTTTCACCTTGGCGGCATCGCCCACCACCACCCAGACGAGCTGCTCCGGCTTGATATCCGCCCGCGCCACCGCATTGAGCTCGGCGGTGGTCAGCGCGCGATAGGTGTCGGCGATGTGCGCGTAATAATCGTCGGGCCGCTGGAGCAGATCGTTGCGCTGCATCGCGTCGAGCAGCTCGTTGCCGGTCTCGAAGCTGCCCGGCAGCTGACGGACGCTGCGCTCCACGGTGCGTTCGCGCTCCTCGTCGGTGATGGGCTGGGTGGTCAGAAACGCCTTCATGTCGCCCAGCATCGCCTGGATGGCAGGCCCGGTCTTGTCGGTCTGTACCGGCGCCGCGACCAGATAGGGGATCCGCCCGGCATAGCGCGAAATCCCCGACGAGACGCCATAGGACCAGGCCTTGGTCTCGCGGATGTCCATGTTGAGACGCGACAGGAAGCTGCCGCCCAGCGCATCGTTGGCGGCGATCAGCGGCAGCAGCTCGTCGGTGCCCTTGGCGGTCAGCACCTCGCCCGCCTCGATCACCGATTGCGGAGAACCGGGGCGATCGACCAGCACGATGCGCGGCCGGGGCGCCGGCACCGGCGTATCCAGCGCCTTGGTGCCCGCCGGGCCGACCGCCTTCCAGCCCGCGAAGCGCGCCTCCAGCATCGGCTGGATGGTGGCGAGCGGCAGATCGGACACGATGAAGATGCTGCTGTCCGTCGGCCGCAGCCAGCGATTCTTGTAGGCGACGAGATCGGCCTTGGTGAGCTTCGCCACCGCCGCCGGATCGCCCAGGCCGCCGCCCGGCACCGCATAGGGGTGGCCGGCACCATAGATCAGCCCCGGCAGCATCCGCCCGGCCAGCCCTTCCGGATCGGAGAGCTGGGACTGGATGCCGGCGAGCTGCTCGCCCTTCACCCGCTGGATATCCGCGAAGGTCGGGTTGAGGGTCACGTCGGCGAGCAGATCCATGCCCGGCGCGAGATTGGGGGTGACGACGACCAGATCGATCTCGGCGCGGTCCATCGAGCCGCCGGCGGCGATCCGCGACCCGAGATGCTCCTGATCGGAGGCGATCTCGGCCGAGGAGCGGGTCGTGGTGCCTTCGTCGAGCAGGCTCAGCATCAGCGATCCGGTGCCCAGTGCCGCCTTGGGATCGGCCGAAAAGCCGCCGTCGAAGGTGATGGCGAGGCTGGTCAGCGGCAGGCCGGTGCGCTGGGCATAGACCAGCTTCACACCGTTGGAGAGCGTGGTGCGGGTGATCGCCGGATAGGTGAGGTTGGAGATGTCGCCGACCGGCGGCGCCACCCGCTTCGGCCCCATGACGGGGGCATCGCCGCTCGCGGCGACCTCCTTGGTGCCGGCAATCGGCTTGGTCGCCGCCTGCCCGGCCTTCGCCTCCTCATAGGGCGCGCGCGGCCCCGGTGCGACGGTGAGCGCGTAGACCGGGCGGGTCAGCCATTTCTGCAATGCGGCGGTCACGCTGGCCGGGGTCGCCTGGGCATATTGCGCCAGCTGCTTCTGGTAGAAGCCCGGATCGCCGGTATAGACCGCGCCCTGCGCCAGCACCGCCGCGCGGCCGGACAGGCCGCCGACCTTCTCCAGCCCGAAGATGCGACCGGCGATCTCCTGCGTCACGGCGCGCTGGATCTCGTCCGCCGTCGGCCCGTGCGCGACCAGATCGGCGATGATCGCATCGAGCCGCCGGCCGACCAGCTGGGGATCGACGCCGGGCTTCACATCCACCTGCACCTCGAACTGGCTGACCCGCTCGAGCGGCTCGACGCCGGCGCTGACCGACACCGCCAGCCCCTCCTTGCGGATCAGCGCGTTGTCGAGGCGCGAACTGGCGAGGCCGCCGAGCACCGACGAGGCGATGTCGAGCGGCACGATATCGGGATCGGCGAGGCCGGGGATCGCCCAGGCGCGATACAGCCGGGTCGTCGCCACCTGGTCGTGGATCGTCTCGTCCTTGCGCGCCGGCAAGGTCGGCACCGCGGCGAGCGTCGGCGTCGGCTGCGGCCCGCGGGCGATATCGCCGAAATATTTCTCGACCAGCGGCCGGGCGGTGGCGGCGTCGATATCGCCGCTCAGCGCCAGCACCGCATTGTTGGGGCCATAATGGCCGCGAAACCACTCGCGCACGTCGCCGAGGCTGGCATGATCGAGATCCGCCATCGAGCCGATCGTGGTGTGCTGATAGGGATGGCCATCCGGGAACAGCGCCTGCTGTTCGGCATATTGGACCAGACCATAGGGCTGATTGTCGTCCTGCCTCTTCTCGTTCTGAACCACGCCGCGCTGGCGATCGAGCGTCGCCTGCCCGACCGCGCCGAGCAGATGGCCCATGCGATCGCTCTCGAGGAACAGGGCCAATGGCAGCGCCGCGGTCGGCACCGTCTCGAAGAAGTTGGTGCGATCGAAGCTGGTGGTGCCGTTATAGTCGGTCGCGCCGACGCTCTCGAGCGGCTTGAAGAAGTCGCCCGGCGCATTCTCCGATCCGTTGAACATCAGATGCTCGAACAGGTGGGCGAAGCCGGTCTTGCCGGCGGGCTCGTCCTTGGAGCCGGCATGATACCAGACCGACACCGCCACCACCGGCGCCTTGCGATCGGTCGAGACGATCACCCGCAAGCCATTGGCCAGCGTGAACTCCTGATAGGGAAGCGACACGCGCGCGGCCAGTTCGGGCAGCGGCACCGGCTTGGCGAGCGGCGCGGCGGAGAGCGGCGAGAGGGCGGAAGCAAGCAAAAGCGCGGAAATCGCAAGGCGCATCAGGATTCATACCTCGGCAGGGGATGATCGCAGCATAGGGCCGTCCCCACGCACCGCAACGGCTTGGCGGCGGGCGTGGTTTGGCGCAGTCCCTTGCCCATCCGTTTTCAGGAGTCGCTCATGGCCCTTCGCCATCTTTCATTGCCCGAGCTTGCCCGCCGCTATCTCGCCAAGGATCCCCTCAGCCTCGACGCCGAGGAACGCAAGGTTCTCGAAAGCTTCAAGGAGCGGCGGCCGATCAGCCAGGATTCGGTCGAGATCGAGGAGGCGCAGGCGAGCTTCGGCGATCGGCTGGCCGACCAGGTGGCGGCGATCGGCGGATCATGGGGCTTCATCATCAGCTTTGGCGTCATCCTGTTCGGCTGGATGCTGCTCAACAGCGACATCCTCTCCCATTGGAACCTCGCCTTCGATCCCTACCCCTATATCTTCCTCAACCTGATGCTCTCGATGCTCGCCGCGATCCAGGCACCGGTGATCATGATGAGCCAGAACCGCCAGGGCGACCGCGATCGGGTCGCCGCCAGCCACGATTACGAGGTCAATCTGCGCGCCGAGATCGAGATCATGCGCCTGCACGAGAAGATGGATGCATTGCTGGAGCGGCTCGACCGCGACGACG
This sequence comes from Sphingomonas abietis, assembly GCF_027625475.1. Lineage (NCBI taxonomy): Bacteria > Pseudomonadati > Pseudomonadota > Alphaproteobacteria > Sphingomonadales > Sphingomonadaceae > Sphingomonas > Sphingomonas abietis. Next base: position 4,221,492 of record NZ_CP115174.1, read on the forward strand.
CCCAAATCTCGCGATAGCCTCTTGTGTTGCATATAAGTCACACCATATCGCGGCGGACCACTCTTTAGGGGAGCTTGCATTGGACCTCGAAAAATTCACCGATCGCGCCAAGGGCTTCCTCCAGTCCGCGCAGACCGTCGCGATCCGCATGAACCACCAGCGCATCGCGCCCGAGCATCTCCTGAAGGCGCTGCTCGAGGATGAGCAGGGCATGGCCTCCGGCCTGATCGCCAAGGCCGGCGGCGACGCCAAGGTCGCGTTGCGCGAGACCGACGCGGCGCTCGCGAAGATCCCGGCCGTCTCGGGCGGCGGCGCGCAGCAATCCCCCCAGCTCGACAACGACACCGTGCGCCTGCTCGACCAGGCCGAGCAGATCGCCAAGAAGGCGGGCGACAGCTTCGTCACCGTCGAGCGCCTGCTGCTCGCCTGCGTGCTCGCCGCCGCCACCGCAGCCGGCAAGGCCCTGGCGACGGCAGGCGTGAAGGCCGACGCGCTCAACGCCGCGATCAACGATCTGCGCGGCGGCCGCTCCGCCGACACCGCCTCGGCCGAGGATCGCTATGACGCGCTCAAGAAGTTCGCCCGCGACCTCACCGAGGCGGCGCGGGCCGGCAAGCTCGATCCGGTGATCGGCCGCGACGAGGAGATTCGCCGCACCATCCAGATTCTCGCCCGGCGCACCAAGAACAATCCCGTGCTGATCGGCGATCCCGGCGTCGGCAAGACCGCGATCGCGGAAGGGCTCGCGCTGCGCATCGCCAATGGCGACGTGCCCGATACGCTCAAGGACCGCCAGCTGATGGCGCTCGACATGGGCAGCCTGATCGCCGGCGCCAAATATCGCGGCGAGTTCGAGGAGCGGCTGAAGGGCGTGCTCGACGAGGTAAAGGGCGCGGAAGGCCAGATCATCCTGTTCATCGACGAGATGCACACGCTGATCGGCGCGGGCAAGGGCGATGGCGCGATGGATGCCGGCAACCTGCTCAAGCCCGCGCTGGCGCGCGGCGAGCTGCACTGCATCGGCGCCACCACGCTCGACGAATATCGCAAATATGTCGAGAAGGATCCGGCGCTCCAGCGGCGCTTCCAGCCGGTGTTCGTCGGCGAGCCCACGGTGGAAGACACCATCTCGATCCTGCGCGGGCTCAAGGAGAAATATGAGCTGCACCATGGCGTGCGGATCACCGACGGCGCGATCGTGGCGGCGGCCACGCTCTCCAACCGCTACATCACCGATCGCTTCCTGCCCGACAAGGCGATCGACCTGATGGACGAGGCCGCCTCGCGGCTGCGCATGGAGGTGGAGAGCAAGCCCGAGGAGATCGAGACGCTCGATCGCCGCATCATCCAGCTCAAGATCGAGCGCGAGGCGCTGCGGCGCGAGACCGACAAGGCGAGCGCCGACCGGCTCGGCAGCCTCGAATATGATCTGGCCCGGCTGGAGGAGGAATCGCACGCCCTCACCCAGCGCTGGCAGGCCGAGAAGGAGAAGATCGCCGGCCAGGCCAAGATCAAGGAGCAGCTCGACGCCGCGCGCCTCCAGCTCGAGCAGGCGCAGCGTTCCGGCGATCTCGGCAAGGCGGGCGAGCTCTCCTACGGCGTCATCCCGACGCTGGAAAAGCAGCTGAGCGACGCCGAGCAGGCCTCGCAGGGCGCGATGCTGCGCGAGGAGGTGACGTCGGAAGACATCGCCGCGATCGTCGCGCGCTGGACGGGCATCCCGATGGAGCGGATGCTGGAGGGCGAGCGCGACAAGCTGCTCAAGATGGAGGAGATCGTCGGCCGGCGCGTGATCGGCCAGTCCGAGGCGGTGGTCGCGGTGTCCCGCGCCATCCGCCGCGCCCGCGCCGGCCTGCAGGATCCCAACCGGCCGCTCGGCTCCTTCCTGTTCCTCGGGCCGACCGGGGTCGGCAAGACCGAACTGACCAAGGCGCTGGCCGGCTTCCTGTTCGACGACGACAGCGCGATGGTCCGCCTCGACATGTCCGAATATATGGAGAAGCACAGCGTCTCGCGGCTGATCGGCGCGCCGCCGGGCTATGTCGGCTATGACGAGGGCGGCGCGCTGACCGAAGCGGTGCGGCGCCGGCCCTATCAGGTGGTGCTGTTCGACGAGGTGGAGAAGGCGCATCCCGACGTCTTCAACATCCTGCTCCAGGTGCTCGACGATGGCCGCCTGACCGACGGCCAGGGCCGCACGGTGGATTTCACCAACACTTTGATCATCCTGACCTCGAACCTCGGCTCGCAATTCCTCACCTCGCTGGGCGAGGACCAGCCGGTCGCCGACGTCGAGCCGCAGGTGATGGAGATCGTCCGCTCGCACTTCCGGCCGGAATTCCTCAACCGGCTCGACGAGATCATCCTGTTCCACCGGCTCGGCGCGGCGCACATGGCGCCGATCGTCGACATCCAGGTGGCGCGCATCCAGAAGCTGCTCAAGGATCGCAAGATCGCGCTCAGCCTCACCGATGCGGCCCGCGCCTGGCTGGGCCGGGTCGGCTATGATCCGGTCTATGGCGCACGCCCGCTGAAACGCGCGGTGCAGCGCTACCTCCAGGATCCGCTCGCCGAGATGATCCTGCAAGGCGAGGTGCCGGACGGATCGCTGGTGAACGTCGACGAGGGCGACGGGGCGCTGAAGCTGGCGGTAGGCTGATTGATCAGGGGCGAGCGATGTCGAACGCGACCGTCATGCGTTCGCCCGCCGGAAAAGGGCGCGTTCCGTGCCACATCGTGGATGGGAACAAGACCAGTCGTCCAGCTGCGGGTTCGACCTGACGGAAACCATCGAGTGTCGGCAGGATATCTCGGCACTCGCCAAAGGCGAGCCAACCCTCTTGGCTCGCTTGGTTCGTGCCATTGGGCAGGGCGACGTAAAATGCCGAACTGAGCCAGCCCTGCGGATGAACATGGTCGACATGGAAACCAGCACCCGAAAGGCGGACCGACCATGCGCCCGCAATTCTCACCGGCGCTCGCGGGTCGATCAGCGTTGGATGTCCCACAACTGCTGGCGGTAGCTGCGCGATATGGGCCGACACCGCTTCCAGCAGCACATCGCGGAGCTGGCGGATCTCCGGTTCGGCGCGGGCGAGGAGGTTGCCGTCGGTCTGGGTGCCGCCGCGCACCGACTGATCGAGAAATTCGCCTGAGCGACGATGCAGCGCCCGCAGCATATCTGCCAATGCGGCGATCTCCTGGGCGGACAGACCCAGATCATACACGCCGACCAGCCTGGGATTGCCCTCAAGCCAGTGCCACCGATCATCCTCGACTAACCGCCAAAGCAGGCTGCGATAGGGCCAGAGTATGACCTCCTCCTGCATCGGAAAGGCCCGCTCGGCCATGGCAGTCGCCTCATCGAAGCGCCCCATGCGAATGAGATTGCGAAGCGGACGGATAAGCCCCGCAGCGGAGTTAGTGAGAGTAAGCCGATCGAACAAGCGCTGCGCGGCCTCCGCTTCGCCAGCCTCACTGAGCCCAATCGCCTCGACCCGGCGCCATTCCTGCTGTTCGCCCAGCCGGGAGCTGGCAGCACGCGCCATCTCGGTTGCCTCGACATACCGACGTGCATCAAGCAGCATGCTCAGCAGAAGCCGCCATAACGAAGGATCGCCCGGATAACGCGCCAGCGCTGCCCGAACCGTGGCGGTCCCGTCACCCGTCATCCTCGAAGCGGCATGAATCCGTGCATACGCCGCATGACCTTCGTGCCAACCGGGATTTTCCTCCAATATGCTGGTCATCGCAGCGATCGCATCGTTTCCACGTTGTTCGGCGACGAGGGCGGCCGCCCGGCCGACCAGCATGCTCGCATCCGTCGGCGCCAGCCTGAGAGCCCTGTCATAGAAAGCCGTTGCCGGGATCCCCGCTTCCCAAGTCGACCGTGCGAGGCCATGGGCGACGAGCGCATCCTTCGGCGCAAGACGAACGGCATGCTCGAATGCCGCCACTGCCCCCCGTCCGTCCAGAACCCCCCGGCGCGCCAATCCGAGGATCTGGTATAGCCGTGCGTCCTTGGCACCAGCAGCAATCGCTTGCGTGATCCGAGCCGTGATCGCCTCGAAAAGCCCATGGTCGAGGGCATCAAGAGAGAGATCGGCCAGCGCCGATACCGATAATGGCCTCGGATCGGCCAATCGTCGTTCGATCTGGCGGCGTTCGTTCATATCTTTTGCCTAGCAAAATGCGGCTTCAGGACAAGAGCAAGGCCCTTGGATCGGCACTGGCGAGCCGCTAGAGAGGATTTATGCTGGACGAAATCGCCGAAATCGAACGCGCTCTGGACCGCGAAGACCTTCCATCGGCCGCCGCCTTGGCATCACGCGCGCTAGCGAAGGGCATCCGTCAACCATTGGTGTTCAATCTGGTGGCATGGCGCCATGAGGAGGATGGTCGCCTCGAAGAAGCCGAGGCTGTGATCCGCGATGCTCTCGCGACATGGCCCACCGACCCCTCGCTCCATCTTGCGCTGGGCGTCGTTCTACGCAAAGCGGGCGGATTGCGCTCGGCAGTCGAATCGTTCCAGCGCGCCATCGAACTGGACGCCAGCTATGCCGCTGCTTGGTTCGAGCGCGGCTCGACCTTCGAGCGCGGCGGTGCGTTGGCCGATGCGGCGGACGATTTTCGTCGTGCCATCGAGCTTGAGCCGGGCAATGCCGCCGCCCATGCTTCGCTCGGCGCGAGCCTTGCCCGACGCGGCGACCGGGAAAGCGCAACGCACCATGCGACGCAGGCGCTGCGGCTTGATCCGGGCAATGTCACCGCTCACAATGCACTCGCGCTGGTGGCAATAGAGGAAAAACGTTTCGTCGACGCCATCGCCCTGCTCGAACCCGTGACCATTGGCAGCTTGGACGATCGCGAGATATTGGTCAGCACCCGCACCCTGCTGGGCGATGCGTATGAAGGGGCTGGCCGCTATGACGACGCCTATCTGACATATGCCGCCGCGCAGACCCTGTTCCACACCGAGAACAGCGCACGTTTGGGCAAAAATCATCACGACGCGCTGGACGCGGCTCAGAAAACTGGCGATTCTCTGGAAGCAGCGGATCCGGCGCTCTGGCGCGGCACGCCGACGTCGACTGGCCCTGCCGCAATCCATGTCTTCCTAACCGGCTACCCGCGTTCAGGCACGACACTTGCCGAGAATATCCTGGCGACGTTGCCGGGAGCGGTTGCGATCGAGGAACGGCGGACGCTGGGTATGGTTGATCGCGCCTATCAAGAGGATACCGACGGCCTATCGCGCTTCGCCTCGCTACCCGAAGAACAACTCGCAGTCTTCCGCGAAGCCTATTGGACCCACGCCACGGAAGCGGCCAGGGAATCGCTGACCGGCAAACTGTTCGTCGACATGGACCCGTTCAAAGGCGGCCGGCTGCCAATCATCGCCAAGCTGTTTCCTGACGCCAAGACGGTAATCATGCGTCGCGATCCGCGTGACGTCGTGTGGAGCTGTTTCCACACGAGCTTTGCCTTCAATGCTGGCACCATGGCCTTCGCCACGCTGGAAAGCACTGCGAAACACTATGCGCTGACTCAGCGGGTTATCGAACGGTCTCTCGCAACCCTCCCAATCAATGCCTTCGAACTGCGCTACGAGCTGCTGGTCCGCGATTTCGATGCGACCACGCAGGCTCTGTGCAGCTTCCTCGGCGTGCCTTGGGAGGAGGAATTGCGCCGCTTCGACCGCACCGCCAACCGGCGAGGCGTATCGACCGCCAGCACCACCCAGGTCCGCAAGGGGCTCTATGATGGCTCCGGCGGTTGGCGTCGTTACGAACGCCAACTCGCCACTGTCGAACCGATCCTCAAGCCGTGGATCGAACGCCTCGGCTACGCCTGAACCTACCGGCCGTTAGGCTGGCTATTGTAAGTCTCCTGATGCTCTGCCCATTGCCCGGCATGAAACGCGCGATCACGCCATTGTGCGGCGGTCAGGCAGACCTTGGTCGTAGCAATTCTCGATCCGATCTGATCCTCGGTCTTGCAGATGATCCGGTTGGGATCTTTCGCGTCCTTGGTTGCCGGAATAGCGGGGGAGGCGACCGGCGTTACAGCGTCATCCGCAAGAGCAGCGACCGGGATGGACAACAATGCACATGCAAATATGACATCAGCGAGCTTCATTTCACAAACTCCTGCCCTGATGAGAGACCCACTCATTTTTTTCCAGCATTGGGAAGTGCCATCTTAGCAGGCCAAACCTGTTCATGACCAGATGATGAGTAAATATCGATCGCAATCACAGTCCGCCCAAATTTCTTCCCGTGGCCTGAGCTTGCATCAAATCCTGGACGATCGCACGATCCTGATCATCCAGCTCAGGGCGCCAGAGGTCGCCGATCAAGACGACCCTAAGTTCATTACTGTCGTTCCACGCTTCGTGCTCGATGGTATCGTCGAATATCCATGGCTCACCAGCTTGCCACTCACGGGTGTCCCCGCCGACTCTAAAGCGGCAGCCGGGAGGAATGATCAACGGCAGGTGGCAAACGACGCGGAAGTTCGCCACGCCGTGGTGGCTTGGGATATGAGTGTGCGGCGCAAGCAGCGAGAACATGAGGTTAGGGCCGAGCCCCGGAATGACCGCCTGCTCCTGGCCCGCAAAGGCGGCGATCGTCCGCGGGCAGGCAGCCGCATTCACCGGATCATGATCGCCGTAACGGATGAGATGGAACGCATTCCAGTCCGTCGAACGGTTGAGAGCCGACCATTGCGCGGCAGGCTGCCCTGGCGCAAGATCCACATACGGACGCTGCCGATCGGCATGGGCGACCGCGAGCGCATGAAATTCGGCGAGGATGTCGGGGAAAGCGCGCCGTAGCCGATCGCGCAATTCGCCGTGATTCGTATCGAAGAACTCGATATCGGAAAGGCCGGGATAACGATAATGCGTCGGCTCCTGATGATAGGCCGGCCGCCGGTCTAGGACATTGTCGGCGAAACGACGCGCTCGCATGCGGTGGGCGTCATCGAGTGTATCAGTGAGAGCAAGCCGCGATTCGACATTGGCTCTATGGCGCTCCAAAAAAACGTTAATTCTTTGGAGTTGCGCTTTCATTGCCGCGGGCAATTGCACTTCGGCTCTGCCGTGAAAAACTACCGCTCGATAGATTTCCGCAGCGCGATCTGCATCCCCGAGTTGCTCATGCAGACTGCCTTTGAGAAGCAATCCCACGAAATCATTCGGACGCGCGGCGAGCGCCGCATTGACCGCATCGAGAGCGCTGGGCATCTGGCCGGTGCGTCGCCGCAGTGCCGCCAGTTTCATCCAACCCGCGAAATCGCCGGGCGCCGTGAGCAATCCCTCTTCAAGGAGCGCCACGGCCTGCATCACCTGCCCCCGGGCGAGTGCGGCGTCGGTCGCACGGTGAAGATCCGGGTTCATTTCGCCCAATACTCGCTTCGCAAATAAAAAGGGATGGCGCATCTTTCGACGCGCCATCCCCCGATATCAGCTTCCGATCGAGATCAGAAGTTCAGCTGGATCGCCGCGTAGATGTAGCGACCGAGCGAGTCATAGACCTGAGCGTAGGTGTTCGAACCGTTGTTCGAATAATTGGAGTCGAGGATCGGCGGATCCTTGTCCAACAGATTCTGCGCACCGACACGGAGGGTGTAGTTGTCACCGATCCGCGAGACCACCGACAGATCGAAGTAGCTCTGCGGCTTGATCTTCGAGACGGCCTTGTTGACGCAGCCATCCGGGTTCGCAGTACCATCGACGCAGACGGCGAGATGATCGATCTTGATCTCGTCGTTGGTGGTGCCGCTGAAGAAGCGCCATGCACCCTGGATCCCGATCGCATCGTTGATCTGGTACGTCAGGCGAGCGGTGTGGCGCCACTTGGGCAGCGGCGTGCCGCAGTAGCTGAAGCCGAATGCGCCAGCGCAATCATAGCTCGTGCCGCCCGGAACCGGGAGGATCTTGAACTGATCGAGATAGGTGCCGTTCAGCGAGAAGCTGATCGAGGAGTGCGAGAAGACATTGACCTTATAGTTGACGGCCACGTCCACACCACGGGTCTTCTCAGAACCGAGGTTCAGCGTCGGGTTGGCGACGTAGCTGGCACCCGTCCACAGCGAACCATCACCACCGCGATGGATCAGGCCACACACCGAGGTATCGCCCGCGGTGCACTGGTTGAGGATATACTGGGCACCCATCGTGCCGATCTCGTTCTTGACCTTGATGCTGTAAAAGTCAGCGGACATGGTCAGGTTACGGATCGGGTTGAGCACGACACCGGCGGTGATCGTGTCGCTCTTTTCGGGCTTCAGGTTGGCATTGCCGGACGTCTGCTGGTTGTACTGATTGGCCGCATTGTCATCGATGTTGCCATATTCAGACGCCGTCACGCCAGAGAGCTGACATGCGGCGAGGCTGGCAGAGGGGCTAGCGCCGGCGCAGGGGTCTTGACCGCTGAAGAGGACCACGGACGGTGCTGCGAAAAGCTCGATCGTGTTCGGCGCACGAACCGCACGGCTGTAGCCCGCGCGGAAGCGGATCTGCTTGATCGGGGCATATTCGCCCGAGATCTTGTACGTGTTGGTCGTACCCTGGAGGCTGTAGGACGAGTAGCGATAGGCAGCGTCGAAAGCGAGCGTCTCGATCAGCGGCTTGTCGTTCACGACCGGCAGCGAGAATTCGGTGAAGCCTTCCTTCACGTCATAGCTGCCGCTGACATCAGGCAGACCGAATGGCGTGCCCTGGCCGGCGAGATCGCCCGTCAGGAATTCCGCGTCACGGTTGAGCGCGATGCTCTCCTTGCGATACTCGCCGCCGAACACGGCCTGAACACCGCTGTTCGCCCAAGGCGACTGAAGACCATATTGGCCGAAATCGACCGAGATGGTGCCGCTGGCGACATATTCGGTGTTGCTGCCGCTCTGGAAGCCCGGAGTCTGCAGATAGTTGAGTGCCGCCTGCGTGACGCCGCCAGTCGAGAAGATGTTGTAGGGAACGCAATTCGGATCGGTGTTGTTCACCACCGACTGGCAGGTCGCCACGCCATTGACGTTGACGACGTCGAGAGCGCGATTCAGGCGAACGCGCGAAAAGTCGTTCTTATACTCCTCGCTGAGGAGCGACTTCCAATATTGGCCATAGACATCGTAGGTGATGCCCTTGGCGATTTCGCCCTTGGCGCCCAGCACGGCACGGTAGTCGGTGTGGCGCAGATCGTCGACGCGGCCACCGCCCTCGACGTTACGACGGCCGATGTAGAGCGACTGGAGGGTCGAGGTGCCGGCGTTGGATCCGCAAAGCTGCGAAGCCTGGCCCGAGGTGAGCAGCGGGTTGTCGCAGTTCACGAGGAAGTCGGTGCCATAGAACGCACCCGACGCGGCGATCTGCGCCTCGGTGTGATCGTCCATGAACATGAATTCCATGTACGGCTTGAACGCGTCGCTCACGTCATAATTGGCAAACAGGCCCGCGGTCACGCGCGTGTCGGGACGCTGGAAATAGTTGACCGGGTTGAAATTATAGCCGTCGCGCGCGGAGCTGTAGGTGCCGAAACCACCCGGGACCGTCGACGTCGCGGCGGGGTTGGCGGTGAAGCTGGCACCGGTCGGGCTGTAGATCGGCGCACCGGTGATGGTGGTGCCGGTCTGCACGGTGCGACGGAAACGGCCGTAAGCCGAGGTCGAGGAACCACCGCAGGTGTGGTACGGGCTACCGCCCGAGGTTTCGGCAGAAAAGCCGCAATAGCTGTAATCGCGATCACCCTGGGTGATCGCGTTCACCTTGCGCCAGCTGGCATAGCCCGTGACATGGCCACGGCCATCATCCATGCCCGCACCAAAGGTGGCGGTCACGGTCTTGATCGATCCGTCCGTGGTCATGCCCTTGGGCGGAGTGAAGCCGCGCGCTGCAAGATCACCATTATAGTCGGCGTTGTTGTAGTTGTTGTCGTGATTATAGAAGGAGTTCTGCGCGTCGAGCTGAAAACCTTCGAAATCGGTATTGAGGACGAAGTTGACGACGCCCGCGAGCGCGTCCGAACCGTAGGTCGCCGAGGCGCCGCCGGTCAGCACGTCGATGCGCTTGATCAGCGAGCCCGGAATGAAGTTGAGATCCGATGCGATGTCGGTCGGGTCGCCAGCGCCGAGACGGCGGCCGTTGATCAGGACGAGCGTGCGCGAGGTGCCGAGATCGCGAAGATCGACGGTCGCAATGCCCGATGCGCCGTTGGCGTCGGTCGAGCCCTCGCTTGCGAACACCTGCGGCAGCGAGTTCAGCATGTCTTCGATGCGAACATTGCCCTGCGACTTGATTTCAGCCGAGCTCACCGCGGTGACCGGCGTCATCGACGTCAGGTTCGGGTTGGAGATGCGCGAACCGGTGACGACGATCTCGCCACCCGATGTCGGAGCGGCAGCGGCGGCAGGCGCGCTGCTGATCGTGCTGGAGGCGGCAACCGGCGGAGCATCGGTCGCGGCAGGAGCAGCCTGGGCGAAGGCCGGGGCCGAGATGAGCGCCGAACCGGCGACGATGGTAGACGCAAGCAGGCGCCCGCGGAAATCGAGTGACATAGGTGACGTCCCCTTGGTTACGCGATCACGCCTCATTTTCCCCATGGGCGTTTTGGTTGACCGTCTGTGCAACAGTTATGCGGGAGGGAAACATTGTCGCAAGATTTTATTCGCAGTCGCAAACCGTTGAAATTCTGCTGTAGCAAATGAGACACAGTGCCACTGCCCGCTGGACAAATCCGCAGTTTTGCACTGGATATGGCGCCAAGCTGGAAACGGGAGGCATTCGAGATGAGAGCTGTGTTGCTGATGTGCAACGGCATGGCACTGCTGCTCTGCAGCGCAGCTGGTGCCCGCCAGCCGAACATGCCGCCCGCCGCCGAAGTCGCGCCCGTGAAAGAACTGGCCCGCTGCAAGGCGATCGTGGACAGTCCCTCCCGGCTTGCCTGCTACGATCAGGCGGCCGACCAACTGCTGACGGCGGAAAAGAAGGCGGATATCATCGTCGTCGATCGGCAGGAGATCGAGAAGACCAACCGTTCGTTGTTCGGCTTCGGCCTGCCAGACCTTTCGATCTTCCGTAGTCACGGAGCATCCATGCCAGCCGTCAACCAGATCGACGGCGTCATCGCATCGGCGCAGTCCGATGCCAGCGATCAGTGGACCTTCCACTTGCAGGATGGCGCCGTGTGGCAGCAGATCGATACCAATAACCTGTCGCGCTCGCCGCGTTCCGGCGATCCGGTGGTGATCAAGCGCGCCTCGCTCGGCAGCTATATTCTCAGCGTATCCCGCGCGCCGGGCGTCCGCGTGCGCCGGGTCGGCTGAGCAGCGGCCTCACTTCGGCGATGTGGCCAATTCCTCCATCGCCGGCGCCACCAGCTTGGGATCGATTCGCTCGCCGCGCCAGGTGAGCGCCCAGTGGAGATGCGGGCCGGTGGCGCGGCCGGTCATGCCGCTCTCGCCGATCACCTGGCCCTGGCGCACCACATCGCCGACCTTCACGTCGATGTGGCTGAGATGCAGGAAGGCACTGTCCAGGCCCATGCCGTGGGCGACCATCAGCAGATGCCCCTCCAGCGTGAAGGGGGCGCCGGTGGCGGCGAGGATCACCACGCCGTCGGCCGGCGCACGCACCGGGGTGCCGGTCGGCACGGCGATGTCCTCACCCGAATGGAAACTGCCCTTCTCGCCATTATAGACGCGCTGGGCACCGAAGGCACCAGAGATGCGGCCGTTCGCCGGCCACAGGAACGCCTGCCGCCAGCCGTCGCTCCGCACCGTCTCCGCAGTCTCGCGCGCAGCTTTGATCTGGGCGAGTTCGCCGGCGCGGATCTTGAGGAATTCGGCCTCGGGCTGCTGATATTTGGGGATCGGCAGCGCCTCGATCCGATAGGTGCCGGGCGCGATCACCAGATGATCGGTGACGCGCGCGCCGTCCGCGCGCGCGGCGATCAGCGTCGCAGCCGGCCCATGGTCACGGCCGAAGGCGATCAGGAAGCGCCCGTCGCCCGCCATCGGTACATCGGCCCCATCGAGGGTGAGCGACACGGTGCCCCGCGGCGCGATGCCGATCAGCATCCCACCCTGGCGCATCGTGCCGGTGAACGCAAAACCGGCCGATGGGCCGGGCGAGGCCGGCAGCGCGACACCGGGACGCAGTTCGGGCGCGGGCGCGGTCCCGGGCACCACCGGCCGGGACAGCGGTGCAGCGCCATGCGGCGGCGCGACGCAACCGCCGAGCGCGAGCAGCAGCGCACCACCCGGTCCCCAGCGCCCGGCTGGCCTCATCGCGTGGCGAACTCGGCCTTCGCGGACAGTTCGGCCGAGGCATAGGGCTCCTGCCGCTCGACGCTCCAGTAGCGCAGACGGTCGAGCGGGATCCGCTCGCCGGACACCGCGCAGGTGACATGATCGCCGGGCACCAGCACGCGGAAGCTGTTGGCCATATAGCGCAGCCGCGCCTCGCGATCGCTTTGCGACATCAACATGGGCATATTCCTTCCTGTCCCCCCTCTACAGCAGGCGCGGCTGAAGGGAAGATGCCGGGGCCGGCGCGGAGGCCGGCGCCGGCCTGGGCTTCGTGCGCGGCGACGGCGTGTCGGTGGCGACGACATCGACCCCACCATCGGCGAACACCAGCCGCATCGCCCCGACCTCGCGCGCGCGCGCGGCGCTGGCGACGACATGCCCGTCCGCCTCGACGCGGGCATAGCCGCGCTGGAGCACGAGATCGGGGTTGAGGCTCTGCGCGACCCGCCACAGTGCATCGAGCCGGGCACGGCCGTCGGCGATTCGCGCCGTCACCAGCTGCGGTCGCAGCCCGACCCGATCGAGCGCCGTCCGCTCCTTCTCGACCCGCGCCGCGAGCAGGCGCGGGCGCAGCGCGCCGGCCGCCCGGGCCAGCTCCCCCCCCGCCACCGCCAGCCGGCGGGACAGCGCGCGCGGCAATCGATCGCCGAGATCGTCGAGCTTCTGCCGCTGTGGGCCGAGCAGCGTGTCCGGCGTCGGCAGGCGGCGGGCGGTGGCGGCAAAGCGTTCCTGCGCGCGCTCCCGATAGCGGCGCGCATACGCCCCCGTCCGGCCGCCGAGCGTGCCGATATGCGCGAGCAGATCGGCACGCACCGGCACCGCCATCTCGGCAGCCGCGGTCGGCGTCGGCGCGCGGCGATCGGCGGCGAAATCGCAGAGCGTGGTGTCGGTCTCATGGCCGACCGCCGAGATGATCGGGATCGTGCAGCCGGCGACGGCGCGGACCACCACCTCCTCGTTGAACGCCCACAGATCCTCGATCGAGCCGCCGCCGCGCGCGACGATGACGAGATCGGGGCGCGGCACCGGGCCATCCGCGGGCAGGGCGGAGAAGCCATTGACCGCCGCCGCGATCCTGTCGGCCGCGCCCTCGCCCTGCACCGGCACGCCCCACACGATCACCCGGCTCGGGAAGCGATCGGCCAGCCGGTGGAGGATATCGCGAATCACCGCGCCGGTGGGCGAAGTCACCACGCCGATCACGCGCGGGATGAAGGGCAGCGCGCGCTTGCGGTCCTCGTCGAACAGGCCTTCGGCGGCCAGCGCGCGGCGCCGCTTGTCGAGCAGCGCCATCAGCGCGCCCTGCCCGGCCAACTCCATCCGGTCGATGATGATCTGATATTTGGAGCGCCCCGGATAGGTGGTGAGCCGGCCGGTGCAGATCACCTCGGCGCCATCCTCGGGCCGGAAGCGAAGCGATCCCGCCTGCCCCTTCCAGATCACCCCGTCGATCACCGCCTTGTCGTCCTTCAGCGCGAGGTAGCAATGGCCCGACACATGTCGCTTGAAACCGGAAATCTCACCCCGCACGCGGACATGGCCGAAGCGATCCTCCACCGTCCGCTTGAGCGCGCCGGACAGATCCGACACCGACAGCGCAGGTGCGTTGTCGCCCGGCGCCTCCTCGGCTAGGAGCGCGGCGTCATCATATGGAGCGAAGGGGTCGGCCATGAATGTCCTGTTGTTGGGCTCGGGGGGCCGTGAACATGCGCTCGCCTGGAAGCTGGCGCAATCGCCGGCGCTGACCAAACTCTATGCCGCACCCGGAAATCCCGGCATCGGCCACCATGCCGCGCTGGTGCCGCTGGCGCTGTCCGACCATGATGCGATCCTCTCCTTCGCCCGCGAGGCGGCGATCGATCTGGTCGTCGTCGGGCCGGAGCAGCCGCTGGTCGACGGCCTCACCGACAAGCTGCGCGATGCCGGCTTCGCGGTGTTCGGCCCGTCGGCGGCGGCGGCGCAGCTCGAGGGCTCCAAGGGCTTCACCAAGGCGCTGTGCGACCGGGCCGGCGTGCCGACTGCCGGCTATGCCGCCTTCACCGACGCGAGCGAAGCCAAGGCGGTCCTGCCGCGCTTCGGCGTGCCGGTGGTGATCAAGGCCGATGGCCTCGCCGCCGGCAAGGGCGTGATCATCGCGACGACCACCGCCGAGGCCGAGGCCGCGATCGACGACATCCTCGGCGGCCGCTTCGGCGCGGCCGGTGCCAGCCTGGTGATCGAGCAGTTCCTCGAGGGCGAGGAGGTCTCCTTCTTCGCGCTGTCGGACGGCAAGACGGTGCTGCCGCTCGGCTCCGCCCAGGATCACAAGCGCGTCGGCGACGGCGACACCGGCCCCAACACCGGCGGCATGGGCGCCTATTCCCCGGCCCGCGTGCTGACCCCCGCGCTGGAGGCCCAGGTGATGGCGGAGATCGTCCGCCCCTCGATCGCCGGCATGGCGGCGGCCGGCACACCCTTCACCGGCGTGCTGTTCGCCGGCCTGATGCTGACCGAGACCGGCCCGCAGCTGATCGAATATAATGTCCGCTTCGGCGATCCCGAATGCCAGGTGCTGATGCTGCGCCTGGACGAGGATCTGCTCCCCCTGCTCCACGCCGCCGCCACCGGCACGCTGGCGGAGCGCCCGGTGCGCTGGAAGGACGAGGCGGCGCTGACCGTCGTGATGGCAGCCAAGGGCTATCCCGATGCGCCGCAGACCGGCGGCACCATCGCCGGCATTGCCGCCGCCGAGACAGACGGCGCGCATGTCTTCCACGCCGGCACGCGCAACGATGCCCAGGGGCTGGTCTCCGCCGGTGGGCGCGTGCTTGCGGTCACGGCGAGCGCGGCCACCGTCGCCGAGGCCCAGGCAGCCGCCTATCGCGCCGTCGATGCGCTCGATTTCCCGACCGGCTTCTGCCGCCGGGATATCGGCTGGCGGGAGGTCGCGCAGGGCTGACCCGCGCGGCGTAGCGGGTCGTTCAGGGCGTGTCGGGATCGTCGCCCATGATGATCTCGACCAGCCGCTTGCCCTTCGCGGCCGACTCGATCGGATCGCAGCCCATCCGGCATCCGAGCCGTTGCTCGAAGGCGGCGGCGGAATCGGAGCGCCGGTCCGATGGCGCGACGCGCGCCGGTCGCTCGTCGCGCAGAGGGAGCCGGGGCGACGGATGCACAGCCATGCCGCATACGAGGATTTCATCCGGGTGCCCCGCGCAATCCGCCGGGCGGCCGACATGGACCCGCACGCTCCTGTCGTAGGTGGCCATCGCGGTTTCGGCGCTTACGGGTGCGGGCGTCGCCAGCAGCATGCCCAGCAAGGCGGTCACCGCCGCCACCGGCGTTACTGCGCCACCGCTTCGGCGCGATGCGCATCGAGCTGCCGCAAGAGGACCATGCGCTGATCGGCGATGCAGGCGCGCATGTCGGCGATCAGCCCCTCTTTCCGCGCGCGCCGCGTCGCCGAAGCGATCCCCTTTTCGTCGCTCGCATCGGTCTCGGCCTGATATTGGTCGGCGCAGGACAAAAATGCCTGGCATCCCACCCGGTCGATGGCGGGATCGCCGCTCGAGCTTTTGGTCGTGCAGCGACGGTGCGTGCCGCGAATCTCGAATGTCCCCACCCACTGATCGAGCCTCCGGCCCATCACCACGATGGCGTCGTCGGCCGGCGGGGGGCTCGCCATCGTTGGGGAGATCAGCAGCAGCAACCAGGAAGCGACCGCCATCGGACCCTCGCACGCAAGACCGGGAGCATGTTGACCGATGCGCGGGGAAAACACCAGACCTCGCCGGTTCCCGGCGATTCTCGCCGCCCCCGGCCCCGCTTCGCCTTGCCTCCCCGCGCGCGCCACGGCAAAGTTGACGGCATCATCCTCCGGGGAGCCCCATGACCAACAGCACGATCGTCATCATCGCCATCGGCGTCATCCTCTTCGCGATCCTGCTGCTGGTGCTGGCCCGCACCGGCCGGCGCGGCCCCGAGGGTCCGGCCGATGCCGACGGCATCGCGATGGTGCGCCCCGCGACCGAACTCTCGCCCGCCGCCGATCCGCTCCCCGAACCGACCGCCGCACCGGGCATCCCGGTGTCGGAAGTGGCCGCGCCGCCGATCCCGGCTGTCCCCGCCGCCGATGGCCCGGCCGATCCGCTCACCCGCATGAAGGGCCTCGGCCCCAAGGCGGAGGCGGTGCTCAACGGCCTCGGTGTGATCCGCTACGAGCAGATCGCCGCATGGACCGATGCCGACGTCCTGCGCATCGATGATCAGATGGGCGCCTTCAAGGGCCGTATCGTGCGCGATCGCTGGGTGGAGCAGGCACGCTACCTCGCGGCCGACGACGTGCCGGGCTTCGAGGCGCTGTTCGGCAAGCTGGGCTGAGCAAAGGCCCTTCCCCGCCGCAACGCGGCGGGGATACCCCACCCCGCGACGACGCGGGAAAGCCGCTCAGCCCCTGGCGCTGGCCAGCAGCTTGTCGACGCGGCGGCCGTCCATGTCGACGATCTCGAAGCGCCAGGCCTCGTAGCTGAAATGCTCGCCGGTTTCGGGAATGTGGCGGAGTACGGAGAGGGCGAAGCCGGCCGCCGTCGCGTAATCGCGATCCTCGGGCAGCTCGATGCACAGCTTCTCCGCCATCGCATCGGCGGACAGCGTGCCGGAGACGAGGAAGCTGCCATCCTCGCGCTCGACCAGCGCCGGATCATGCCCCTCCTCTTGGTCGGAGGCGAAGGCGCCGGCGATCGCGGCGAGCAGTCCGCCGGGGGTCACCAGCCCGTCGAGATGGCCATATTCGTCATGGACCAGCGCCAGCGGCACCTCGGCGTCGCGCAGCACCGCCAGCGCGTCCATCGCGTCCATCCGGTCGGGCACCGAGGCGACCGGGCGCGTCATCGCGCGCAGGTCGATCGCCTTGCCCTCCAGCAATGCCACCAGCAGGTCGCGCAGGCGGACGACGCCGATGATCCGGTCCACCGACCCCTCGGCGACCGGCAGGCGGCTATGCTGGGTTTCGGCGACGATCTCGCGGATCTCCTCGAGCGCGGCATCGGCATCGATCCAGTCGATCTCGGTGCGCGGGCTCATGATCTCGCGCACCGGGCGATCGGCGAGCCGCACCACGCCCGAGATGATCGCGCGCTCATTCTCCTCGATCACGCCCGCCGAGGAGGCCTCGGCGACGACGAGGTGCAGCTCCTCCGCCGTGACATGATCCTCGCGCTCGCGCTTGAGGCCGAGCAGGCGGAAGATGGTGAGGCTGGTATTGTCGAGCAGCCAGACCACCGGCGCGGTCGCCTTCGCCAGCCACGCCATCGGGCGGGCCGCGATCACCGCGATCGGCTCCGGAGTGCGCAGCGCGAACTGCTTGGGAACCAGTTCGCCGACGATCAGCGAAACATAGGTGGTGACGATGATGACCAGCGTGAAGCCGAGATGACCGGCATTCTCATGGCTGACCCCCAGCCATTCGAGCCGTTCGGACACCGGCCCGCCCAGCGCTTCGCCCGAATAGGCGCCCGACAGGATCGCGATCAGGGTGATGCCGATCTGCACGGTGGAGAGGAACTTGCCCGGATCCTCGCGCAGCCTGATCGCGACGCGCGCTCCCTGCCGCCCGGTGCGGGCAAGCGCCTCCAGCCGCGCGGCGCGCGACGAGACGATCGCCAGCTCGCTCATCGCGAACAGGCCGTTGAGCACGACGAGCGCGAGGATGATGACGACGTCGATCCAGGGGAAGGGGGCAATGGGCGGCATGACGCCCCGCCTCAATGCCGAAATTCACGCCGCTCGACAATGGAGTCTCTGCGAAGCCTCCGGGGTTTCGTTTCGTGGTGCCGGCGGACGATCAGCGCCGGGCCGCAAAGAACGCCTTGAGCATCGCCGCCGCCTCGCTTTCGCCGAGCCCGGCATAGATTTCGGGGCGGTGATGACAGGTCGGCTGGGTGAAGAAGCACGGGCCATGCGCGACGGCGCCGCCCTTGGCGTCGGCCGCGCCATAATAGATGCGGTCGATCCGGACATGGGCAATGGCGCCCGCACACATCGCGCAGGGCTCCAGCGTCACCCACAGGTCGCAGCCGTCGAGCCGGCCGGTGCCCAGCGTGGCGAGCGCGGCCCGAATCGCCTCCATTTCGGCATGGGCGGTAGGATCGCCGATCGCCCGCATCCGGTTGGACGCGACGGCGACGATCTCGGCCCCGCGCGTCACCACCGCGCCGACCGGCACCTCGCCGCGCCCGGCGGCATCGGCCGCAGCGGCGAGCGCGAGGCGCATCGGTTCGGGTAGGGGAAAGCTCATCGGCCGGCCTTAGCGCAAAGCGGCCGACACCGTCAGGCCCCGGTCGACGCCGGCACCGGGACTAAAGCCAGGATCAGCGCCGGTTGCCGCGCAGGCCGGACATGACATCCGGCTTCAGCACCGCGATCAGCGAGAACACCATGCCGGGGACATAGCCGAGGCAGGTCAGCACCAGCGACACCAGGAACACCATCCCGATCCCGTCCACGATCAGCACCCCGATCGGCGGCAGCAGCACCGCCAGGATGATGGCGAGGAGGCTGGGCCGGTAATCCGGCGCGATCATGGCTTCTTCACGTCCACGGTCGGCGTCTGCACGACGTGATTCTCGACGCCGACGCTGACATTGGCGGTCTGCACGTTGAACGCCGGGGCCGAACCGCCCTTCACCGAAATGGTCGGCAAGGACGCCGTCCTGGTCTGCGAGACGTTGACGAACCCCAGCGCGATCGCCGCGATCGCGACCAGCACCACGATGATCAACAGCACCAATATCGCCCGCATCGCCTGACTCCCTCAAAATCTCTTCAGGGCGGTCAAACGATTCGGCGCCGTACCGGTTGCATCCGATCGACCGGATGCCGCCGATCGGACTCAGGGCAGGACTTGGCGGTAGCCGGTCACGGTCACGTCGGCGAACAGGCCGGCCTCGGCATAGGGATCGGCGGCCGCGAACGCCCGGGCCGATTCGAGGTCGGCGAAGTCGGCGATGACGATCGATCCCCGCGGGACGCCCGATTCGTCGAGCATCGGGCCGGCCATCGCCATCGCCTCGCCGATTCGCTGGAGATGCTCGAGATGGCGCGGCCGGGTATCGGCGCGCAACGTCCCGGCATCGGGGCGATCGTGGCAAATGATGGCGAAAAGCGGCATGTCGGGGGCTCCTGAACAACGGGCGCGGGTTGACCACCCGGCGCATCTCCACTAGGGACGCCCACTTTCCGAGCAACAGATTCTTTCAGGAACAAGATCATGTCGCGCATCTGCGAGCTGACCGGCAAGGGCCGTCTAGTGGGTAACAATGTGTCCCACGCCAACAACAAGACCAAGCGCACCTTCCTGCCCAACCTGCAGAATGTGACGCTGATCTCCGACGCGCTGGGCACGTCCGTGAAGCTGCGGGTCTCGACCCACGGCCTGCGTTCGGTCGAGCATAATGGCGGCCTCGACAACTGGCTGGTGAAGGCGTCCGACACGGACCTCAGCCTGCGCGCGCGTCGCCTGAAGCGCGACATCGTCAAGAAGAAGGCGGCCGTCGCCGCCTGATCCGTCCGGCGGCCACGGCCGCCGAGACTGCGAAAAACGCCTGCCGGATGCGATCCGGCGGGCTTTTTCGCGTTGCTGGAATTTTAGACCTTAGAATCCCTTGGGCAGCGCGAACGCCATCAGCAGGGTGCGCTCGAGGAAGAAGTAATTGTCGTCCGATGCGATCCACAGCACCGGGCCGTTGGGGCCGGGCACGATCGCCAGCGCCTCCATATTGTCGACGGTGAGCGGGGGCGCGATCGTCGCCAGCAGCTTGCCCTCGATCGGGGCGCCGCCCGGCACGATCGCCTTCGGGTCGATCACCGTCACCGCCGCCGCGAACCCCGCCGTCACCCCGAATCGGCGATGGAGGACGATCACGCGCCCGTCCGGCAGCTCGGCGGCATCGGTCGGCGCGAAATTCGGCGGCCCCTTGTAGCAGAAGCCCTGCGCATCGGGATGCTCGACCGGATCGCCCGCAAAGAGCAGCGCGACATGGCTGCCATCCTTGCACGTCTTGGTTTCGGCGAAGACCAGGAAGCGGCCGTCGTGGAGACGCACCATCGCCTCGGCGCCGAGATTGCCGGGCCAGTCCGCCATCAGTTTCGGTGCGACATGGCCGTCCGCCGTCGCGAAGCCGCGCGTATAGCGCCAGATCTGGTTGGTCGTCTCGAACCCCGCCCAGACATGGCCGGAGACAGGATCGTAGGTGGACGATTCGCTGTCCCGATCGACCTTGCGGGATTTGTCGCCGGGGCCGTCGGGCAATTCGCTCATCCGATAATCGCTGACCGGGCCGCTGCCGTCGAAGCGGAAGCGCGTCACCACGCCGCCATCGCTCAGCATCGTGAAATGCCCGTCCTCGATCGTCATCGAGGAGATACCGCCGAAGCGCCGGTCGCTGCCCTTCAGCACCCAGCCGCCGAGATAGCGAAGCTGGCCGACATGGGTCCGCCCCGGATCACCGGGGCTGAGCGGCACCGGCGTGGCGACCACGCCCTGCGGGGCGGAGCGGACGACGAATGGCAGCGGCGCCACGGCAACCAGCGCGGCGAGGAAAGCGAGACGAGACATGCGGCCTTCCTAGCGGGCTTTGCCGGCCGGGACAGCCCGCGATCCTGAACCGCCGCTAACAGCGGCATTCAGCCCCTCGTCACGCGGTGCGCGGCATAAGGCATTGTCACATGCGGAGGCCCTGCGCCTCCAGGGTCCGAGGAGAATGGTCATGAAGCGCCGTGCGCTCTCGCTGGGGATATGGAGTGGCATCGCCGCGCTGGCGATGGCCGCCGCGCCCGGTGCCGCGCATGCCCAGTGGCGCGGCGGCGGCCATGGCTATGCCGATCATGGTGGCGGCGACGGCCGCGGCTGGCATGACGGCGGAGGCGATCGTGACGGCTATGATCGCGGCGGTTACGATCGTGGAGGTTATGATCGCGATGCGGACGAGCGAGGCTATTATGGCGGTCGCCATCGCTGCCACGGCGGCACCGGCGGCGCGATCATCGGCGCCGTCGCCGGCGGCCTGCTGGGCAATGCCGTCGCCGGTTATGGCGATCGCGCCGCCGGCACCATGATCGGCGGCGGGCTCGGCGCGCTCGCCGGCAACGCCGTCGGCCGGGATTGCTGAGAGCAGCCGCAGCATGATCTTCGGCGCCGTCTAGCTGGGGTTCATCTTGCGGGGCCTAGAGGTCGCCGGGCCCCAGTGGCGTATCGGGTAACCTCGCGTAGCGTATCGAGGATGGAGGCCGGGATCATCGCGATCCCGGCCTCAACCGTTTCAGGCTTCCTCGAACAGATCGGCCAGCTGGCCGACCATCGTGCCACCGAGCTGCTCGGCATCCATGATGGTGACGGCGCGCTGATAATAGCGGGTCACGTCGTGACCGATGCCGATCGCCACCAGCTGCACCGGCGAGCGCGATTCGATCCAGTTGATCACCTGGCGCAGATGCTTCTCCAGATAGGAGCCCGAGTTCACGCTGAGCGTCGAATCGTCGACCGGCGCACCGTCCGAGATCACCATCAGGATGCGCCGCTCCTCGGGCCGCGCGATCAGGCGGCTATGCGCCCACAGCAGCGCCTCGCCGTCGATATTCTCCTTGAGCAGCCCCTCGCGCATCATCAGCCCGAGATTCTTGCGCGCGCGCCGCCAGGGGTCGTCGGCCTGCTTGTAGACGATGTGGCGCAGGTCGTTGAGCCGGCCCGGCATCGGCGGCCGGCCTGCCGCCAGCCAGGATTCGCGGCTCTGCCCGCCCTTCCAGGCGCGGGTGGTGAAGCCGAGGATCTCGGTCTTGACCCCGCAGCGCTCGAGCGTGCGCGCCATGATGTCGGCGCTGATCGCCGCGATCGAGATCGGGCGGCCGCGCATCGACCCCGAATTGTCGATCAGCAGCGTCACCACCGTATCGCGGAACTCGATGTCGCGTTCGATCTTGTAGCTGAGCGACAGCGTCGGGTTGACGATCACGCGGGCGAGGCGCGCCGCATCGAGCATCCCCTCGTCCTGATCGAACGCCCAGGATCGCGATTGCTGCGCCATCAGCCGCCGTTGCAGCCGATTGGCGAGCTTGGTGACGGCACCTTGCAAATGGGTGAGCTGCTGGTCGAGATAGGCGCGCAGCCGGGTCAGCTCCTCCTCGTCGCAGAGGTCGGCGGCATCCACCACCTCGTCGAATTTTGTGGTGTAGGGCTGATAGTCGAAATGCGGCGAGAGATCGGACAAGGGCCGGTTGGGCCGGGCTGGCGCGGCGCCCTCCTCGGCATCGTCGCCGAGACCCCCCTCTTCCTCGGCCATCGAGTCGCGATCGGCCTCGCCTTCGTCCTGCTCGTCCGATTCGCCCTGGTCGGCCTCGGCGCGGACCTCCATCTTGTCCTGCGCGCCGCCGCCGTCGCCGTCGCGCTCGTCGTCGGTCTCGCCCTCGTTCTCGTCCTGCCCCTCGTCCTCGTCCTCGCCCTCCTCGGGCTCATATTCGGGCGGCAGGTCGGCCGCCATCAGCTGGAGATCCTGCAACAGCTTGGTGGCGAGTTTGGCAAAGGCGGCCTGATCGTCGAGCGCGAGGCCGAGCCCGTCGAGATCGGCGCCGGCCTTCTCTTCCACCCATGCGCGGACCATCTCCAGCCCGGCCCTGGCGCGGGCCGGCGCCGGCTGGCCGGTCAGCCGCTCGCGCACCATCAGCCCGATTGCGGTGGATAGCGGCACCTCGTCGCGCGTCCGCGCACGGGCGATCGGATCGGCCCGCATCCGGGCTTCGAGTGCGGTGGCGAGGTTGGCGGCGATCCCGTCCATCCCCTTCGATCCGAGCGCCTCGACCCGCGCCTGCTCGATCGCATCGAACACCGCGCGCGCCACCGGCTCGACCGGCGCGCTGCGGTTGTGGAGCACGGCGTTATGCAGCCGCAGCCGCAGCGCGAAGGCATCGGCCGCGCCCCGCGCCTCGGCGACCTGCTCGGCCGGCAGCGTGCGGCCGGGCATCGGCACCTTGACCGTCTTGCCGCTCTGCACGGCAGTATCGGCCGAATAGCCTAGCTCCACCTCGGGCTCGTGCGCGATCGCGCGGGTGGCGCCGGCGAGCGCGAGGCGGAAGGCTTCGAGGGGATTGTTCTCGGCCATGGCTAAATCCTTCCCTGCAAGGGGAGGATGATCGTCATCCCTTCTTCACCGCGCTCTCGGGCAGATCCTTGCCGAATACCCGCTGATAATATTCGGCGACCAGCGAGCGCTCGGCCTCGTCGCACTTGTTGAGGAAGGACATCCGGAAGGCGGTGCCGACGTCGCCGAAGATCAGCGCATTCTGCGCCCACGAGATCACCGTGCGCGGGCTCATGACGGTCGAGATGTCGCCGGCCATGAAGCCCTGGCGGGTGAGATCGGCGACCTTCACCATGCGGTCGACGGTCTGCTTGCCGCCCTCCTTGTCATATTCGCCGGACTTGGCGAGCACGATCTTGGCCTCGATCGCGGCGGGCAGATAGTTCAACGTCACCACGATATTCCAGCGGTCCATCTGGCCCTGATTGATCTGCTGGGTGCCATGATAGAGCCCGGTGGTGTCGCCGAGGCCGACCGTGTTGGCAGTGGCGAACAGGCGGAACCACGGATTGGCGCGAATCACCCGGTTCTGGTCGAGCAGGGTGAGCTTGCCCTCCGCTTCCAGCACGCGCTGGATCACGAACATCACGTCCGGGCGGCCGGCATCATATTCGTCGAACACCAGCGCGGTCGGGGTCTGGAGCGCCCAGGGCAGCAGACCTTCGCGGAATTCCGTCACCTGCTGGCCATCGCGCAGCACGATCGCATCGCGGCCGATCAGATCGATACGGCTGACATGGGCGTCGAGATTGATGCGGATGCACGGCCAGTTGAGCCGCGCCGCCACCTGCTCGATGTGGCTCGACTTGCCGGTGCCGTGGAAGCCCTGCACCATCACGCGGCGGTTATGGGCGAAGCCCGCCAGCACCGCGACCGTCGTCTCATGATCGAAGACATAGGCGGGATCGAGATCCGGCACGCGCTCGTCGGCCTCCGAGAAGGCCGGCACCTGCATGTCGACGTCAAGCCCGAACAGGGTACGGACATCCACCATCTTGTCGGGGGCCGCGAGCAGCGTGTCGTTGCGCGCATCGGGCTGGATGTTGGGGATGTCGGTCATACTCGTCTCTCTTGCATGCTATCAGGCGAAGGCCGGGGCGGACTTGAGGTGCGTATAAGCTGCGATCACGTCCTGCAACGCCTTCTCATGCGATCGATCGCCGCCATTGCGATCGGGATGATATTGGCGAACCAGTTCGGCGTAGCGCGCCCTCAACGCACGGCGATCCGCATCGACGCCAAGCCCCATCACCTTCAGCGACGCGCGGTCCTCGCGGCCAAGCGGGCGGCCGTCGGTGCGGGCCGCCTGTTCGGCGCGGGCCTCCTCCATCCGCTTGCGGAAGCGGGCGCCGATCGCATCGAGCGGATCGGTGAAATCGGCCCATTTCGGCGGCCGGTCGGCGCCGACCTGGCTGAACGCGCGGGTTTCGCGCTCCCAGCCGGCATAAGGGCGCTGCTGGGCGGCGATCTCGTCGGCATCCATGCCCTGGAAGAAATTATAGCGGGTGTTGAACTCGCGGATATGATCGAGGCAGAACCAGCGCCAGGTCGGCGGCTCGTCGCCGCGCCGGCCCTGTCCGCCGGGCGCGCGGAACTCGCCGGGCTGGTCGCAGCCCGGATGCTCGCAGATTCGCCCTGTTTCGACGCGGCCGTGAAATCGCGGTCCCGCGCGCCTGTCTCCGTCCGCCAAGATACTCCCCGTCGCTGCGCAAAGCGTCCTATATAGGGTCCATGACCAGCACCACCACCGGCCCTGTCGCCGCCGAGATCACGCGACGCCTCGCAACCGCCCTGTCCCCGACACGACTCGTCGTCACCGACGACAGCGAGACGCATCGCGGCCATTCCGGCCATGACGCGCGCGGCGAAAGCCATTTCACGGTGGACGTCACCTCGGCCGCGTTCGACGGACTGAACCGGGTGGCGCGCCAGCGGTTGATCAACCAGGCGCTCGCCGATCTGCTGGCCGAGCGCGTCCATGCCCTCGCGATCAAGGCGCGGGCGCCCTGCGAGGAGTAAGATCATGGCCTACGAACTCTGGTACTGGCCCGGCATTCCGGGGCGTGGCGAGTTCGTGAGACTATCGCTGGAGGCCGGGGGCATCGCCTATGTCGACCAGGCCTTCGAGAATCCCGATGCGCTGATGGACGATATCGGCCAGCGCGTGCCCGAGCCGTTCGCGCCACCCTATCTGGTGGCCGGCGACCTCGTGGTCGCGCAGGTCGCCAACATCCTGCTGTTCCTGGGCGACGAGCATGGCCTGGCGCCCAAGGACCGCGCCGGCCGCCATCTCGCCCACCAGATCCAGCTGACCATCGCCGACATGGTGGCGGAGGCGCACGACACCCACCATCCGGTCGAGATGATGGCCTATTATGAGGACCAGAAGCCGGAGGCGCGGCGCCGCGCCGCCGATTTCCGCGACGGGCGGATGCCCAAGTTCCTCGGCTGGTTCGAGCGGACGCTCGATCGTGCCGGGGGAAAATGGCTGACCGGCGATCGCTGGTGCTATGCCGACCTCTCGCTGTTCCAGCTGGTCGACGGGCTGACCTACGCCTTCCCCAAGCGGATGACGACGGTGATGCGCGATTGCCCGCGGCTGGCGGCGCTGCACGAGCGGGTCTCGCGGCTCCCCGAATTGCGGGATTATCTGTCCTCCGATCGGCGCCAGCCCTATGGCGAGGGCATCTTCCGCCACTATCCCGAGCTCGATGCCGCCTGATTCCTTGCCGCGGGCGGCCACCATTCCTTGCCGCGAGCGGCGGGCAACGCTATCTGCCGCGGCGCCATGCCAGCGCCCGTGATCCTCGCCGTGCCCAAGGGGCGCATCCTCGAAGAGGTGCAGCCGCTGCTCGAACGCGCCGGCATCCGCCCCGAACCGGCCTTCTTCGACGAAGGATCGCGCGCCCTCCAGTTCAAGACCGATCGCCCGGATATCGAGCTGATCCGGGTCCGCGCCTTCGACGTCGCCACCTTCGTGGCGCATGGCGCGGCGCAGCTCGGCATCGTCGGATCGGACGTGCTGATGGAGTTCGACTATTCGGAGCTCTACGCGCCGGTCGATCTCGGCATCGGCCACTGCCGCATCTCGGTGGCGGAGCCCGTCGGCATGGCCGCCGGCGACGATCCGCGCGAGTGGAGCCATGTCCGCGTCGCGACCAAATATCCGCACATCACCCGCCAGCATTTCGAGGCGCGCGGGGTGCAGGCCGAATGCGTCAAGCTCAACGGGGCGATGGAGATCGCCCCGGTGCTGGGCTTGGCCGATCGCATCGTCGATCTGGTGTCCTCGGGCCGCACGCTCAAGGAGAATGGGCTGGTCGAGGTCGAGGTGATCGCCGAGGTCTCCGCCCGCCTGATCGTCAACCGCGCCGCCTTCAAGACCCGCGCCGATACGCTCGGGCCGCTGGTGGCCGCCTTCCGGGCGGCCGCGCAGGAGGCACGCGATGCCGCCTGAACCCTCGGCTTCCACGCCCGCCTCAAACCATCCGTTCGTCCTGAGCGCAGTCGAAGGACGTGCAGCAAACGGTACGCCTGAGGCCAGCACTTCGACTTCGCTCCGTGCGAACGGGGGCAAAGGGCCTTTGCGGCTCGACGCCGGCGCCCCCGATTTCGAGGCCGCCTTCGCCGCGCTGGTCGATGCCCGGCGCGACGTCGACGAGGATGTCTCGTCTGCCGTCACTACGATCCTCGCCGACGTGCGGGCGCGCGGCGACGTCGCGGTGGCCGAGCGCACCGTCCAGTTCGACGGCCATGATCTCGCCGCGACCGGCTGGCGGATTGACCGCGCCACCTGCCGCGCCGCGCTCGACGCGCTCGATCCGGCGCTGCGCGACGCGATCGAACTCGCTGCCGAGCGCATCCGCACCTATCACGCCGCGCAGAAGCCGGCGGACCGCGACAGCACCGACGCTGCGGGCGTCCGCCTCGGCGCACGATGGAGCCCGGTCGAGTCGGCGGGGCTTTACGTGCCCGGCGGGCGGGCGGCCTATCCCTCCTCGGTGCTGATGAACGCGATCCCCGCCAAGGTGGCCGGGGTCGGTCGCCTCGCGATGGTGACACCCACCCCCGGCGGCGTGATCAATCCGCTGGTGCTGGCCGCCGCCGAGATCGCCGGCGTCGACGAGGTGTGGCGGATCGGCGGCGCGCAGGCCGTCGCCGCACTCGCCTACGGCACCGACCGGATCGCCCCGGTCGACGTGATCGTCGGCCCCGGCAATGCCTGGGTGGCCGAGGCCAAGCGCCAGCTCTACGGCCGCGTCGGCATCGACATGGTGGCCGGCCCGTCCGAGATCGTCGTCATTGCGGACGGCGACAATGATCCCGAATGGATCGCCGCCGATCTGCTCAGCCAGGCCGAGCATGATCCCACCAGCCAGTCGATTCTGTTCACCGACGATGCCGGATTCGGCGATGCGGTGGCCGATGCGGTGACCCGCCAGCTGACCACGCTCGCCACCGCGGCGACGGCGGCGACGAGCTGGGCCGATAATGGCGCGATCATCGTCGTGCCCACGCTCGCCGATGCGACCCCGCTGTGCGACCGGCTCGCGCCCGAGCATCTCGAGCTCGCCGTCGCCGATCCCGAGGCGCTGTTCGCCATGGTGCGCCATGCCGGATCGGTGTTCCTCGGCCGGCACACCCCGGAGGCGGTCGGCGATTATGTCGGCGGCCCCAACCATGTCCTTCCCACCGGCCGCCGGGCGCGCTTCGCCTCGGGCCTGTCGGTGCTCGACTTCATGAAGCGCACCAGCTTCCTCGCCTGCGACGCCGCCTCCATCGCCCAGATCGGCCCTGCCGCCGTCGCGCTGGCGACGGCCGAAGGGCTTCCCGCGCATGGCCGCTCGGTCGCGCTGAGACTCGGATCATGACCCAGAAAACCCCCAAGAATCCCGGCCGCTCGCGCGCCCGCTCGACCGCCCGCCTCGCCGCCGTGCAGGCGCTCTACCAGCAGGAGATGGAGGGCACGCCGCTGCCCAAGCTGCTGACCGAGTTCCACGATCACCGCCTCGGCGCGACGATCGACGACGTCGAATATGCCGACGCCGAAGTCAGCTTCTTCGACGATCTGGTGATGGGCGTGGATGCGCGCCGCGACGAGCTCGACGCGCTGATCACCGAGCGACTCTCGACCGGCTGGACGATGGACCGGCTCGACAAGCCGATGCGCCAGATCCTGCGCGCCGGCGCCTATGAGCTGGTCGCCCGCCCGGACGTGCCAGTGGCGACCGCGATCTCCGAATATGTCGACGTCGCCGACGCCTTCTACGACAAGCGCGAGAAGGGCTTCGTCAACGGCCTGCTCGACGCGATCGCCAAGGCGGTTCGCGCCTGAGCTGCCGCCGCCCGGCGGAACCGGCGCGGCCCCCGATCGTAAAGCCCCCGTGCCCGCTTCCCGGGCATGGGAGTGACTTCATGAAAATCGGAACGATGCTCGCCGCGTGCGGGCTGGCGGTAGCCGCGATCGCGCTGCCGACGACGGCGAATGCGCAACATCATGGCGGCGGCCAACCCGGCGGCGGTTTCCATGGCGGCAGTTCCCATGGTGGCGGCTTCCATGGCGGCGGTCATGGTGGGCATCGTGACGCCGGTTGGCACGGCGGCGGGCGCGGTTTCCATGGCGGCTATCACGGCGGCGGGCGCCGTTGCAGCTGGCATCACCATCACCGCCGCTGCTGGTAAGCAGATGAACCGAGTGCGGCGGATCAGCGATAGTTGAAGCTGATGCTGATCCGCTCGCTCTTCGCGCGGCCGGCCGGCACTTCGTGGCGCAGCCAGCTTTCCCACAGGAAGATGGTGCCCTCGGCCGGCTCGGCATAGACGAAGCTGCGCGCATCCTCCGGCGCGTCGTCGCGGCGCAGCGGCGCCGCCATCATCATCGGCAGGCGCGGATCCTCCAGCTTGAGCGCGCCCGACCCCTCCGGCACCCGCACATAGAGCGTGCCGGAGATAATGCTGTGCGGGTGGATATGGCCGCTATGATGGCCGCCCGAGCCCTTCATGACATTGACCCACAGGCTGTCGAGCTTCGGTTTCTTACTCCCAAGATCGAGATACGCCTCGTCGGCGAAGCGACGGACATGCCTGTCGAGCACCCGGCGCAGATCGTCGAAGGCGGGATCGCGCACCGGCAGATCGTTGAGCGACGCATAGGAGGTATAGCCCGGATAGGCATGGGCCTTGCTCCATGCCCGCCCTGCGCGATCGTCCTGCGCCAGCCGCTGCGCGCTCTGCTCCAGCTCGGCGAGCAGGGCCGGGTCATCGAGCGCCCCTTCGTAGAAGCGCGTGGCGAAGAGGGTGCGTGTCGTCATCGGCTTGCCGAAGCATAGCCGCCGTCCCTATTCAAGCGCGCTCATGACCGAAGACGAGTTCATCCAGCGCCTGCGCGGACACGCCACCCACATCGCCGCCCGCGGATTGATGGACGACGCCGCCGTGCTCGGCGATCTCGTGCTCACCCACGACATGATCGTGGAGAGCGTCCACTATCTGCCGAACGATCCGCCCGCCGACGTCGCGTGGAAGCTGCTGGCGGTGAACCTCTCCGATCTCGCCGCCAAGGGCGCGGTGCCCGAAGGCGTGCTGCTCGGCTATCCGCTGGCCAATGCGGGATGGGACGCGGCCTTCGCGGACGGACTGGCCGAGGCGCTCGCGCATTTCGGCGTACCGCTGCTCGGCGGCGATACCGTGTCGGCACCGGCCGGCGCAGCACGGATGATCGGACTGACCGCGATCGGCCGCTCGTCCCACGCGCCCGATCGGCGCGGCGCGCGGGCGGGGGACGATCTCTGGCTGATCGGCGCGATCGGCGAGGCCGGCGCCGGCCTCGCCATTGCCCAAGCTGGCGCGCCAGGCGAGGCCGGAAGCGACGGACTGCTCGCCGCCTATCGCCGGCCCCGCCCCCTGCTGGCGGAGGGCCGGGCGCTGGCCCCGCTCGCCCATGCCATGGCCGACGTCTCGGACGGGCTGCTGATCGACGCGGCGCGGATCGCCACCGCCTCGGGTCTCGCCGTCGCCGTCGATCTCGGCGCGGTGCCGCGCTCGGCCGCCCTGACCGCTTATGCGGGAGACGATCGCGCCGCCCGGATCGCCGCCGCCACCGCCGGCGACGATTATGCCCTGATCCTCGCCGCAGCGCCCGATGACGCCACGAGGATCGCGGCGATCGGCGCGACCCGGATCGGCCGTTTTGCCGACGGGAGCGGCCTCTCGCTCCATGACCGCGACGGGCCGATCCCGCTTCCCCGCCGGCTCGGCTACGAACACCGCCGCGATTGATCGTTCAACCGGCTTGCCAAGGCCGGCTATTCGCGGTCTATTCGGTGCCGGAAGGCCTTTCAGCGCCGGCCGATCCCGGAAAACCGGGGCAGCGGCGACACCAGACGAGGGCCTGTCCGGAGGAGGACTGCCCATGATCGTCGTCTTTGTGGCCATCGCCTGCGGGCTGCTGGCCGTGCTCTACGGCCTCGTCACCAGCCAGATCCTGTTGCGGCTACCGGCCGGCAACGCCCGCATGATCGCCATCGCCGGCGCCATCCAGGAAGGTGCCAAGGCCTATCTCGCTCGGCAATATACCACCATCGCGATCGTCGGCGTGGTGATGGCGGTGATCATCTTCGCGACGCTGGGGGCGGTCTCGGCGACCGGATTCGTGATCGGCGCGCTGCTGTCCGGCCTCACCGGCTTCATCGGCATGACCGTCTCGGTGCGTGCCAATGTGCGGACGGCTGAGGCGGCGCGGGGATCGTTGCAGGGCGGGCTCACCGCCGCCTTCCAGTCGGGCGCGATCACCGGGATGCTGGTGGCCGGCCTCGGCCTGCTCTCGATCAGCCTCTTCTTCTGGTATCTGGTCGGCCCGGCGCATCATGTGCCGGGCGCCCCCCATGATCGCACCGTGATCGACGCGCTGGTCGCGCTGAGCTTCGGCGCCTCCTTGATCTCGATCTTCGCGCGGCTCGGCGGCGGCATCTTCACCAAGGCGGCGGACGTCGGCGCCGATCTGGTCGGCAAGGTCGAGGCCGGCATCCCCGAGGACGATCCCCGCAACCCGGCGGTGATCGCGGACAATGTCGGCGACAATGTCGGCGATTGCGCCGGCATGGCCGCCGATCTGTTCGAAACCTATGTGGTGACGCTCGGCGTCACCATGGTGACGATCGCGCTGGCCTCGCCGGGCGCCGATCCGCAAGCGACGCTGCGGCTGATGGCGCTGCCTTTGCTGGTCGGCGGCGTGTGCATCGTCACCTCGATCATCGGCACCTTCATGGTCCGGCTCGGACGGGGCTCGATCATGGGCGCGCTCTACAAGGGCTTCTGGACCGCCGCGCTGCTTGCGGTGCCGGCGATCTACGGCGCCACCTCATGGGCGCTCGGCGACATCCACGCGGCGATCGGCACCACCGCGACGGGGGCCGCGATCACCGGGATGAGCCTGTTCTGGTCGATGCTGGTCGGGCTTGCCGTCACCGGCGCGCTGGTGTGGATCACCGAATATTATACCGGCACTTCCTATCGGCCGGTGCGATCGATCGCCTTCGCCTCGCAGACCGGCCATGGCACCAACGTCATCCAGGGCCTCGCGATCAGCCTCGAAGCGACGGCGCTGCCGACGCTGGTGATCGTGATCGCGGTGGTGGTCGCCTTCCAGCTCGCCGGGCTGCTCGGCATCGCCTTCGCCGCGACCGCGATGCTGGCGCTGGCCGGGATGGTGGTGGCGCTCGACGCTTATGGTCCCGTCACCGACAATGCCGGCGGCATCGCCGAGATGGCCGGGCTGGAGGATAGTGTCCGGTCCCGCACCGACGCGCTCGATGCGGTCGGCAACACCACCAAGGCGGTGACCAAGGGCTATGCGATCGGATCGGCAGGGCTTGCCGCACTGGTGCTGTTCGGCGCCTACACCACCGATCTCAAGACCTTCTTCCCCACCCTCACCGTCGATTTTGCGCTAGGCAACCCCTATGTCATCGTCGGGCTCCTGCTCGGCGCACTGCTGCCCTATCTGTTCGGGGCGTTCGGCATGACCGCGGTCGGCCGCGCGGCGGGCGCGGTGGTGGAAGAGGTGCGCGCCCAGTTCCGCGACAATCCCGGCATCTTGGCCGGCACGGCGCGGCCCAATTATGCCCGCACCGTCGATCTCGTCACCCGCGCCGCGATCCGCGAGATGATCATCCCCTCGCTGCTGCCGGTGCTGGCGCCGATCCTCGTCTACTTCGCGATCCGCGCGGTCGCCGGCCAGGCGAACGGCTTCGCGGCGCTCGGCGCGCTGCTGCTCGGCGTGATCGTCTCCGGGCTGTTCGTGGCGCTGTCGATGACGTCGGGTGGCGGCGCCTGGGACAATGCCAAGAAGTTCATCGAGGACGGCAATTACGGCGGCAAGGGATCGGAGGCCCACAAGGCGGCGATCACCGGCGACACGGTGGGCGACCCCTACAAGGACACCGCCGGGCCGGCGGTGAACCCGATGATCAAGATCACCAACATCGTGGCGCTGCTGCTGCTGGCGGCGCTCGCCAGCCACGGCGGCTAGCGGCGGAAGGTCGGGGGCGGGGCGTTAGCGCCGGAGGGGTGGCTTCCACCGGAGCGCCGCCCCGATCCACAGCAGCCCGAAGCCCCAGCCGGCCAGCACGTCGCTCGGCCAGTGGACGCCGAGCGCGATGCGGCTCCAGCCCACCGCAGCCGCCAGCAGGCACGCCCCCCACCAGCCGGCGGGGCGACGCCACAGCGCGGCAAGAGCAATGCAGGTCATCATCGTGCCGGCGCTGTGCGAACTCGGGAAGCTCCAAGACGTGACCGACTCCAGCCGATCCGCCAGCGGCGGGCGGGGGCGCTGGACGATCAGCTTGATGCCCTCGACCACCAGCCGCCCGCTCGCCAGCGTGAACAGCAGCCACAGCCCGGTGCCGCGCGGGCCGCGCCAGACCAGCAGCGCCACCGCCACCAGCGCGATCGGCCCCATCCCGGTCAGCCCGCCCAGCGCCGACAGCCACCGCGCCGGCCGTACCGCCCAGCCCTGCCTCGCCAGCAAGGCCGCATGATGCACGGCGCTATCGACCGGCACGAGCCACCACAGCAGCAGCCCGGTCAGCAGCAGGGCCGCACCGGCGAGAATCAGCCGCACAGCGGGGAGACGCATATCCATCGTCGCGCGATGCCACGCCGCCGGCCCGAGATACAATCGGGGAGGACAGAAAGAAGCACCTATGCCAAGGGGTTGCCGATGAAGCGCCTTGCCCTGTTTGCCGCCACCGTCGCGGCGCCCGCCCTTGCCCAGTCCCTCCCGCCGGAGATCGTCGTCACCGGCGGCAGCCTGCCGCAGACGCCGGGCGATGCCGCCTATGACGTCGCCACCATCGATCGCAGCCGGCTCGAGGACAATGCCAGCGGCCGGCTCGAGGACATCCTCGGCGATGTCGCCGGCTTCGCCCAGTTTCGCCGATCGGATTCGACCTCCGCCCAGCCGACCAGCCAGGGCGCGACGCTGCGCGGGCTGGGCGGCAACGCCTCGTCGCGCGCGCTCGTGACGCTCGACGGCGTGCCCTTCACCGATCCGTTCGGCGGCTGGCTGAGCTATTCGGCAATCGATCCCGAGCGCCTCGGCCTCGTCCGCGTCACCCGCGGCGGCGGATCGGGCGCGTTCGGCCCCGGCGCGCTCGCCGGCACGATCGAACTCGAAAGCGCCGGGCCAAACCAGTTGCCGCCGATCTGGGCCGATGCCGCTTATGGCAGCCGCAATTCGGTCGATGCCCATGCCGGCGTCTCGGGCACGATGGGCGGCGGCTACGGCTTTCTCTCCGCCGGCTATGCGCGTGGCGACGGTTTCGTGCCGATCGTGAAGGAGGATCGCGGCCCGGTCGACGAGGCCGCCCCCTATCGCCAGGGCAGCCTCTCCGGCCGCGCCGTGTTCCCGGTCTGGGGGAGCAGCGAGTTGCAGGCATCGGGCCTGATCTTCACCGACCAGCGCACGCGCGGCACCCCGTACCAGCCCAACAGCACCAAGGGCGCCGATGCCAGCCTCCGCCTCGTCGGTCACGGACCATGGGGCTATGAGGCGCTCGCTTATGTCCAGATGCGCAGCTTCTCGGCCGGCTTCGCCTCGATCACCTCGGTGAACGTGCCGCGCGACACCGCGACCCAGACCCTCAACCAATATTCGGTGCCGTCCACCGGCCTCGGTGGCAAGGTCGAGGTGCGGCCGCCGCTCGGCGAGCATATCCAGCTCAGGATCGGCGGCGACACCCGCTACGTCACCGGCGAGACCGACGAGCAATATCAATATGTCGCCGGCGCGCCTGCCAACCATCGCGAGGCGGGCGGCAAGGAGCTGACCGTCGGCGGCTTCGCCGAAGCCAGCGCGGAGCCGCTGACCGGCGTGACGCTCACCGCCGGCGGCCGGATCGACCACTGGCAGATCATCGACGGCTTCCTCCACCAGAGCAGCTACGCCACCGGGCCGCTGGCGAGCAGCCGTCAGTTCGCCGATCGATCGGGCTGGCGACCGACCGGCCGCGGCGGCATCGCCTGGAAGCCCGGCGACGGTGCGATCACGCTGCGCGGCGCCGGCTATCTCGGGTGGCGCCTGCCGACGCTCAACGAGCTCTACCGCCCCTATCGGGTCGGCCAGGATTCGACCGTCGCCAATGCGCTGCTCAAGCCCGAGCGGCTGCGCGGCGTCGATGCCGGCGTGGACTTCGATCCGCTGCCGACGCTGCACGTGTCCGCGACCGTCTTCGCCAACCGGCTGGAGGATGCGATCGGCAACGTCACCATCACCGGGGCGAGCCGCGCGACGCTCTGCCCCGGCCTCGCCGCGACCGGCCATTGCCTCGAACGCGAGAATCTCAATGCCGTCAGCTCGAAGGGCGCGGAACTGGATGCCCGCCTGCTGCTCGGTGCGTGGCGGCTGTCGGCATCCTATGCCTATACCGACGCGCATGTCCGCTCGGACACCGCGATCGACGGCCTGCGCCCCGCGCAGACCGCCAGGCACTCCGCCTCCGCCACGCTCGGCTGGGTCCGCAATTTCGCCGATCTGTCGGCAACCCTGCGCTATGTCGGCCCGCAGTTCGAGGACGACCAGAACACCGAAACGCTCAAGAGTGCGGTGACGCTGGATGCCACCGCGCTGATCCCGCTGGCGCACGGCTTCTCCGTCCAGCTGCGTGGCGAGAATGTCACCAACACACGGGTCGACGCGGCCATATCGGGCGACGACATCATCGAGCGCGCGACGCCGCGCACGCTATGGATCGGCTTCCGCTACGGTCAGGCGCGCAACGGCGCCTGACCGCCGCTCGATCGCTAGATCACGAAATCGCGGACGAAATCGCTGGCCGGCGCCTTTTCGACGTCGGCCGGCGTGTCATATTGTTCGATCCGCCCGCTCGACAGGATCGCCACCTTGTCGGCGAGCGCGAACGCCTCCTCGCGATC
The DNA here is from genome assembly GCF_027625475.1 of Sphingomonas abietis. Lineage (NCBI taxonomy): Bacteria > Pseudomonadati > Pseudomonadota > Alphaproteobacteria > Sphingomonadales > Sphingomonadaceae > Sphingomonas > Sphingomonas abietis. The sequence continues at coordinate 4,257,332 of NZ_CP115174.1, forward strand.
ATGGGTGACGAAGATCGAGGTCAGCCCGACGCGATCGTGGATCTCGCGCAGCGCGCCGCGCAGTTCGCGACGCACCTTGGCGTCGAGCGCGCCGAACGGCTCGTCGAGCAGCAGGATCGCCGGATCGCGGGCCAAGGCACGGGCGAGCGCGACGCGCTGCCGCTGGCCGCCGGACAGCTGCGAGGGAAAGCGACCGCCGAGATCGGGCAGTTGCACCAGATCGAGCAGCTCCTGCACCCGCGCCGCGATCTGCGCGGCCTTCGGGCGCTGGCCGCGCTTCATCACGGTCAGGCCGAAGGCGATGTTCTGCGCCACCGTCATGTGGCGGAACAGGGCGTAATGCTGGAAGACGAAGCCGATCCGGCGATCCTGCACCGCACGATCGGTGACATCCTCGCCGCCGAACAGGATGCGGCCCGAATCCGCCGTCTCCAGCCCGGCGATGATCCGCAGCAGCGTGGTCTTGCCCGATCCCGACGGGCCGAGCAGCGCGACGAACGCGCCGTCGGCGACCTCCAGGCTGACGCCCTTGAGCGCCGAGCTGGTGTCGAAGGTCTTGGTGATGGCGTCGATGGTAATCGTCATCGTGTCTCTTTGGTTTCGCGGTCGACGAGCGATCGCTAGTGTCCCGTCGCTGCGAGTTGATCGCGATGGCGCCATTCGAGGAACGCCTTCACCCCCAGCGTCACCAGCGCGAGTAGCGCCAGCAGCGAGGCGACGGCGAAGGCGCCGACGAAATTATACTCGTTGTACAACACCTCGACATGCAGCGGCATGGTGTTGGTCAGCCCGCGGATATGGCCGGACACCACCGATACCGCGCCGAACTCGCCCATCGCCCGCGCATTGGTGAGGAGGATGCCATAGAGCAGGCCCCAGCGGATATTGGGCAGGGTGACGTGCCAGAAGGTCTGGAAGCCGCCGGCGCCCAGCGTCAGCGCGGCCTCTTCCTCGGCCCGGCCCTGCGCCATCATCAGCGGGATCAGCTCGCGCGCGACGAAGGGGAAGGTGACGAAGGCGGTGGCGATCACGATCGCCGGCACCGCGAACATGATCCGGACGCCATGCTCCATCAGGAACGGCCCGAACCAGCCGTTCGCGCCGAACAACAGCACGAACATCAACCCGGCCACCACCGGCGAGACCGAGAAGGGCAGGTCGATCAGGTTGACCAGCAGATTGCGTCCGCGAAAGTCGTGCTTCGATATCGCCCATGCCGCCGCCATGCCGAACGCCGAATTGAACGGCACCACGATCGCGGCGGTGATCAATGTCAGCTTGATCGAGGCCCAGGCATCCGGCTCGTCGATCGCCGCCCAGAAGGCGGGCGCGCCCTTGGCGAAGGCCTGCACGAACACCGCGATCAGCGGCGCGAAGATGATCAGCGCCAGCCACAGGACGGCGATGCCGATCAGCAGCGCACGGATCGAGCGCGGCTCGGTGACGGCGCTTTTCGCACGCAGGCTCATGCCCCGCCCCTCATCGACCGCGCCTCATTGGCCGGTGCTCCGCCATTGGCGCTCGCGCGCCTGGAGGGCGTTGATCGCGGCCAGCAGCACGAAGGAGGCAATCAGCATCACCGCGGCGATTGCGGTCGCGCCCTCATAATCGAACTGTTCGAGCTGGGTGACGATCAGCAACGGCGCGATCTCGGACTGGAAGGGCATGTTGCCGGCGATGAAGATCACCGAGCCATATTCGCCGACGCCCCGCGCGAAGGCGAGCGCGAAGCCGGTGAGCAGCGCCGGCGCGATCTCCGGCAGCAGCACGCGACGGAAGATGGTGGCGCGCCCGGCACCCAGCGTCGCCGCGGCTTCCTCGATATCCTTGCCGAGATCGGACAGCACCGGCTCGACGGTGCGGACCACGAAGGGCAGGCCGATGAACACCAGCGCCAGCACCACGCCGGCCGGCGTATAGGCGATCTTGATCCCCGCCGCTTGCAGCAACCCGCCGAGGAAACCGGTATTGGCGTAGATCGCGGTCAGCGCGATGCCCGCCACCGCCGTGGGCAAGGCGAAGGGCAGATCGACCAGCGCGCTGGCCAGCCGCTTGCCGGGGAAATCGTAACGCACCAGCACCCAGGCGATCAGCAGCCCGAACACGGTGTTGATCGCACCCGCCGCCAAGGCAGCGCCGAAACTCAGCCGATAGGCGGCGAGCGCGCGGGGGCTGAACGCCACCTCGGCGAAATGCGCCGGCCCGAGACTCAGCGACTTGGCCGCCACCGCCGCCAGCGGCAGCAGCACGAGAATGCCGAGCCACAGCCAGGTCAGGCCCAGCGTCAGGCCGAGGCCGGGCATGGCCGAGCGGGGCCGCCGGCGCCGGCTCACCCTGCCCTTCCCGATGGCGGGTGCGGAGAGAGGCGGCGCGATCGTCATCAGAAGTCGAGGTGCAGCCTCGTCGCGAAGGCATCGCCCTTCGCGGTGGTGCCGTTGAGGCTGACCGGCGCTACGACGAGCGGAGAGTTCTGCCCCTCGAAGCGGATATAGTTGAACAGCACCTTCATATTTCCCGTCAGATACCAGTTCATCGCCGCCGTCCATGCATGGGCATCATGGTCGAGCGGCGACAGTCTGTGGTCGGTCAGATTGAGGCGGTCGTAGCGCAGCGCCAGTTCGAAGGCACCCCAATTTCCCTTGGCCGGGTCAAAGGAACGAATGGGGCGGAGGCGATCGATGACGCCGCCCTTGAAGCTGCGCGCCTCGCCGGTGAGGAGGATGCTGCCGAAGGCATACCATCCATCGAAGTTCAGCGACGGCGCCGCGCCGAACCGATCGAGGCGCATATGGCTATACTCGCCCTGCACCGAGAAGGGGCCGTATACGCCCGCCCCTTCGAAGCCGTAAAAGGTGGCGTTGCTAACCCCGGTCTGTGGGCCGCCGGCCGGGTTGGTGCCGGTGATCGTGACCGATTCGATATTGCCGTTGTCGACCCGGACATTCGGGCGATCGGCCAGCGTCACGCTGTTCCCGGCGAGATCCTTCACATGATAGGCGGACGCGCCGACATGGATGAGGTGGCGCGGATCGTTGATCGGCTCGATCGTGACGCGGCCATTATAGCCCCACACCTCGTCGGGGGTGGTGGCGTTGCGGCTGATCGATTCATTGGCGCCGTAGAAACCGCCCGTCGCGGTGATCAACCTGTCGGCATAGGCGACGGTGACGCCGACGCGGCGTTCGCCACCGACCGCGCCGAAGGCGGTATTGGCCATGCCCCGCTCGAGGAACTCGTTGAACGCATCGGCGCTGTTCGCCTCCAGCCCGGCCGGGATCTTGAGCTGCCCGAGCACGAGGGTGAAGTTCTTGACGCCGGTATAGGCGACATAGGCATCGAGCAGGCTGGCCTGGCCGCCGACCCACTCGCCCTCGAGCCGCCAGGCGAACTGCCTGAACATGCTGCCGTCGAATCCGAAGCGGCCCCGCCGGATCTGGGTGCCGTTATTATAGTCGTAGCCACCCTTGCGCTCGGTGAACGCGGCATAATCGACATCGACCAGGCCGCGCGGCTTGAAGGTGAAATTGCCGTCGGGCGAATTGAACTGGGGCACGATCGTCCAGCTTGTCCCGGCGGTCATGTTGGGCTTGGCGGTGTCCGCGCCCCCCGACGAGGCGGCCCGCGCCGGCGCCTGGGCGATCTGCGGCGCCGCCCGCGCCACCGCGGTATCGATCTGGGCGGGGATGGTGGCGACGCTGGTCCTCTGGGCGTCGACCTGGCGGTGGAGATCGGCATTCTCCGCCTGCAGCGCATCGACCCTGGCTTCGAGCGCGTTCAGGCGTTCGAGGATGGCGGCGTTGGAGGCGGGTTTCGCGGCGAGCGCGGGCGAAGCGGCGAGTGCCATGAAGGACACCCCGCCGAGCAGCAGGTTTCGCATAGAGTAAGCCCCTCTCGATCGAGCGATTCCCGCAGGCCGCGCTTCCGGCGCCGCGGGTTCGCCCCTGGTTTTACGCTTTACTCTATGCAGTTATTCAATATTCGACGTCGGCCTTCAATGCTTGGCTGCGGCAAAAATCTGGTCGAACGCGGCGCCATCGGCGAAGTGCGCGGCCTGCGCCTTGGCCCAACCACCGAAGTTGCGATCGATGGTGAACAGCTGGATGCGCGGGAACTTGTCCAGATACTGCTTGGCGACGACGGGGTCGATCGGCCGGTAATAATCCTTGGCGATGATCTGCTGCGCGGGGCGCGTATAGAGATAGTCGAGATAGGCCTGCGCGACCTTGCGCGTGCCCTTCTGATCGACATTCTTGTCGACCAGCGCCACCGGCGGCTCGGCCCGGATCGACACCGACGGCACGACGATATCGAACTTGCCCTGGCCGAGCTGATTGACGGCGAGGAATGCCTCATTCTCCCAGGCGAGCAGCACGTCGCCCTGCCCACGCTCGACGAAGGTCGTGGTCGCACCGCGCGCGCCCGAATCGAGCACCGGCACGTTCCTGAACAGCTTGATCATGTAATCCTTGGCGCCAGCGGCACCGTAGGTCTTCTGGGCATAGCCCCACGCCGCCAGATAGTTCCAGCGCGCCCCGCCCGAGGTCTTGGGGTTGGGAGTGATCAGAGAGACGCCCGGCTTGATCAGATCGCCCCAATCCTTGATCCCCTTGGGATTGCCCTTGCGGACGAGGAAGACGATCGTCGAGAAATAGGGCGTGCTGTTGTGCGGCAGGCGGGTCTGCCAGTTGGCCGGCAGCAGCTTGGCCTTCTGGGCGATCGAATCGATGTCATAGCCGAGCGCCAGCGTCACCACGTCGGCCGGCGACCCCTCGATCACCGAACGCGCCTGCGCGCCCGAACCGCCATGGCTCTGGCGGATGGTGACGTCCTGCCCGGTCTTCGCCTTCCAGTCCTTGGCGAAGGATGCGTCGATATCCTGATAGAGCTCGCGGGTGGGATCGTAGGAGACGTTGAGGATCTCGGTCGGTGCCGGCGCGGCGGCGGCGGCGGAAACCGCGATCGGCCCGACGATCAGCGAAGCGGCAAGGCCGGCAAGAATCAGGCGACGCATCGATATTCCCTCCCTGGTGATCGCCGAAAACTATTCCCCATCCCGCTGGTCGGGAATGGGGAAAAACTATCAGCGACCCCAAGCAGCGCTTTGCGCCCGGCACCGGCGCCTTTGGCCGCGCCGCTCAGGCCGCGGCCAGCACCTCGAACGCCGCGGCATTGGCGAGCGTGGTGGCCGACAGGATGCGATCCGCATCCTCGCGGACCCGCGCCATCACCATCCGGATCGCGCAGCCGGCCTCGTCATGGCAATCGTCGCAGCGCTCGTAGAAATTCTGGCTCGCGCAGGGGACCAGCGCGATCGGCCCGTCCATCAGGCGGATCACTTCGGCGAAGCTGATCTCCGCCGGCGCCCGTGCCAGCACATAGCCGCCGCCCGGCCCCCGCCGGCTCGACACCATGCCCGCTTTCTTGAGATCGAGCAGGATCAGCTCCAGATATTTGCGCGGCACCTGCTGGGTCGCTGCGATATCGGCGACCTGCACTGATCGCCCCTTCTCGGCTTCGGCAAGATAGAGCAGCGCACGGAGCGCGTAGCGGGTCTTCTGGGCAAGCATGATGACCCGCCTTATTCCCCATAAACTTGCTCGGCAATGAAGCGTTTCGCGGAAAGGGATGTTATTTGCAGGCGCGACGGGCCGCCCCGAAAGCGCGACGCTTCCCTTATCGGGCGCCAGCGGCTATGGGCGCCCGCATATCGACACGCGCAACGATGCCCGCGCGACAGACCATGAGGATTGATGGCGAAAGAAGAACTGCTCGAGATGCGCGGTCAGGTGGTGGAGCTTTTGCCCAACGCCATGTTCCGCGTGCGCCTCGAAAACGACCATGAGATTTTGGGCCACACCGCCGGCAAGATGCGCAAGAACCGCATCCGCGTGCTGGTGGGCGACGAGGTTCTCGTCGAACTGACGCCTTATGATCTCACCAAGGGCCGCATCACCTACCGCTTCAAGTGACGCGGCTCGGCCACGTGCCGCGATAACGGGGGTTTCCATGCGTTTCGTCCTGGCTTCCGCCAGCCCGCGCCGGCTCGAGCTGCTTGCGCGACTCGGGGTCACGCCCGATGCGGTTGACCCCGCCGATATCGACGAGAGCGCACGCCGGCTCGAGCTGCCGCTGCCCCATGCCCGCAGGCTCGCGGCCGAGAAGGCGGCGGCCGTCGCCGCACGCCATCCCGGCGCGGTCGTGCTGGCGAGCGACACCGTGGTCGCCTGCGGCCGCCGCATCCTGCCCAAGGCCGAAGATCGAGCGACCGCGCGCCGCTGCCTGGAGCTGCTGTCCGGCCGCCGTCATCGCGTCTATTCCACGGTCACGCTGATCGACGCCGACGGCCGCGCCCGCCATCGCGAATCGACCAGCATCCTCGCCTTCAAGCGGCTCTCCCCCCAGGAGATCCACGCCTATGTCGAAGGCGGGGAAGGCATCGGCAAGGCCGGCGGCTATGCCATCCAGGGCTTTGCCGAAAGCTTCGTGAAGAGCCTCACCGGCAGCCACTCCGGGGTGATGGGTCTGCCGCTGTTCGAAACGCGGGCGCTGCTGGTCGCCGCGGGCCTCCAGCTTGCCGGCCTGCAGCTTGCCGGCCTGCAGCTTGGCTGAGTGGCTGCTCGACGAGGGCATTGGCGAGCATCGCGCTGCCCTTGTCGACGGTGACGCCATCCTCGAAGCCGCGATCGATCGCCTCGGCCCACGCCTGCGTATCGGCGCGGTGATCGCGGCGAAGCTCGGCGAGCGGGTCGGCGGCGGCGCCTGGATCGCCACGGCGCTGGGCGACGCCATTCTCGAAACGGTGCCGCGCGGCCTGTCGCAGGGGCGCACCCTGCTCGTCGAAGTGGTCCGCGAAGCGATCCCCGAGCCCGGCCGCCTGAAGCCGGCGCGGGCGCGCAGCACCAACGCCGCCGAGGAACGCGATGCGCCGACGCTGGCCGAACGGATCGGCCCGGCCCGGCGGATCGGCGCCCATGATCCGGATCGGCTGGAACAGGCCGGCTGGTCCGAACTGATCGAGCAGGCGGCCAGCGGCGAGATCGACTTTCCCGGCGGCCATCTCCGCCTCTCGCCGACGCCCGCCATGGCGCTGTTCGACGTCGATGGCGCCCTGCCCCCCGCCGACCTCGCCATCGCCGGCGCAGGCGCTTCTGCCAAGGCGATACGGCGGCTGGCGATCGGCGGCTCGATCGGCATCGACCTGCCGACGCTCGGCTCCAAGGCGGAGCGCGCCGCCGCCGCCGCCGCGATCGACGCGGTGCTGCCGCAACCGTTCGAGCGCACCGCCGTCAACGGCTTCGGCTTCGTCCAGATCGTGCGCCCGCGCCCCCGCGCCTCGATCCCCGAGTGGGTGCGCGCCGATCCGGCGCTGACCGCGGCGCTGACGCTGCTGCGGCGGGCCTCGCGCGATGTCGGCGCCCGCACGCTCGCCGCCGCCCCGGCGGTGATCGACCGGCTCGCCGCACGCGCCGACTGGATCGCGGCGCTGGCCCGGCGTACCGGCGGGGCGATCGCCTTGCGGGCCGACCCGACGCTCGCCATATCGGCCGGCCATGTCGAACCCTGATCTTATCCCGCCCGCGCCGATCCGCCGCGCGGAACGATGCCCGGTCTGCGGCAAGCCCGTGATTGCCGCCCACGCTCCCTTCTGCGGCCAGGGCTGCCGCGATCGCGACCTTCTGCAGTGGCTCGGCGAGGGCTACCGCGTCCCCGGGGCAGCCCTCCCGACCGATGAGGAAGATTGAGGCTGGACAGACCGCGCAGCCTCCTTCTATAGGCGCGCCTCGCTTTGCAGAATATGCGAAGGCCCGGGTAGCTCAGTTGGTAGAGCACGTGACTGAAAATCACGGTGTCGGCGGTTCGATTCCGTCCCCGGGCACCATAAATTCTCCAGCAAAATCAGCGCAGTAAGCATCTTCTTGCTCTCTCAGCGAAACGGAAGCAGAGCTGGGACGGATCGACATTCAGGATTCTCAAAGGGTTTGATGTCTGATTCATGAGGCGCGGTGTTGAGACGCGGAGCAGGCGATGGGGATCGGATGGTACGAAGTGAGCGAGGCACAGTGGACGCGGATTGCGCCGCTGCTGCCTGGCAAGGCGAGCGATCCCGGCCGCACCGGATCGGATAACCGTTTGTTCGTGAATGGGTGTTTGTGGGTTTTACGCTCCGGAGCACATTGGTGCGATCTGCCGGAGCGCTACGGTCGGTGGAAGACGGTGCATCGGCGCTTCAGCCGCTGGTGCCATGCTGGCGTGTGGGAGCGGGTGTTCGACACGCTCGCCGCCGACCGCGACAACAGCTATCTCATGATCGACAGCACCATCGTTCGCGCCCATCAGCAGGCGGCGGCCGGAAAAGGGGGGCCAGGGATCAGGCGCTGGGGCGTTCCCGAGGTGGACTGACCACCAAGATTCACATGCTTGCCGATACCTTCGGGCGCCCGGTGCGCTTTCGCATCACGCCCGGCCAGGCCAGCGATATAACCGTCGCACCCGACCTTCTCGAAGGTCTGCAAACATCCGCCGTGCTGGCCGATAAAGCGTATGACGGCAACACCTTGCGGGCACGCATTGCCGAGATGAATGCCGTGGCGGTGATCCCCTCCAAGCGCAACCGCAAGATCTTCATCCCACACGACACCGGCATCTATAAGCATCGCAACCAGATCGAGAGGTGCTTCGGACGCCTCAAACACTTCAGACGCTTCGCGACCCGCGATGATCGCCGCATCGACCACTTCACCGGCTTCGTTTACCTCGCCGCTGCCTTGATCTGGCTACGCTGAATGTCGATCCGCCCTAGCACTACTTTGGCACTTTAGGTTCAGCCGGCGTGCTTGGTTGGCGCCGACATTGTGGGCATCGGGAGGGTGGTGGTCGTGCGAAGAGGTCGAGGATGGCCTGCCTAACAGCCGGCATGCTCGGTTGCGGCGGCGGTCCCGAGACTCTTTTTTTTCCGTCCCGCGACCTGGAGGCGGCGGGACTGGAGGAAGGCGTAGGCAATCATCGTCATCAAGCTGTGTCGGTGTAGCCCCGTCCATGACCGGCCTTCGAAGTGGCCGAGGCCAAGTTCCTCTTTAAGCTGCTGATGGGCCTGCTCGCATATCCACCGGGCTTTGACCGCAGCTGCGAGAGTTTTGAGGGTCGTGTGCGCGGGCAGGTTCGAGATGTAATATTTGCGCTCACCGGTCGCGCGGCGCTCGCCGATAATCCAAACTTCGTCGCCGGGCATTCTGGAGACGCCTTTGTCGAAGATGCGGTGCTTTGGACCGTCTGCGATGCGGACACGGCATGCAGCGAAATGGCATGTGAGCGCGCCCTTCGTGCCGCGTCGCCAGCTTATCTTTCGCCATCTCTGGCCGGCCAGCACCTCTTCTGCGCAGACCGGCGGCATATTTGGGATGTGGTGCTTGCGCGGTTTGCGAGCCTTCTCTGTTGGGAAGATCATGGCGACATCGGTGGGATAAACCGTTTGTCGCCGGGACATGCCGACTGCCCACACAAGGCCACGCTCGCTCAGCGCATGGCGGAACGGCGCGCTCGACCCGTAACCCGCATCCGCAAGTACGCAGCCAAATCGGACACCGGACGCGATGACACGGTCGATCTCCTCGATCGCAATCTCGGGCTTCGACAAAGCGACTTGTCGGTCCGCTGGGATGCGAGCGCGGGCCATCCGCTCCGGATCGCGCGTCCAGCTGTCCGGCAGGAACAGTCGAAGGCCGACCATCACCGGTACCTCGCCCGATGCCAGTGTCACCGACACCAGCGACTGGCTGTTCGCGGTCTTGCCGAGCGACGAGGCATATTGTGGCGCGACGCCCACCGAGTGGCGCCCCTTCTTCGGCAATGCCGTGTCGTCGATGACCAGGAAGGCGTCGTCGCCGCCGACCAGGCGATCCGCTTCCGTCAGGAGAGCCCTCTCCAAAGGCGCGCTGTCCCAGACGCCCGCCGCGACAAAATGATGAAGCTGGTCGTAGCCGACCTCGCCGGCGCGAGCCGCCATAGGCTGCACGCTCTTGCGGTCACCTGGACCAATCAGACCAGCAATATACAGCGGGCACATCCTGCGCCGCGCTGGATGCGATAGCCCGACCAGGAACGGTTCAAGCCATCGCTCCAGATCAATCCGCCAGCTCTCGTCCACCGCCATCGCAAAGGATCCGTCAGCCTACACTGACACATCCGAATCCATGACGATCCCTGTCGGTTCCTTCAACCTGCCAAAGTAGTGCTAGCGCGGATCGACATTCAGGATTCCCAAGGGGGCTGGAAGCTGATTCCAGAGCCGGGTCGAAAAGCCGTAACGCTGCTTGCGGTCGAAGCGGTTGGGAATATTGGCCCATGTGTCTCGGGTTGCAGCGGCATCGCGAATGGCGGTGCAGTCATATCCCTTGTCGCCGAGCAGGGTGGCGCTCTCCGGAGCCGCCGCGATCAGCGCCTTGGCTTCACACGCGTCATGGACGTTTCCACCCGTCAATCGTAGGCTGACAGGACGCCGATCAGCATCGACGAGCGCGTGGGGCTTGGTGGTAAGGGCGCCCCGGGAACGTCCCACGCCATGATCTGAAGATCCCCCTTTTTACCGTCGCACCATGCTGGTGGACGCGCACGCAGGTGGAATCGATCATGACCAGTTCGCCGTTGAAGCCAGCGGCAACTGTCGCCAGCAGCCGGTTCCACACGCCCGCTTTTCGCCAGCGGACGAACCGGTTGTAGCAGATCGTCGATGGTCCATAGCGTTCAGGAATCTCCGCCCAGGGCGCGCCTGATCGGAAGCGCCACAAGATGCCGTTTAGCACCCGCCGGTCCTCGACCCGGGGCACACCGCGTGGCTTGTTGGGCAGCAAGGGCTCGATGATGAGCCATTCCTTGTCCGTCAGTTCATACCGTCGCCGCGTCATCCGTCCTCCGCTCTCGAAAGACGCCCGAATCACGGTCGTAGCGAACGCTCAACCCAATTTATGAATTCACGCCCGAATGTGAAAGCCTGCCCTACCGTGAATCCGTGTCCGGATAATGCACAGAGGCCGACATAGCGACACACAGGACGTTTGCCATGCCGATCGCGCTTCGCTCGGATTTCGACGCTGGCTCAGTCAGGGCTGCTGCGCGAAGATCGAAGGATGGTGCGTCGGCTTACGTTGGCGGCGATCTATGGATGCGGTAGAATCACGTTTGCACGCAGCCAGCAGATTGATATGGCGATGCCAGTCTCGAATATGAAGCGGCGTGCCCACATCGGACAGATCAAACGGACCAGTCGGCCATCTGAATTAAAAGGTAAATCTAATCGTGGATGATTTTCTGAACGCGCCTTGCGACGAGGATGCGGTAGATCTTCTGTACAATATCTTTATTGGCCGGAAGCCGGAGGCAGGCCATCCATGGGTTGGCGTTCCTAAAATCACCGTAATTAATGGGCTTATTCAATCCGAAGAGTTCAGCATCAAATGCGATGTACTTCTACGGCAAGGCTTCGATAGTATCTTTGAAGGACGAGACGCGAGAATAATTGATTATATTCCACCATTCCTCGTTGAAATGGGAGGAAGTCTTCCGCGCTCCAACACATGGCCTGATTTTCTATTATCTGGGATAGATGCTCTTAATGGATTCCTAAATCCGGACCAAATCCCGGAACATGCTCGAATACTTTCCGAGATGATTGCCAACGAATATAAACCAAGGCCTGAAAAGGCTGGTTTTTTCCGAGATTTGCTGGCTTTCAACAAAGAATGGTTTCTTCGTTTCAATAAAAATGTTCCTGCTCTTCGGGACGTTTCGAGGTCGGAACTGGAAGCCCTCGCGGCGCTGATGGTTGTAACCGGCGAGGCCGAGATTTCTCCCTTCTTCCAGATTGGCGGCCTCAAAAATCGCGATCTGCGCCGGACAATCTTTGGCACCGACAAAAAGCCTGCCGACTTTACGCTCGATGAAGTGATCTCCCGGCTAAAAATCGCGTTCAAGCGGGGGATATTGTCGCATTGGCTTTTTCATCCGGGTTATTACGAATCGCAACGAGAGCAAGCTTTCGCGACTGGCCGAATCGACCGCTGGGCTCCACAATCAGACCCTTATATCGACTTTCTAGAAAATGGCGATCTGCAGAACATACGCCCGCATTGGCTGTTCTGCCCGACCGCCTATAAGATTCTCAATCCGGATTTGACGGAAAACCACTCGTTGTTCCGCCATTTCGTCACGTTGGGACAGTTTGATGAGAGGAGAACATCTGCTCTATTCGATCCCGAATATTATCGGACAATGAACCCTGCAACGCGGCTGGATGTGCGAAACGGTAACTACGCGTCACTGCTTGAAGGTTTTTGCGCGAATTCAGACACTCATGATGTCCCTTTCTCGCCTGATTTCGATCTTGCTTTTTATAAAGCGAGTTATCCGGATATAGTTCCCGACGGATATCATGTCCGGAGCGTTGCTCATCATTTCCTGTTCTTTGGCGTAAGAGAAGGGCGAAACCCAAATCCTTACTTCGACCATGCGTATTTTGCGCAGCGATACCCTTGGATCGGCGAACAGTGTCAAAAGCTCAGCATAACGCTGCTCGAATATTTCCTGCTGATTGGTCGGCACGAAAACATGAGAGCCGCCCGCCCCTTGGCCGACCGGAACATCGATATGCTTCAGGCCAAGGCGCTCTACGAACGTCGAGCGAAGGACGCACTGACCCGCAGCCAGCGTCATCCCGTCGATTTTACGCCGCTGAACAACGAATCCCCAGTCCTATCCGTGATTGTGCCCGTCCATAATCAGGCGAGCTTCACGGCCCGGTTCTTGGAACTCGCTTTTTTTGGCGCCGCGGAACTCAAGCGGCGCTCTGGGCAAACGATGGAAGTCATCGTCGTCAGCAATGGCAGTTCCGATACGACCGCCGAATTGCTCGCCGCGACCTCCGGAATCAAATACGTCGATGAAGCGAAAGCACTCGGCTATCCCGGCGCCGCCAATCTGGGCGCCGGCATGGCAACCGGCGAACTTATCGTGGTCGTCAACAACGACATTGAATTTGAACCCAGCGTGTTCGCCGACCTTGTCGAAAGTTACTTCCGAATTCCGAACTGCGGGGCGATCGGGCCACGCATCTTGTCGATGGATTTGACCATACAGGAAATCGGCGCCTTCATTGCCGGCGACGGCAATTCGTTCGGTTTTGGGCGTGGCGAGCGCTCGAGCTACAACGCCATAGAGCGCGTGGAGCAGGTCGATTATGTGTCGGGCTGCTTCCTCTGCCTGTCGCGAACCGACTTCGAAAGTCTCGGGGGGTTCGACCCCATCTTCTCGCCGGGCTATTATGAAGAGGTCGATCTCTGCTTCCGGCTGAACGAGGCTCTGGGGAAACAAGTGTACGTCGATTCCGCGATCACCATCACGCATTACGAACATGCTAGCTTCATGAAGGGCCGCCCCCCAACGGTCAGCCATCCGACAATTTTGCGCAATCGAAAACGCTTGCTCAAGAAACATTCGAAGCTAGGCGCGCGGCCGACGATTGATAAAATCATGGGTGCAGCGGGCTTGGCGCGGCTCGGCGTGGCGAAGAGTCGCATTCTGGTGATTGAAGATTTGGTTCCTGATCCGAGGCTCGGATCAGGTTTCGGCCGGGCTGCCGAGGTGCTTCGCACGTTCCATAAAATGGGCGTCGCCTATGACGTTGTCGCCGTGAACCCGACCCTCAAGATCGATGATTACGAGTTCGGCGACGTCATGCTGTACCGCAACTGGATGCCGGGGGAATCCGTCGAGGCAGTCCTTAACCGCTCGCCCGGCATATACTCCCACATCTGGGTATGCCGATCGCACAATCTCTCCCGTTTTTATGAGGTGCTAAAGACCCATAAGGACATCTGGAACACCAAGATTGTCTGCGATACCGAAGCGGTTAGCGTCCAGCGGACAATCGAGTTGGCAAAGCTCCAAGGGCAGGCTCCGTCCGAGAGCGAAATCGTCGACCTTGTTGCGGCAGAGTTCAACGCGTCCGCGATCGTCGACCGTTTCATCGCGGTAAATGAGCGGGATACGGGTTTCCTTCAATCCACCGGCCTGCGTAACGTCTCGATTATCTCGCACACGGTCAGCGGCGTTGTACGCTCGACCAGGCCGTGGAAGGAGCGCACGCGCTTGCTCTTTGTCGGCGCGGTACATTCACCGCTTGCACCGAACTTCGATAGCCTGAAATGGTTTTTGCGTGGCTCGGCCAAGATGATCGCAAAGCACAACCAAAGACTGACGTTCGTAGGCTACTGGGACGAAGCCATTCTGCGTGAATTTCGTGAAAATAATCTCAATGCGCGGGTCGATTTCCTAGGGATGGTTTCAGAGCAGCGACTTTCCGAGTTGTACGAGGAATCTGTCGTCGCCTTGGCACCGACGCGGTATTCGGCCGGCATCCCGTGCAAAGTCGTGGAATCGATGCTGACGGGAATCCCAATCGTGATGACCGAGTTGCTCGCCGACCAGATCGGCATCAGCGACGAGGCCAGGGGCAACTTCGCAGTCGCGAAAATCGACTCCAAGGGCGAAGCTTTTTGCCAGGCAGTCAGCCGCCTGATCGAAGACGAAGCGTGGTGGAACACGGTGCGCCAGGCGCAGATCGGTTATGCTGACAGCAGATTCAGCCACCATGCTTTCGATCAGGAGGTGCGGGCGGTGCTGGAGCAGGTCGATGTAGGTTGGGCTTATTGACCGACACGGGTATCGGGGCGCAATTTCGGCATGATCATTCAACCGAAAGCACCCAAAACCTAACCTTTTCAATAAAGCCTCGCGGTATTTTTCAAGAACGACGATATCATCCTTGGCGACACCGATAAAAGTCATGCCGCTCGGCTGATACCAAGCCCCATTGATCATCACGCATGTGCCCATTTCCGTCGACCAATGGGCATGATGCGCCATGGCTGATCGACGAAGCGGTGCCAAGCGAAGCAGCAATGGTCGAGAATGTCCTCGTAAGATCGGAAGATCCGGTTCGAAAGCCCAATGCTGCGCATAAACTGCCAGAGGTTTTCGACCGGATTGAGCTCGGGGCATTTTGACGGCAACGGCATAAGCGTGATTTTGGGCGGGACAATGAGCGCGTCAGAGGTGGCCCGGTTTGTCTGCACAGTCTCGCGGGCTCATTAAGTTGATTGTCGGCCGTTGATCATGCCGCTGCGAGAAGCGGCTGGTTGAAGTATTCTGGTCGGGTATCCCGCACCAAGGCTCGAGTTTGGCCTCACGGCATTATGGAAGCCGAAATATCGACCGATATCGCTGCGCGTCTCGGGCATCGAGGCGTAGGCGTGATCATACACCTCCTCGTATTTCACCGAGCGGCAAAGGCGCTCCACGAAGGCGTTGTCGCGCCAACAGCCCTTGCCGTCCATGCTGATCGCGATCTTCTCTCGCTGGAGGACGCCTGTGAACCCGGTGCTGGTGAATTTCCCTGATCGGTGTTGAAGATCTCGGGTTTACCGAAGCGCGTCAACGCTTCCTCCAATGCCTCGACGCAGACATCGGTCGCGAGCGTGATCCACACGCGCCATGCCAGCACCCGTCTGCTGAACCAATCGACAAGGGCGGCAAGGTGGACGAAGGCGCGTGCCATTGACACGTAGGTGATGTCGGTCGCCCAAACCGCGTTTGGTCGCGTGACTGCCAGCTTGCGGAGCAAATACTGGTAAATCCGGTGTCCGAGCGCCGGTTTCGAGGGGTTGGGCCGTCGGTAAATCGCCGCGACGCCTATCTTCTTCATCAGCGTCGCGGCGTGTAACCGCCCGACCTTCACGCCTTCGCCGGCGAGCGGGTAGGTCATGTGCAGTTCACCGATCCGGCGCATCAACGACAGGTCGCAGGACGATACCGGACGAAGCAGATGATAGATGCTGCCGCGACTGACACCGAGGTGCCGCGCCTGCTGTGAGGCCGCCAGATCATGAGAACGGTCGATCATCGCTTTGGGCTCGGCAATGTCCGGCCTTCCCGAGCGCTCCGGACAAAAATTGTTCGCCAGCGTCAGTTCGCCCATCTTCGCATGTAGCACCGTCACATCGACCGCGGGCTCGGCCGGAGCCTGCTCCGAGCCGAACACGTCCGCCGCGCTCTCCAGCAACTTCCCTCGCCATTGGTCGATTAGATTGGGATGAACGTCGAACTGCTGTGCCAACTCGGCCAGCGTCTTCCCGCCCTTCACCGCGGCCAACGCCACCTTCGCCTTGAATGCCGGACTATGATTCCGAAGCAGCCGCTTGCTCATCATGCCTCCTGCGCGCAGCCATTCTGGCTGCCTTCAGGCCGACAATCCACTGCAAATCCTCCAGGCCACCTCTCACGATTGCAGTCGCGCTTCATCAGGCGAAAGTAGAAGGGTTTCTGGAATGATGTCCCGGGTTACCGGTCGAGTCAGCAATCGCTCGGCCACAGCACGGACATATGCGAGCGGGACGTGAAATGCGCCCCAGTCGCCAGCCGGCTCACCCAAGGCATAGTAGATGTTCTGCCCCTTCAACAAAGCGATCTGCGCCTGCAGGTGGTCAGGGTGATCAGCGTTCTGAAGCGCGGCGACGTGCGTACCCGGGAGAGAAAACACCGCGTTATTCAAGGCAGATCCGCATTCCCCCATAATCGAGCGAGCGGAGGCAAACAACCTGATTTGCTCGGGGAGCGTCATCGTCTCCGGGCGAATAATTTCAAATCCCAGGTCTATTGCAAGGTCTTCAACGGCCTGTCGGTTTACGAGTGTTCTCATGCCTTCGGCGCGGGCGACAAAAAGATTTCTGTTCGCGATCTCTGGCACGATATCTGCGGCATATTGCCGCCGCAGGCGCTCATGCACCCGAATGAAATCCGGACGAACCTCCGAATTAAACCGGTCGTAGGTCGGAACTACAAGGTGTTCACACCGGACAGCGACTTTCGCCAGGTCTACAAAGACGCACCGCTCCCGCGGCAGCCCTACGGCATCCAACATGGCGAACTGCCAGGATTTACTGGGTGCCGGCAGCAAATACTGGTCGATGTGGATGCCGGAACGCAGTGCTCGTTCCAGCTTGGGAAGCATATCGACAAGCCAATGACCATAGATGCGCCAACCATCCACAACCAGACTCAGCGTAGTCCCTTTTAAATGCTGGACCTCATCGGGCCTCTCGAGCTGCCACTGACCATTTTCGGCCGGAGTAATTACCATATCGTCTTTAACGTATGGAAACACCTCGAAAGGATACATCATGGCACGCCCGATCAGCACATGCTCTCCGACCAGCGTCAGATTATCCTGCAGAACAAAGGCATCGTCAGCCATAACGAAGCCCGACCAGGGTACAGAAGCAACGGGATTGTAATAATCCCGATCCCACACCGTCTGATCTGTTGCTGCGACATAATCCGGACGATAGCGGCGAAAAGTGCGCCAGTCCGAATCGATGCGGATCGATACTCCAGGAGGAGCTTCTTGGACGTTCGATCGACTCAATTCATCAACGTCAAATATATTGAACAACATCCGCATTAGTCTGTACACGCCTTTGCTGATCGAACCTCTACATGCCGGGTTGCCGGTGTCATGGCAAGCCGATGACACGCCCTTCACCGCGATCCAGCGGAGATCGCGCCGGCTCGCAGAACCGGGCTCGCGGCTGAAAGGCGCCGGCTTGCCCGCCCCGAGTCTGATCGGGTGAAAGGAAACGGCGTTTCTTCCCCACGTTTAACGTGCACAAACACGACCCTCTGGTTATCGCGGCGCGACGCCACTATGGCGCGTTGCCATGTCATTGAGGGAAGAGAATATGCCTAAGACCGCCATCGTCACCGGGATTAGCGGCCAGGATGGCGCGTATTTGGCGGAAAACCTGCTAGGGCGTGGGTATACGGTCTATGGGACGTATCGCCGGACGAGCTCTGTCAATTTCTGGCGGATCGACGAGCTTGGCATCACCAACCATTCCCAGCTCAAGCTCGTCGAATATGACCTCACCGACATGGGGTCGGCAATCCGGCTGATTGAAGCTTCTGAGGCGACCGAGGTGTACAACCTCGCCGCGCAGAGCTTCGTCGGCGTGTCGTTCGACCAGCCGATCACGACCGGCCAGATCACCGGGCTCGGCGCCGCTTATCTCTTGGAGGCGATTCGCACGGTTAATCGCGATATCCGCTTCTACCAGGCGTCGACCTCGGAGATGTTCGGCAAGGTTCAGGCGATCCCGCAGACCGAGGATACGCCTTTCTACCCGCGCAGCCCATACGGCGTGGCAAAGCTCTACGCGCATTGGCTGACTGTCAACTATCGCGAAAGCTTCGGGATTTTCGGAGCCAGCGGCATCCTGTTCAACCATGAATCGCCGCTGCGTGGTCGCGAGTTCGTGACGCGCAAGATCACCGATACAGTCGCCAAGATCGCACAGGGCAAGGCTGAGGTGCTCGAGCTGGGTAATCTCGATGCGAAGCGCGACTGGGGCTATGCCAAGGACTATGTTGAAGGCATGCGACTGATGCTCCAGCATGACGTTGCCGACACCTACGTCCTCGCAACTAACCGGACTGAGCCGGTGCGCCACTTCGTTGAGTTGGCTTTCGCGCAGGTCGGCATCGAGCTCGACTGGTCGGGCAAGGAAGAGAACGAAACCGGGATCGATCGCAAGAGCGGCAAGACGCTTGTACGCGTCAATCCGGCCTTCTATCGTCCGGCGGAAGTCGATCTGCTGATCGGCAGCCCTGCCAAGGCGGCGCAGGATCTTGGCTGGACGCCCACAGTGCAGCTGGAGGAACTCACGCGCCTGATGATGGAAGCAGACATGCGGCGCAACGCTGCGGGTTGGTCGTTCTGATGCGGGTAGCGCTGACCGGAGCGACCGGGTTTACCGGTCGCTCCGTATCTGCCGCCCTGGAGGCGGCCGGCGCAACGCCGGTCGTGCTGCGGGTCGATTTGCGCGACCAATCTGCGGTCGAGCGCGCGGTCGACGCGCTCGACTTCGACCGGGTAATCCATCTCGCCGGTCACGCCTTCGTCAATGCGGCGGACTGGCAATCTTTCTACGCGGTCAATCAGCTTGGCACGCTCAACCTGCTGGAGGCGGTCGCCCGTAAGGCGCCGGGCGCACGCTGTATCCTGGCGTCGAGTGCGCAGGTCTACGGCCCGAAAGCCGAGGGGCTGATTGCCGAGGGAGCCCCCACCAACCCCACCAACCATTATGCGATCAGCAAGCGCGCAATGGAACAAGGGGCTGATCTCTGGCGCGACCGCCTGGACATCGTCGTGACGCGCCCATTCAACTACACCGGCGTGGGTCAGGATACGCAGTATCTGATTCCGAAGATCGTCGACCATTTTCGCCGGCGGGCGGACGTGATCGAGTTGGGCAATACCTGGGTGCGGCGTGATTTCGGCGATGTGCGATCTGTTGCCGATGCCTGTGTTCGGCTGGCGTTGGCGGCCGACGTGCCGCCTGTCGTCAATGTCGCGACGGGTGCCGTCTCCTCGATCGGCGATATCCTAGAGCAATTGACGGCCATCAGCGGCCATCACATCAAGGTCAAAGTCAACCAGGCGCTCGTGCGCAAAGGCGACGTCGAAGTGCTGGGTGGCGACGCCACGCTGCTGCGCGACACGCTGCCGGACTGGCGGCCGCGCGCGATCAGCGACATACTACGATGGATGTATGAGGCAGGTGCGTCCGAATGAGGTGATACGATCACGGTACGGTGCCGGATAGAGCTGGCCGACACTGCCCCTAAAAGGTTGCACCGCCGCCAGCAGGCCTCGTATCCGGGGACCGTAGCTTGAGAATTGCAAGTTGGCATCGTACACTGGATACCCATCGGGATGGCGCACGACATTGCCCTTTTTATGAAGTTGCGAGTAATTCCTGCAATGTCGTCATCGCTTATATGGTTTGATATATGATATCTTTTCAAAATGTCTCGAAAAGTTACCATATTCGGAAATTCCGCAAGGATGTTCTGAATGGTTTGAATTTCGATATTCCGACCGGATGCAGTCTCGGCATTTGTGGCGCGAATGGCGCCGGAAAATCGACCTTGATGCGACTCATTTCAGGCGTTGAAGCGCCAAGTGAAGGACGCATTACCCGGACGGTATCTTGTTCTTGGCCTATCGGATATTCAAGCTGCTTCCAGTCTACCTTAACCGGGGCAGATAATGCCCGCTTTATTGCTCGAATTTACGGTAGAGATATTGGGCAGCTACTCGATTATGTAGAAGACTTTGCGCAGCTCGGGGCTTATTTTTATCAGCCGATTTACAGCTATTCTGCGGGCATGATGGCCCGGCTGGCCTTCGGCATATCCCTCGCGATAGATTTCGACTGTTATTTGGTCGATGAGGTTACCGCGGCTGGCGACGATCGCTTTCGCCAGCGCTGCGAAGAGGCGCTCCACCATCGGCGGGAAGCGGGAACCTTGCTGATGATAAGCCACGATCCGCATACCCTTCGCGCCTATTGCGAGCGCGGCGCTGTACTGCATGATGGTCAACTGGTGTTTTACGATACAATCGACGAAGCGATCGCTGTCCATACGTACAACCAAGCCAATTAATCGCCTCTCTTGTTTCAAAAACTTCACAGAATAACTATGTCATTTAGATTGAATGGGGAGGATTGAGATTTGAAAATATTATATGTTTCTGTCCATGCTGTTCTCGAAGACGACGAGGTAAGGCTATTTAAATCTCTTGGCCATGATGTGTTTACCTTGGGGGTAAACTTTGGATTTGAGGCGATCGAGCCTTTTCGAAATAGTATTGTATTCAACGAAACAGAGAGGGATTTTCTAACATTATTCCATGATATGGGATGTCGGTATCATTATGGCCCACAATATGCACATGAGACAATAATAACGTCCGATTTCGTTGCGCTTTTCGACATCGTTGTCGTCATGCACGATCTTGAATTCATCAATCGTTTCTGGTCCGAATTGTCGCAGCGCCCCGTAATCTGGCGTACGATCGGCCAAAACATTGATGGTATCGAGCCAGCCGCGGCCAGTCTGCGGGCGCGGGGCATGCATGTCGTGCGCTATTCCCCCATGGAAAGGCGCGCCGTTGATTATTGCGGCGAGACCGCGCTGATACGGTTTTGCAAGAACCCGGACGATTATGGGCCGTGGACTGGACATGCGGACCATATCCTTACCTTCTGCCACACGCTAGTACGGCGTTACCCCGAATCCGCAGCCCGCTATGGCGAAATCGTACAAGGCTTGCCGTCGATGCTGGGCGGGGCCGGCAACGAAGGCATGCAAGGGCATATCGGCATATTGTCGCCGCAGCAGCAGGCCGTTCATTACAATGCCTGCCGGGCTTATCTGTACTGCTCGGGGCCGGAGATACCGTACACGCTCAACTTCATGGAAGCGTTGATGACCGGCATGCCGGTGGTGGCCGTCGACTTTGCACCGGCGCACATATTTTATGAAATCCCCGCACTGCTCGCGCACGGCGCCGGCATTGTCGCGAAAACGGTTAAGGAAGCCCGCGCCGTATTGACAACCCTGTTGAGCGACGAAAGCTACGCTCGCTCGGTCAGCGCCAAGGCGCGCGCGCGGGCAATCGAGTTGTTCTCCACTGAGCACATCGGCGCACAATGGAATGCGGTGTTTCAGGAGATGGCGTAAAACGCCCCTTCCCGGCGGGAGGGCGCTTTGCCGATCAACGCCGAGGAGGGCGCCCTGCGAAGTCGCCGGGGGTTTTCTGCGTCATCGAGTACTCCTGATGAAACCCATCTTCCATATCTCATTCTGCCGATCTGGCACGACATTGGCGATGCGGTTTCTGGTCTCATCCACATGTTAATGCTCATCGATCAAGGTGCGCGACGTGGCCGATACGCTGGTGGCGATCATGGCGGTGATCGCCTGCCTGAAAATTTAGCTATCCTGCGACCTTCGCTTTGTCTTTAGAGTTGCTCTCGCAAGCCGAAATTCGCGCGCATGTGCGTCCAGACTTTGCTGAAGATGCTTTATGCCGATTTCGACACCGATCACGCCTGTCATCCTGTCTGGCGGATCGGGGACGCGGTTGTGGCCGATGTCGCGGCCCGAGCGCCCCAAACAGATGCTGGCGCTAACCGCCGAGGAGACGATGCTCCAGCTGACCGCGCTGCGTGCGATCGGCGAGGATTTCGCGACGCCGATCATCGTCGCCAACGCACGCCATGCCGATATGGTCGACGAACAGCTCCAACATGTCGGCGCCCGCGCTCAGGCGCTGATCCTGGAGCCGATGGACCGCAACACCGTGCCTGCGATCGCGCTTGCCGCGGACGTCGCGAGCCCACTGCTGGTGATGCCGTCGGATCATGTCATCGCCGATATCGGCGCGTTCCACGCCGCAATCCAGGCAGCCCTGCCGCTAGTCGCCGACGGCTGGCTCGTCACCTTCGGTATCGCGCCTGATGCGCCCGAGACGGGGTACGGCTGGATCAAGGTCGGCGAGGAAATTTCTGGCGGCCTTCACTACGTCGCCAATTTTGTCGAAAAGCCGCCGCGCGACCAGTCCGAGGCGATGCTTGCGGCGGGCGATCATTGTTGGAACGGTGGCATCTTCCTGTTCCGCGCAGACGTCTATCTCGCCGCGCTCGCGGTGCATGCCTCTGAGATGCTAGCAAGCTGCCAACTGGCGATGAACAAGGCCAGGCGAGAGGGCGCGCACGTTTATCCCGATGCCGAAGCGTTCGGGGCGTCGCCCGACGACTCGATCGATTATGCCGTGATGGAAAAGGCCGAGCGCGTTGCGGTCGTGCCGGTCAGCATGGGCTGGAACGATGTCGGCAGTTGGGACGCGCTGCATGCGATCAGCGAGCTCGACGCCGCCGGCAATACGCATAGCGGATCGGCCGGTCAGGTGATCGCGATCGATACCAGCAACTGTCTGGTCCGTACCGACGATGTGCGCGTCGCGATCGTCGGCGTCGACGATCTGATCGTAGTGGCGAGCGGCAGCGACGTGCTGATCCTGCCCCGCGGCCGCAGCCAAGAGGTTAAGAAGCTTATTGAGGCAATGAAACGCATCTAGCACTACTTTGGCACTTTAGGTTCAGCCGGCGTGCTTGGTTGGCGCCGACATTGTGGGCATCGGGAGGGTGGTGGTCGTGCGAAGAGGTCGAGGATGGCCTGCCTAACAGCCGGCATGCTCGGTTGCGGCGGCGGTCCCGAGACTCTTTTTTTTCCGTCCCGCGACCTGGAGGCGGCGGGACTGGAGGAAGGCGTAGGCAATCATCGTCATCAAGCTGTGTCGGTGTAGCCCCGTCCATGACCGGCCTTCGAAGTGGCCGAGGCCAAGTTCCTCTTTAAGCTGCTGATGGGCCTGCTCGCATATCCACCGGGCTTTGACCGCAGCTGCGAGAGTTTTGAGGGTCGTGTGCGCGGGCAGGTTCGAGATGTAATATTTGCGCTCACCGGTCGCGCGGCGCTCGCCGATAATCCAAACTTCGTCGCCGGGCATTCTGGAGACGCCTTTGTCGAAGATGCGGTGCTTTGGACCGTCTGCGATGCGGACACGGCATGCAGCGAAATGGCATGTGAGCGCGCCCTTCGTGCCGCGTCGCCAGCTTATCTTTCGCCATCTCTGGCCGGCCAGCACCTCTTCTGCGCAGACCGGCGGCATATTTGGGATGTGGTGCTTGCGCGGTTTGCGAGCCTTCTCTGTTGGGAAGATCATGGCGACATCGGTGGGATAAACCGTTTGTCGCCGGGACATGCCGACTGCCCACACAAGGCCACGCTCGCTCAGCGCATGGCGGAACGGCGCGCTCGACCCGTAACCCGCATCCGCAAGTACGCAGCCAAATCGGACACCGGACGCGATGACACGGTCGATCTCCTCGATCGCAATCTCGGGCTTCGACAAAGCGACTTGTCGGTCCGCTGGGATGCGAGCGCGGGCCATCCGCTCCGGATCGCGCGTCCAGCTGTCCGGCAGGAACAGTCGAAGGCCGACCATCACCGGTACCTCGCCCGATGCCAGTGTCACCGACACCAGCGACTGGCTGTTCGCGGTCTTGCCGAGCGACGAGGCATATTGTGGCGCGACGCCCACCGAGTGGCGCCCCTTCTTCGGCAATGCCGTGTCGTCGATGACCAGGAAGGCGTCGTCGCCGCCGACCAGGCGATCCGCTTCCGTCAGGAGAGCCCTCTCCAAAGGCGCGCTGTCCCAGACGCCCGCCGCGACAAAATGATGAAGCTGGTCGTAGCCGACCTCGCCGGCGCGAGCCGCCATAGGCTGCACGCTCTTGCGGTCACCTGGACCAATCAGACCAGCAATATACAGCGGGCACATCCTGCGCCGCGCTGGATGCGATAGCCCGACCAGGAACGGTTCAAGCCATCGCTCCAGATCAATCCGCCAGCTCTCGTCCACCGCCATCGCAAAGGATCCGTCAGCCTACACTGACACATCCGAATCCATGACGATCCCTGTCGGTTCCTTCAACCTGCCAAAGTAGTGCTAGATCCAACTGCATGAAGAAACGGAGGGGGGCAGGTCAATCGAACTCTGGCATACGACCCCGCGCCGGAGCATCTGAACCTGACCGTCACTTGGCAAATTGTATCGGTTGCGCTAGCCGCTTTTGCTAGGCACTCACACGCGAATGGATGCAAATGATTGGCAAGCTATTGCGCAAGCACGAGAAAGCAAAAATCAAGGCATTGCTATCACTGGTGAATCACAAGTCTCAACCAAACCTGAATGCGCTGACGGAGTCAGTGAAAGACCTGACTGCAGCGCAATTGAGTATCAAACTCTATGGATATGAATTGGCGCGCAAGCTGCATGAAGCGTTGCCGATCCCGGAAAAAACGCTTGCGAACCATGTCGGCCTGCAAACCAGTCTGTCTATTCAGGATGATATCGAGAGCGATTGGTCTGCTCATTGGTGCGCAGAGCTCAAGATACCTGTGGTATATCACCGCAAAATCTGGGAGCTTATTTATATCCTCCAGGCGATATTCGAAGAAGGCCACATGAAAAGTTGTACTCGTGCGTTGGGATTCGGGTGCGGTGAGGAGCCCATACCGAGCTACCTTGCATCGCTCGGTATGCGGGTCACGATGACCGATCTTGCCCCGGAACAAGCCCAAAGTGCTGGCTGGACAGGGACAAACCAGCACGCGGCGAGCTTGGAGCGCGCGCATAAGCCATATCTTGTAAGCATTGAAAAATTTAGAGATTTGGTCGACCTGCAGTATGTTGACATGAACGCTATTCCATCGACGCTTTCAGATTACGACCTCTGTTGGTCAATGTGCGCACTGGAGCATCTCGGTTCGATCGAGAAGGGCCTCAAATTCATCGAGAACTCGCTTGTTACACTTCGCCCCGGTGGCCTCGCGGTCCACACAACCGAGTTCAACATTAATCCCGAAGGGCCCACCATCGATAATTGGGTAACCGTGTTGTTCCAGCGACGGCATATCGAAGAGCTGGCCAAGCGCCTTAGAATGCAGGGGCATTACGTCGCGGAGCTTAATTTCGATCTCGGGAAAAAAGTGATGGACCGCTTCATTGACCTTCCTCCGTTCCATCATAATATGCCGGTTGAGCTTCAGGAATGGGTAGGCGAACAATACCATCTCAAGCTCGGCTTCGATGGTTTTGTGACCACCTGCATCGGCATCGTCGTCCGCAAAGCGATTGCCTGAACATCAGGCGGGATCAGGAGCGCAGGGGCAAAACTGCTCACATGCAGCGGCTCGTTGACGAGGCGGCATGATTGGGCTCAGCGCCGAAACTATGGATGACGTTCGTTTATGCGCGCTACAACAGGCTAGCGTGCCGCAGTAATCGGCCGGAACCTATCGGCGCAGCACGGCCTACGACTTATAGGCCCATCCGTGTAATGAGCGTTCGAGTTGTCGCCATGGACATGAACAGCCGCAAACCGTTTGACGCTAGCGGTTCAAAGCCACAGTCGGTGTAGCGAGCGAAACGCCTTGCTACCGTCTCAGGATTGCCGCAGTCGAGCATCGCGAAGGCGATCTCTAGGCCCTCGGACGCGCCAGGCAATTCACCAGCAGATCGCCCTCATAACCCGCGCCCGGAACCGGCTATCAACCCCAATCATCGATATATAGGCTGCCGGGATGGAGCCATGGGCAGGGCGGGAGCGGGCGAACCGCTCAGGCAGTTCGGTATAGTCGATCGCGTGGGCATTAGTGGCGTAGAAGCCGATAAGTTCGCTCTTCGGTCCCACCATCACGAAGGTGCAGACGTTAACTTAGCGGCTTACATGGCGGCCGATAAGGCCGAGAGCGACGGTCATCAATGCCACGGCCCCCGCACTTATCGCCCATCACAGCGCGAGGAAAGTTATCCCCATCCTGCATATCTCGACCAACTATGCTTTCGCGGGTTCCTACGAGCGACCTTGTCGGCCGGATGACCGTACCGGGCCACTCAACGTCTATAGCACCTCCAAGCTCGGCGGCGAAATTGCGGTGGCAAGTGAACCGCGCCGGGTTTGCCGGAGGCTCCAACTCCTGAGAAGGTGGAGCCTGTATGAGCAAGACGACGAACAAATTTGCGCCTGAGGTCCGCGAGCGGGCGGTGCGGATGGTTGTCGATCACGAGCGCGATTATCCCTCTCGCTGGGCGGCGGTGGTTTCGATCGCGGGAAAGATCGGCTGCGTTCCGCAGACGCTTCATGAGTGGGTGAAGAAGGCCGAGGTCGACAGCGGCAAGCGGGCGGGCGTCCCGACAGAGGTTGCCGACAAGGTGAAGGCGTTGGAGCGCGAGGTCCGCGAACTGCGACAGGCCAACGAGATCCTGCGCAAGGCGTCAGCGTATTTTGCTCAGGCGGAGCTCGACCGCCCGTTCCGGCGATGATCGCCTTCATTGACGATCACCGCGATGCCTATGGGGTCGAGCCGATCTGCCGCGTTCTGCCGATCGCCCCATCCACCTATCACGAGCGCGTCGCGCAGCGACAGGATCCAACACGCCTATCGGCGCGGGCGCAGCGGGATGTCGCCCTGAAGCCGGAGATCGCGCGCGTGTTCGCCGAGAACTTCGCGGTCTACGGCGTGCGCAAGGTCTGGCGGCAGATGATGCGGGAAGGCTTTCCGGTCGCCCGCTGTACTGTCGCGCGGTTGATGCGAGAGATGGGCTTGGCAGGAGTGATCCGGGGCAAGCCGGTGCGCACGACCATCAGCGACAAAGCGGCGCCGTGCCCACTCGATCACGTCAACCGCCGGTTCTACGCGCCGGCGCCGAACATGCTGTGGGTGTCGGACTTCACCTATGTCGCGACCTGGGCGGGGTTCGTCTACGTCGCCTTCGTCATCGACACCTATGCCAGGCGGATCGTCGGCTGGCGGGCCAGCAGGACGGCGCATGCCAGCTTCGTTCTCGATGCCTTGGAGCAGGCGCTTCATGATCGCCGGCCGGCTCATCGGGGCGGCCTCATCCATCATAGCGACCGCGGGTCGCAATACGTGTCCATCAAGTACACCGAGCGCCTTGCCGAAGCCGGGATCGAGCCGTCGGTCGGCAGTGTCGGAGACAGCTACGACAACGCTTTGGCCGAGACGATCAACGGCCTCTACAAGGCCGAAGTGATCCATAGGCGTGGGCCGTGGCGCAGTTTCGAAGCCGTCGAATACGCCACGCTCGAATGGGTCGACTGGTTCAACCATCGTCGGCTGCTGGAGCCTATCGGCAACATCCCGCCTGCCGAAGCCGAAGATCAATATTATGCTGCCGCAGACACCATCGATATGGCAGCGTGACTCACAACCCAACGCCTCCGGTAAACCCGGGGCGGTTCAAAGCGCCAATCCGCGCCATGCCATCCTCCGGGCCGCCTGGATGGTAAGTGCGCACGGCAATAATTTTATCTAAACGATCCGCCGACTCGGCGTAGCTATCCGGCGGGCGCCGATTTGCGGTAGCGAAGCTCGTTATAGAGGACGTTTTTATCGGCGCGTCAGGACATCCGCTCCGCGGATGCCACAAATGACAACATTGACCGATCCCGAGCGCCGGCGTCGAGCCGCAGCGAACGAACCGGCATGGTCTATCCTATCGCGCTTGAAGCGGTGAAACGGCTCGATGCGCTGTTCGACATCGAGCGCGCCGTCAACGGCAAGCCTGCCGCTGACCGGGTTGCCGTGCGCCAGGAGCTCAGCGCGCCGCTCATGACCGAACTCCACAGCTGGCTCATCGCGCAGCGCGCGATGCTGTCGCGCAGCCACAATCTCACCAAGCCTGTCCTGAACTCGTCGAAGGGGCCATCATCTGCCGGCGCCCCGGCTCGACGGGCTCCTGCCAGGGAATTGGCGCCTGCCACGGGCCGCGCTCGCCGCCTGATGCATCAGGCCACGGCCTTCACCGGATGCTTACGACTCGGCCGCGAGCGGCCGGTGATCAAGGTTGTTGCCGACCAGCATGGCAGCCCGACCAGCGCCGCCGACATCGCGGATACCTTGTTGAGGATGACCAGGCGTATGCTTGCACCCGATGCACCCTGCGGCATCTGGCATTTCGTCAATGCTGGCGAAGCGACCTGGCACGATCTCGCCGAGATGGTGCTCGCCGATCTGTACGCACACGAGGGCAAACGCCCGATCTTACAAGCAATCGCTACCACAGACTATCCGACACCGGCCGCGCGGCCGCCTTATTCCAGGCTGGACACATCTTCGCTGACCCGAGACTTTGGCGTTATCCCACGCCATTGGCAGGACGCCGTCGCCGATATTCTGGGACAAATTAATCACATCGACGCAATGGCCGGGAAACAAGACGAGGAAGGAATATCGTGAAAGGCATCATCCTCGCGGGCGGCTCCGGCACGCGCCTTCATCCTGCGACGCTGGCGATCAACAAGCAATTATTGCCAATCTACGACAAGCCGATGATCTATTATCCGATGTCGATCCTGATGATGGCCGGCATTCAGGATATCCTGATCATCTCATCACCGGAATATATCGATAATTACAAGCGGCTGTTTGCGGATGGCTCCAGCTTCGGCCTGCGGATATGCTACGCTATCCAGGCCAAGCCCGATGGCCTTGCTCAAGCCTTCGTGCTCGGCGCTGACTTCCTTGCCGGCGAGGCGGCCGCTCTGGTGCTCGGCGACAATATCTTCTTCGGCTCCGGCATGACCGAGCAACTCGCCCGCGCAAGGGCACGCGAGAAGGGCGCGACTGTATTCGCTTATCAGGTCGACAAACCCGAAGCCTATGGCGTGGTCGAACTTGATGAAGAGGGACTGGCGATCAGTATCGAGGAAAAGCCATCGACGCCCAAGTCGAACTATGCTGTCACCGGTCTATATTTCTATGACGAGCGTGTCACGAAACTGGCGTCGCAGGTAAAACCATCGGCCCGCGGCGAATATGAGATCACCGACCTCAACCGCCTCTACATGGAAATGGGCGAGTTGCACGTTGAGAAGATGGGGCGCGGATATGCCTGGCTCGACACCGGCACGCATGACAGCCTGGTTGAGGCATCCGAATTCGTCAGAGTCATTCAAAAACGACAGAATACTCAAATCGCCTGTCTGGAAGAGATCGCCTTCCACAATGGCTTCATCGACCGCGATCAACTCCGCAAGCGCGGCGAGATGTTCAGCAAAACGGGCTATGGTCGCTATTTGCTCGATCTGGCAGATGCGAAAGGCTGATAAGGACGACTTACCCGTCATATTTTAGCCGATGAGGGCAAGTCTCCGCCTGTCGCCTGATGAAACACCGGCCAGCGGGATGATCATCCGCTCAACCGACGGTTTACGCCACCAATCTGCACGCGCAGGATGGGCCATGAGCACAAGCGGCGGCATCCGAGTCGGCATCGGTGGCTGGACCTTCGAGCCCTGGCGGGGGACGTTCTTCCCCGACAAGTGGTCCAAGGCGCGCGAGCTGGATTATGCCGCGAGCAAACTCAGCGCGATCGAGGTAAACTGCACCTATTATGCGAGCCAGAAGCCCGCGACCTTCGCCAAATGGGCGGCCGCGACCCCGGAGGGTTTCCTGTTCAGCCTGAAGGCCTCGCGATTCTGCACCAATCGGCGGGTGCTGGCGGAGGCCGGAGAATCGGTCGAGAGGTTCCTCAGTCAGGGGATCGCAGAACTGGGCGACAAGCTCGGCCCGATCCTGTGGCAGTTCATGCCCACCAAGGCCTTCGACGCCGAGGATTTCGGCGCCTTTCTAAAGCTGCTGCCGGATATGCGCGATGGTTTGCCCCTCAGCCATGTCGTCGACGTGCGGCACGACAGTTTCCGCGATCCGGCGTTCGTCGCACTCTGCCGCGCGGCCGGTGTGTCGATCGCCCATACCCATTCCGAAGACTACCCGATGATCGGCGATGCCAGCGGCCCCGTCTCCTACGCCCGCCTGATGCAGACTCGTGAGGAAGAGACGACAGGCTACCCGGCCGGCGAGATCGCGCGTTGGGTCGATGTCGCCAAGGGCTGGGCGCGGGGCGAGACCGGCGACGCCTTCCCGCTTGCCGCGCCCGACCATCCGGCGCCCCTCATCCCGCGCGACGCCTATCTCTTCTATATCAGCGGCGCGAAGGTCCGTGCCCCACAGGCGGCGATGGCGACAATCGCCCGGCTATAGGGGCGAAATCCTCCCGCCTCCTTTGAGGGCGACGTTGATCGCCCGGCGGGAAGCCGCCACACTGGCCCCGTGACCAGCAGCCCTCGCTTTACCCTGCGCGAACGTCTGTCCGGCGAGGCCGGCCCGGGGCTGGTGCTGATGGCCGCCGCAGGCGTCGCGCTGGTCGTCGCCAATTCGCCGCTCGGGCCGGCCTACCGGCACGCGCTGCATCTCCCTCTCGGCCCGCTCGGCCTGCTCCACTGGATCAATGACGGGCTGATGGCCGTCTTCTTCCTGTTCGTCGGGCTGGAGGTGAAGCGCGAGGTGGTGGCCGGCGATCTCTCGACGCCCGCCGCGCGGCGCCTGCCGGTGATCGCCGCGGTGGCGGGGATGGTGGCGCCGGCGCTGGTCTATCTGGCGGTGACCAAAGGCGATCCCGCGCTGGTCCGGGGCTGGGCGATCCCGTCCGCCACCGATATCGCCTTTGCGATCGGGGTGCTGGCGTTGGTCGGATCGCGGGTGCCGGCGTCGCTCAAATTGTTTCTGACGACGGTTGCGATCGTCGACGATATTGGCGCGGTGGCGATCATCGCGCTCGCTTATACCGGCGGGCTGAAGCCGGTCGCCCTCGCCGCGGCCGCCGTCATCCTCGTCCTGCTGTTCTGGCTCAATCGGCGCGGCGTGCGGGCGCTGTGGCCCTATATGCTGCTGGCGGCTCTGCTGTGGATCGCGGTGCTGCAATCGGGCGTCCACGCGACCGTGGCGGGCGTGCTCGCCGCCCTGTTCGTGCCGCTCGGCGATGGCGATCATGGCCCGCTCGCGCGCCTCGAACATGGCCTGTCGCCCTGGGTGCGCTACGCAATCCTGCCGATCTTCGGATTCGCCAATGCCGGCGTGGCCTTGGGCGAAGCGCCGTTCTGGGCGCCGCTGCCCCTCGCCGTCGCGGCCGGATTGTTCGTGGGCAAGCAGATCGGCGTGTTCGGCGCGATGCGCGGCGCGGTGGCGATGGGATGGGCGGCGCGGCCCGAGGGCGCCTCCTGGGTGCAGCTCTATGGTGTGGCGCTGCTCGCCGGCATCGGCTTCACCATGAGTTTGTTCATCGGCGGCCTCGCCTTCGCCGATCCGCTGCTGGTCGAGGCGGTGAAGGTCGGCGTGCTGGCCGGATCGCTGCTGTCGGCGCTGGCCGGCTTCGCCCTGCTGCGCTGGGGTGCGCGATGACGCCGGGCTGGCCCGATCACCTCTTCGTGCTGATCGTGATGCTCGGCGCCTTCCCGTTCGGCGGCTGGATCGCCTATCGCCGATTCCTCGCGCGGGCCACACGCATCGGTGATCGCGCACTGGTCCAGGAATATCGCAACACCCTGCTGTGGCTGGCCGGCCTCGCCGTGGCGACCTGGCTGGTCTGGTGGATCGGCGGGCGCCCGCTCGCGGCGCTGTTCGCTACGCCGCCGCGGCTGCCGGACGGGCCGGACATCGCCCCGCCGATCGCGTTCGGTGCCGGCATCGGCCTGCTGGCCCGCCCCGTGCTGGCATGGCGGATACCGCGAATCGCCCAGGCCTTCCGCCGGCAGATCGCGCCGATCGCCGCCTTCCTGCCCCGCACGGGCGCACAACTGCGCTGGGGGCTGATCGTGTCGCTGGCGGCGGGGCTGTGCGAGGAGATCGGCTATCGCGGCTATCTGATGCCCTATCTCGGCGCCGCGCTGCCGCTATGGGGCATGATCGCGGGTGGCGCCCTGATCTTCGGCCTCGCCCATATCTATCAAGGCTGGGTGGGCACGCTGATGACGACGCTGATCGGCGCGGCGCTGGCCGGCCTGTATCTGGTCTGCGGATCCTTGTGGTGGCCGATCGCGCTGCACGCGGCGATCGATCTGTCGGCGATGGTCACCGCCTATGTCGTCCTACGGCTGCCCCGGACCAACGCACCCTAGACAGTCGGACGCTTCTCGAAGCCCGCGAAGATCTCGTCCGCCGCCGTCTCGACCAGCACGCCGGCGACGCGCGCGGCCGGCGATCCCAGCCGCGCCTGCGCCACGATCGCGTCGATCATCTCCGGCGCACCGCAGACCGTCGCCTCGACGCTGCCGTCGACGCGGTTGCGCACCCAGCCGGTGATGCCGATCCCGCGGGCCTGCCCGATCAGCCAGTCGCGATAGAAGACGCCCTGGACGCGGCCGGTGATGACAAGGCGGCGGCAGATCATGATGGCGATCTCCCGCCGCCGGTCCGGTCAGAGCTTCTCGGTGAGTTCCGGCACGATCTTGAACAGATCGCCGACGAGGCCGATGTCTGCCACCTGGAAGATCGGGGCGTCCTCGTCCTTGTTGATGGCGATGATGGTCTTGCTGTCCTTCATGCCGGCGAGATGCTGGATCGCACCCGAGATGCCGATCGCGATATAGACCTCAGGCGCCACGATCTTGCCGGTCTGGCCGACCTGATAGTCGTTGGGGACATAGCCCGCATCGACCGCCGCGCGCGACGCGCCGACGCCGGCGCCGAGCTTGTCGGCCAGCGGCTCGATGATCGCATGGAAATTCTCGCCATTCTGGAGCGCACGGCCGCCCGAGACGATGATCTTGGCCGAGGTCAGCTCGGGGCGCTCCGACTGGGAGAGCTCCTGGCCGACGAAGCTCGATCCTTCGCCCTTGGTGGCGGCGGACACCGCCTCGATCGTGCCCGAGCCACCCTCGGTCGCCGCCTTGTCGAAGGCGGTGCCGCGCACCGTGATCACCAGCTTGGCGTCGGACGACTTGACCGTCGCGATCGCGTTGCCGGCATAGATCGGACGGGTGAAGGTCTTCTCGTCGATCACCGACAGGATGTCCGACACCTGCATCACGTCGAGCAGGGCGGCGACGCGCGGCGCGATGTTCTTGCCGGCGGCGGTGGCGGGCGCCACGAACGCATCGTGATGGCCCATCAGCTCGACGACCAAAGGCGCGACCGCCTCGGGCAGCGCATGGGCATAGGCCGCGTCGTCCGCGACATGGACCTTGCCGACACCGGCGATCTTGGCGGCCGCCTCGGCGACGGCGCCAACGCCCTCGCCGGCGACGAGGAGATGGACCTCGCCGAGCTGGCCTGCGGCGGTGACGGCGGACAGCGTAGCGTCCTTGAGGGCGCCGCCCTCATGCTCGACCCAAACCAGCGTCTTCATGCTGCCACTCCCAGAGCCTTGAGCTTCGCCACCAATTCATCGACGTCGGCGACCTTCACGCCGGCCGACCGCTTCGGCGGCTCGGACACGGTGACCGTCTCCAGGCGCGGCGCGGTGTCGACGCCGTAATCGGCCGGGGTCTTGGCCGCGAGCGGCTTGGCCTTGGCCTTCATGATGTTGGGCAGCGAGGCATAGCGCGGCTCGTTGAGACGCAGATCGGTGGTGATGATCGCCGGCAGCGCCAGCTTCACCGTCTCGAGCCCGGCATCGACCTCACGGGTGACGGTCACGCTGTCGCCCTCGACCTCGATCTTGTTGGCGAAGGTGCCCTGCGGACGGTTCAGCAGCGCGGCGAGCATCTGCCCGGTCTGGTTGCTGTCGTCGTCGATCGCCTGCTTGCCGAGGATCACGAGACCCGGCTGCTCCTCGTCCACGATCGCCTTCAGGATCTTGGCGACGGCGAGCGGCTCGACGATGTCGTCGGTCTGGACGAGGATGGCGCGATCGGCGCCCATCGCGAGCGCGGTGCGCAGCGTCTCCTGCGCCTTTTGCGGCCCGACGGACACGGCGACGATCTCGGTCGCCACGCCCTTCTCCTTCAGGCGGATGGCCTCTTCGACGGCGATCTCGTCGAACGGGTTCATCGACATCTTGACGTTGGCCAGGTCGACGCCGGTGCCGTCCATCTTGACGCGCGGCTTCACATTATAATCGATTACCCGCTTCACGGGCACAAGGATCTTCACCTTCGCTCTCCTCTCAGATCAGGGTGGGGTTCCCCATTATGCGGGGAACCCTAGCACCTCATTGACGTGAAGGTAAAGCAACTCTCCTTTAGGAGAGTCGGCCGATCAGGCCGCCTGCTTCACCTCGGCCACGATCTTGCGCGCGGCATCGCCGAGATCGTCAGCCGGCACGATCGCCAGGCCGGAGCCGGCGAGGATTTCCTTGCCCTTCTCGACATTGGTGCCCTCGAGACGAACGACCAGCGGCACCGAGAGGTTCACTTCCTTCGCCGCGGCGATGATGCCCTCGGCGATGATGTCGCACTTCATGATGCCGCCGAAGATGTTGACGAGGATACCCTTCACCGCCGGATCGGCGAGGATGATCTTGAACGCCGCCGTCACCTTCTCGGTGGTGGCGCCGCCGCCGACGTCGAGGAAGTTGGCCGGGAAGGCCCCGTTCAGCTTGATGATGTCCATCGTCGCCATGGCGAGGCCGGCGCCGTTGACCATGCAGCCGATGTCGCCGTCGAGCTTGATGTAGGCGAGGTCGTACTTGGACGCCTCGACCTCGGCCGGATCCTCCTCGGTGAGGTCGCGCAGCTCGAGGATGTCCTTGTGGCGGAACAGCGCGTTCGAATCGAACGACACCTTGGCATCGAGCACGAGCAGCTCGGCCTTGCCCGACGCATCCGGCTTGGTCTCGACCAGCGGGTTCACCTCCAGCATCGCCATGTCGGTGGCGAGGAAGGCGTCATAGAGCTGGCTGGCGAGCTTCTGCGCCTGCTTGGCGAGATCGCCCGACAGGTTGAGCGCGAACGCCACGGCGCGGCCGTGGTGCGGCATGAAGCCTTCGGCCGGATCGATGGTGATCGTCTGGATCTTCTCGGGCGTGTCGTGGGCGACCGCCTCGATGTCCATGCCGCCCTCGGTCGAGACGACCATGGCGATGCGGCCGGTCGCGCGATCGACCAGCATCGAGAGATAATATTCCTTCTCGATGTCGGCGCCGTCGGTGACGTACAGGCGGTTGACCTGCTTGCCCTGCTCGCCGGTCTGGATGGTGACCAGCGTGTTGCCCAGCATCTCGGTCGCGGCGGCCTTCACCTCGTCCAGCGACTTGGTCAGGCGCACGCCGCCCTTGGCGTCGGCCGGCAGTTCCTTGAACTTGCCCTTGCCGCGGCCACCGGCGTGGATCTGCGCCTTCACCACGAACATCGGCCCAGGCAGCTTGCCGGCGGCCGCCACGGCCTCGTCGACGCTGAGGGCGGCATGGCCCGCCGGCACCGCGACGCCAAACTTCGCGAGCAGTTCCTTGGCCTGATATTCATGGATATTCATGGTGCAGCGGCTCCCGTGGATTCGAGGTTTCCGTTAACGGCAGGGATGGGATGCGTAAACCCCGACTCCATGCCGTTTCGGGTGCCCCCTATCACCCCGCGATGGCGCAGCCCAGCCCCACGCGCGTGACGACGCCGACGATATGCGGATCGTTCAATGCGCGCAGACGATCGGCGAGCTCGTCGAAACTCATGCTGCCGGGCTGCTGGCGCGGCAGGCGGGCGGCCTGCGCCAGTTGCTTCAACTCGCCGGCATCGAGCTTGCGGACCAGTTTTCCGGCCATGCAGCCGGCCATCGGCGGCTTCACCCCGGCCGCGATCAGCTTGGCGCGCACCCGCGCCTCGGGCGAGACCATGGAACAGCCGGAGGCCGCGGCCGCCAGCGCGAGGGACAGGATCAGGCGTTTCATGGCGCCGCCCAACAGCATCGCGGCTGAGCGCTTGCTGAACACTCGCCTCGCCGCCATCGCCCGGCTATAGCGGCGGGGTGACTCCCTTGATCGGCATCCCCCTGTTCCTCGCCACCGTCGTCGGCATGGAGGGCTTCGCTTATGCGGCGCACCGCTGGATCATGCACGGGCCGGGCTGGTTCCTGCACGCCAGCCATCACCGGCCCCGCAAGGGGCGGTTCGAGCTCAACGATCTCTATGCGGTGATCTTCGCCGGCCCCTCGATCCTGCTGCTGGCCGGCGGGATGCGCTGGGGCTGGTGGCCGGGCTGCACCTGGATCGGCGCCGGCGTCGCCGCCTATGGCGCGATCTATTTCGGCTTCCACGACGGCATCGTCCACAAGCGCCTGCCGCACCGCTTCGTCCCGCGCAGCCGATACCTGAAGCGGATCGTGCAGGCGCATCTTCTGCACCATGTCGTCGCCACCAAGGCCGGGACGGTGAGCTTCGGCTTCCTCGTGGCGCCGAAGCCCGAGGCGCTGAAGGCGGAGCTGAAGCGCCGGGCCGGTGCGGGGATCAGGGCACCGGGGATGGCGGATTCCGGCCGCCGCTGAACGACGGAAAGCGCCTTCCGACTCGCCCGCCGCTTAGCCGGCCCTGGTCCACAGCCCGTCGCGGGCCGTCACCGGCAGACGATCGCGTCGCGCCGCCTGCCAGGCGGCGGTGACGACCCAGCCGAGCTTGTCGGCCCGCGCGGTCGAGACACGCTGGTCCCATGCGGCGGTGCCACGCGCGGCGACCTCGCGGGCGATGTCGCCATAGATGCCCGCCGCCGCCAGCACCGCCCACGCCGAACGGAAGGGCAGCGCCCGCGCGCCTGTCCGCGCGCTCGCCTCATAATGCGCCGCGCGGTCGGCCAGCCGCTTCGCCAGCATGGCGAGTCGCGGGCGGAAGGGCGGCTTCATATGCTCGCCGGGCGGGATATCGACCTCGACCAGCCACTCGATCGGCAGATAGCAGCGATCGACCCTGTTATCCTCGCCGATATCCCGCGCGATGTTGGCGAGCTGGAAGGCGATGCCGAGATCGCAGGCGCGATCGAGCGTCTCGCGGTCATCCGGCGACACCCCCATCACCACCGCCATCATGCAGCCGACGGTGCCGGCGACATGGTAGCAATAAAGATAGAGATCCTGCTCCGAGCGCGGCCGCCATTCCTGCGCGTCGAGCGCGAAGCCGTCGATCAGATCATGGGCATAGCGGGCCGGCAGCCCGGTCTCGGCGGCGACCACGCCCAGCGCATCGAACGCCGGATCGCCGGTCGCCTCGCCGGCCAGCGCCTTCGCGGTGAGCATCCGCATCCGCGACAGCTTGGCGCTGATATCCTGCACCGCGCCGCCGCCATGGCCGAGCACCTGCCCGTCGGCGATATCGTCGCAGGCGCGGCACCAGGCATAGAGCAGCTGCGCCCGCTCGCGCGTCGGCCGGTCGAACAGGCGCGAGGCGGCGGCGAAGGACTGCGAGCCCCTGGCGATGGTCGCGCGGGCATGGGCGACCAGGGCCGCGCGGTCAGGGGTCACAGATTGGCGGCCTTCATCGCGAAGATCGTGCGGTGCGGCTCATGGGCGGCCATCTTCGCCAGCAGATCGCCAAGATCGTCGCTGGCGATCAGGATGCCGCGATGCTGCGGGCGGACGAAGCCGGTTTCGCCCATCTTGTCCCAGAATTGCAGCAGCCCGTCATAGAAGCCGGCGACGTTGAGCAGCCCGACCGGCTTGGCGTGATAGCCGAGCTGCGCCCAGCTCATCGCCTCCCACAATTCGTCCATCGTGCCGGTGCCGCCGGGGATGGTGACGAAGCCGTCCGCCAGATCGGCGAAGGCCTGCTTCCTCTGGTGCATGGTCTCGACGACATGGAGTTCGGTGCAGCCCTTGTGCGCCACCTCGGCATCGACCAGCGCCGAGGGGATCACCCCGATCACCCCGCCTCCGGCTGCGAGGCAGGCATCGGCGACCGCCCCCATCAGCCCGAGCCGCCCGCCGCCATAGACGAGGCCGATGCCGCGCGCGGCAAAGGTCCGGCCGACGAGGCGGGCGCTGTCGATGTAGCGGGGATCGGCGGGGGTGGCGGAGCCGCAATAGACGGCGAGACGTTGCACGGGGGACTCCTTCAGGATCGACGCAGATCGTCGAGCATCAGCGCGGCAGTGGCCTTGGCCGAGCCGACGACGCCGGGGATGCCCGCGCCCGGATGGGTGCCGGCACCGACGAAATAGAGGTTGGGGATGCGATCGTCGCGGTTGTGGACGCGGAAGAAGGCGGATTGGGTGAGCAGCGGCTCGAGGCTGAAGGCCGAACCCAGATGCGCGTTGAGATCGCGCCCGAAATCGGCGGGCGTATAATGGAAACTGGTCACCAGCCGCTCGCGCAGATTGGGGATCAGCCGCGCATCGAGATGATCGAGGATGCGATCGGCATAGACCGGCCCCACCTCGTCCCAGTCGATCGGCAGCTTGCCCAGATGCGGCACCGGCGCCAGCGCGTAGAAGGTCGAATGGCCCTCGGGCGCCAGCCCCGGATCGGTGACGGTCGGGTGGTGGAGATAGAGCGAGAAATCGCGCGCCAGCACGCCATGCTCGTAGATATCGGTGAGCAGCCCCTTATAGCGTGGGCCGAACAGGATATTGTGATGGGGGATGCCGGAAAAGCTGCCCCGGATCCCGAAATGGACGACGAACAGCGAGGGCGAGAAGCGCTTGCGCTCCAGCGACCGCACCGCCCGTTCGCCCCGCGCCGATCCCTTCAGCAGATCGCGATAGCTGTGCACCACGTCGGCATTGGAGGCGACCGCGTCGAAGCTGCCATGCCAGCCGCTGGCGGTGGTGATGCCGGTGGCATGGTCACCGAGCAGGTCGATCGCGGTCACCGCATCGCCGAGCCGGACGACGCCGCCCAGCCGCTCGAACTGGCCGACCATCGCGCGGATCAGCGCATGGGTGCCGCCCTTGGGGAACCACACGCCACCGTCGCGCTCGAGCTTGTGGATCAGCGCGTAGATCGCGCTGGTCGTCATCGGATTGCCGCCGACCAGCAGCGAGTGGAAGCTGAACGCCTCGCGCAGATGGGGATGCTTGATGTAGGAGGCGACGATCGAGTGGACCGAGCGCCACGCCTGATTCTTGATCAACTCGGGCGACGCCTTGATCATCGAGGCGAAATCGAGAAACGCGACGTGGCCGAGCTTCTCGTAACCCTCGCGATAGACCGCGGTGGCGTAATCGAGGAAGCGGCGATAGCCGGCGACGTCCTCGGGATTGAGCGCCGCGATCTGGCGGGCGAGCGCCGCATCGTCGTTGGAATAATCGAAGGTCGATCCGTCCGGCCAGCTCAGCCGGTAGAAGGGATCGACCGGCAGCAGCTCGATATCCTCGGCCATGTCGCGGCCGGACAGGCGCCAGAGCTCGGCGAGGCAATTGGGGTCGGTGATCACGGTGGGGCCGGCATCGAAGGTGAAGGTGCCGGCCTCGGTGGGGCGCTCCCACGCATAGGCACGGCCGCCCGGCTTGTCGCGCGCCTCGACCAGCACCGTGGCGATGCCCGCCGACTGGAGACGGATGGCGAGCGCCAACCCGCCAAATCCTGCTCCGATCACCGCTGCCGTCTTCATTCTCAAACCCTTAACCGGCGATCGCCTTCAACGCACGCCCGATCGGAACGGGCGGGCGGCCGAAAAGCACCCGCGCTTTATCCCAACCTGTCGATGTGCCTGCGTAAAAGCGCGCCACGAGGGATTCGTCCAGCCGATAGAAATGCCGGAGCACCCGCCAACGCTGCGCGGGCTCGGCGGCGCGGAACAACATGCGGTCGAGCAGGCGGTAGAAACTACGCGCCTGCCAGGCCTGTCTGGCGAAACCGTGCAGGCTGTCATGCAGCGCCGGTGCGGTCAGATCGCGCAGCCCGGCGACGAAGCGCGCCGTGCGGATCGCATCGGGCAGCGAATAGCCGGTGGTCGGGTGGAACAGCCCGGCCCTTACCCCGGCCTTGGCGACATGGGCGCCGCCCGATCGCCAATAGGCCTCGAAATCGCCGCCCATCACCACCGGCAGCACCCCGGCCTCCTCCGCCACGACCGACTCGACCGGCCAGCCGCGCTGTTCGGCATAGGCCGATATCCGCCCGCCGAGCAGGGCATGATCGAGGTCGGGCGTATCGCTGTAATAGGTATCCTCGACGAATATCCGATCGGGGCCGAACGGCAGCAGATAGACGAAACGGAAGCCGTCGAGCTGATCCACCGTGGCGTCCATCACCACCGGCCGGGCCAGCCCGTGCGGCGCGCCCAGCTTCAGTTCGCGGCCGAGGAATTTCTGCCATCCGCACTCCAGCGTCGTCAGATCGCCGGGGCCGCGCGCGTCGATCACCGCCCCCGCCTCGATCCGCCGGCCGTCGGCCAGCACCACCGACCGCGGCCCGACGCCGATCGCCTTGCGCCCGGTCAGCACCCGCTCGGCCGGCAGCGCGGCGCGCACCACCCGGTCGAAGCGGGCAGAGGTGATGCTGTGATAACGCGCATCCAGTCGCCGCCGCAGGCCGGGGAAAAGCGCGTGATAGCCATCCCACCAATGCGCCACGAGCGGCACGATCAAAGCGCGGTCGTCGGGCGCGATATCGCTGTCGAAGAAGGACCAGATATGGTTGCCGCCCAGCGTATCGGCGCTCTCGACGAGCAGGGTCCGCACGTCCGGCCGCGATTTCGCCAGCGCGAGCGCGATCATGCCGCCGGCGAGGCCGCCGCCGACGATGGCGATATCGCATTGGCGGACCCGTGTCATACACCAGCGGTGTAGCGAGGGGCGCCGGCCCCGTCACCCGCCCGCGATCATATACGATTCGCTAGACGTTGGTCGACAATGGCCAGGAACGAAACAGTTTCTGCACCCTGTTCGCGCCAAGAGGGGCGCCGCGGAGTAACGCACCGGCGTGAAGCGGTGCCCCTGTGTCGGTCCGCGCGAGGATGTCGATGTGGACGAAAGAATGAATGCCCTAGCCCAGGCCCTGGCCGATGCGTTCGGCGATCGGGCGCTGGCCGTGGTCGCCCGCCAGTTCGATCAGGCGGACGGGGATATCCAGCTGGTGTGGGGACAGATCATGGAATGGCTGATCCTCTATGGCGAAGAGCAGGGGCGCGGGGCGCCGGCCTGATCCTCGGCGGCTTCGGCAACGGCTATCGCTCGCGCCCTTCGGTGGCCGCGCACATCATCGCATAGACCGCTTCGCTGGGCGGATGATCGACCATGCAGCCGATGCGACCGCTATCACACCACATCACGCGCCCGGCCAGCCGGGGCCAGCCATCGACCTCCAGCCGCACCGGCTGGCCCGCCGGCAATATCAGCGGCGACGCCACGCGGAAGCCGTTGCGCGACAGGTTGATCAGCCGCACCGCGAGCGGCTCGCCCTCCACCACCACCAGCCGCGCCGCCAGATCGGTCGCGAAGCGCGGCTCGGCCTGTCGCACGGGGGATTGGGAGGAGGTATTGTTATCCATGGGAATGCACGGCGATCCTGGCGACAGGGGACGGACAGACGGAATGAGGGCCGTCGGCAAGCTGGGCAGAGGCCCGGCCACTTGCCGCTGCTCGTCTTTTACCGGATCGCGATCAAGATGCTACGGTGTATGCAGGCGCGATGACCGCCCTTTCCGCCATCCTGTTCTCGGCCCTGGCGATGACGCTGATCGTCGGCGTCCGCTACCTGCTCGTCTCCGGCGCCTTCGCCTGGGGCACCGCGCGGCGGCATCCCGGCCTCTATCGGGGCCTGGGGCCGCAGATGCGCCGCGAGATCGGCTGGTCGCTGGCCTCCGCCGCGATCTACGGGGTGCCGGCCGGCATCCTCGCCTGGGGCTGGCGCGCCCATGGCTGGACCCGCGTCACCGCCGATCCCCATGCCCTGCCGCTGTGGTGGTGGCCGGTGTCGGTGCTGCTCTGCCTCGCCGCGCACGACACATGGTTCTACTGGACACACCGCTGGATGCACCGCCCCAAGGCGTTCCGCGCGATGCACGCCGTCCACCATGCCAGCCGGCCGCCGACCGCCTGGGCGGCGATGAGCTTCCACCCGTGGGAGGCGGTCACGGGCGCGGTGGTGATCCCGGTGCTGGTGCTGATCGTACCGATGCACTGGACCGCGCTGGCCGCGGTGCTGACGATCATGACGGTGATGGGCGTCACCAATCATATGGGGTGGGAGATCTTCCCGCGCGCGCTGGTCGAGGGGCCGGCCGGTGGCTGGCTGATCACCGCCAGCCACCACCAGCATCATCATACCAACTACCGCTGCAATTACGGCCTCTATTTCCGCGTCTGGGATCGCCTGTGCGGGACGGACAAGGGCCTTGGGCGCTTCCCGGCCCGCCCCGACTAGGCGATCAGATCAGTTGCAATGCACCTCGCCCCTGTCGACCGAGCGGCCGAGCAGCGCGCCGCCGCCGGCGCCGAGCAGGGTGCCGAGCGCACCGCCGCCGCCAAGGATCGCACCGAGCACGCCACCGCCGATCGCACCGACCACGGTGCCGGTGGTGCCGTCCGAACGGCGGCAATAATAGCGGCCGTCATGGCCGCGATAGACCCGGTCGTCGCGGGTCAGCGCGCGATCATGGCCGCGCTCGTCGCGATAGTCGCGGCTCGGATCATAGCCGGGCGGCGGCGGCGGCGCATCGCGATCCCAATAGCCGCCGCGATTGTCGTAACCACCCGGCGGCGGCGGCGGCGCACGATCGTGATCATAATAGCCGCCCGGCGGCGGCGGGGGCGGCGGCGGCGGCGGGCCATAGCCGCGCGGGCCGTCATCATAGCAGCCGGCCAGCGGCAGCAGCATCGCGCAGGCCATCACGGCGGCGATCGGGCGTTTCATGGGCATGCTCTTCTCCCCTCGGAACCGCACGGATCGCGCGGCCATGGCGACACAACGCCACATCCCGGCTTTCTCTCCGCTGAAAGCGTCGTTTCGGCCGCGTTCAGGAAGCGCGCGCCGGGCCCTCATGTCGGCCTAGACCCGCCCGCCGACATCGCCTAAGCCTCGTCCATTCCCCGGGGGGCCGCTCATGCGCGGCTGAGAGGTGGGCAGCAAGCCCACGACCCGCTGAACCTGATCCGGTTGATACCGGCGTAGGGAGGGACGGCGGCGCGCCCGTATTCCCTCCATAGGAAGTGGAGACGAGACGATGGCCGACGTACCTGCACGCACCGAACTGCCCCAGCCCGAGATGCCCCAGCCCGAGATGAAGGTCACGACGGGACCGATTCGTGGTTCCCGCAAGATTCATGTCGAGGGATCGGCCGGGGTCCGCGTCGCGATGCGCGAGATCCTGTTGGAACCCTCCGCCAACGAAGCGCCGGTGCGCGTCTACGACCCGTCCGGACCTTACACGGACGGCGATGCCCGGATCGACATCCTGGCCGGCCTGCCCGAGCTGCGCCGCGACTGGATCCGCGGGCGCGGCGATGTCGAGGAGGTCGCCCAGCGCGAAGTCCGCCCCGAAGATAATGGTTTGCGCCCGGGGGGCCAGCTCGGCCCCGATCGCTCCGGCGGCGTCCCCGCCTTCCCGCAGGTGCGCGGCCGGGTGCTGCGCGCCAAGCCCGGCGCGAACGTCAGCCAGATGCACTATGCCCGCCGTGGCATCGTCACCCCCGAGATGGAATATGTCGCGATCCGCGAAAATGTCGGCCGCGAGGCGCTTCGGGAGAAACTCGTCCGCGACGGGCAGGATTTCGGCGCGTCGATTCCCGATTTCGTCACCCCCGAATTCGTCCGCGACGAGGTGGCGCGCGGCCGCGCGATCATCCCCAGCAACATCAACCACCCGGAAAGCGAGCCGATGGCGATCGGGCGCAACTTCCTGGTCAAGATCAACGCCAATATCGGCAACAGCGCGGTCGCCTCGGACGTCGCCGCCGAGGTCGACAAGATGGTGTGGTCGATCCGTTGGGGCGCCGACACGGTGATGGACCTCTCGACCGGCCGCAACATTCACGACACCCGCGAATGGATCCTCCGCAACGCGCCCGTCCCGATCGGCACCGTGCCGATCTAT
Source organism: Sphingomonas abietis (assembly GCF_027625475.1). Taxonomy (NCBI): domain Bacteria; kingdom Pseudomonadati; phylum Pseudomonadota; class Alphaproteobacteria; order Sphingomonadales; family Sphingomonadaceae; genus Sphingomonas; species Sphingomonas abietis. The sequence continues at coordinate 4,301,604 of NZ_CP115174.1, forward strand.
CAGGCGCTGGAGAAGGTCGGCGGCATCGCCGAGGATCTGACCTGGGAGATCTTCCGCGACACGCTGATCGAGCAGGCCGAGCAGGGCGTCGATTACTTCACCATCCACGCCGGCGTCCGCCTGCCCTACATCCCGCTGACCGCGAAGCGCGTCACCGGCATCGTCAGCCGCGGCGGCTCGATCATGGCGAAATGGTGCCTCGCCCACCACAAGGAGAGCTTCCTCTACGAGCGCTTCGACGAGATCACCGAGATCATGAAGGCCTATGACGTCGCCTATTCGCTCGGCGACGGGCTGCGCCCCGGCTCGATCGCCGACGCCAATGACGAGGCGCAGTTCGCCGAACTGGCGACGCTGGGCGAATTGACGAAGAGGGCTTGGGCGCAGGACGTGCAGGTGATGATCGAAGGCCCCGGCCATGTGCCGATGCACAAGATCAAGGCGAACATGGACAAGCAGCTGGAGTCGTGCGGCGAAGCCCCCTTCTACACGCTCGGGCCGCTCACCACCGACATCGCGCCGGGCTATGACCACATCACCTCGGGCATCGGCGCGGCGATGATCGGCTGGTTCGGCTGCGCGATGCTCTGCTACGTCACGCCCAAGGAGCATCTTGGGCTCCCCGATCGCGACGACGTCAAGGTCGGCGTCGTCACCTACAAGCTCGCCGCCCACGCCGCCGATCTCGCCAAGGGCCACCCGGCGGCGCAGCTGCGCGACGACGCGCTCAGCCGCGCCCGCTTCGACTTCCGCTGGCGCGACCAGTTCAACCTCTCGCTCGACCCGGATACCGCCGAGCAATATCACGACCAGACGCTGCCGGCCGAAGGGGCGAAGACGGCGCATTTCTGCTCGATGTGCGGCCCGAAATTCTGCTCGATGAAGATCTCGCAGGAGGTGCGGGAGTTCGCCGCGAAGCAGAACAGCGATGCCGGCGATTTTCTCGCTGCGACGCCGGTGGGTGAGGCGGAAGCGGAAGCCGGGATGCGCGAGATGAGCCGCGTGTTCAAGGAAACCGGAAGCGAGCTGTATATGGGCGCTGGTGGCCGGGAGCATGATTGAGGGGGATTTAGCTGCCGGCGGAGTGAGAGCTATCCGCTAGCCGGCAGATACATCGAAATAGGTGAATCTACTGCGTCTGGATTTTCCAACACGCTTCTCACTTGAGCTGCTAGTTGAGATTTGTAAGCCTCAAGTTGAGGAACCATCTTATAGATACTGGATGTATCAACCGAGATCGTTCTCACCTGATTTACATCAAAAGGTATTTTATCTAATGTTCGCATTAACTGGACAACAGGTTTTCTCAGCATGTGCCTGATAGCAAGCTCATAAAACACATTAGGGTTATGATATGAAAGATCAGCTATTACTAATCTAGATTTAAAAAGATATTCTATTACTTGTTTGGTTATTACTCCGGGCCGATCAATCTGATCGGCGCGGATCACTTTGAGTTGTAAGCTTTCAAGTGCTGGCTCAACAATCGAGCCGAGAAATAAATCAGAATGCTCCCGTTGCTCTGAGCCAACATCGCCAATTGGGGTGATATAGAAAGCAATTCCTTCGAAATGCGCATCACCTGACGTTATGAGCTGCCCAGAAGAAACTGGAATCATTGACGGTTCGGATTGAAATCCGAGTGAAGATGGGAGGTCGTCGAGAAGGTGATCGATAGTTATGATTCGGTCGGCGCCAGAAAGTGTTTGAAGAAGACCGACAAACCGCAAATTGACGATGAATGTATCAACAGCCTCTTCGGCAGCATCTGCACTTACGCCAAATTCCTTGACTGCATCAATGAGAGCGCCCTTCGCGGGAAGGCGCAGTGTTTGGAACCTCTGAAACAGACCGGAAAAGGGCTCAATATCCAAAATGGCCAGTTGAACACGCGCACGGGCTCTCTCGCGTGGCTGGATCTGCTCGTCGGAAGCCTTTTTCCCTTCAGGGGTGAGTTCAAGGATGTCAGCTTGATAGCCGCCTTTAATCAAATTGTATTTGTTTGCATTCGTAATGATTTGTCGACTGAGCCCGCTTTCAGGCGACTTTCCTAAATGATTGAATAGTGTGACACGGCGCACAGATGCGCCGCTGCCATAATCCAGGACAGCCTTCGCGAATGACAAAGCTTCTTCGAATGGCGACGCTGGGAAATTGCGTACAACGCGGCTCCGCTTTTGCGGCACCTTTTGAGGAGAGCTTTTAGTCGCGACAGGCTTTGCCTTCGCCGAGCGCGGTTTCTTTTCCTTAACCGTGCCGGACGAATCGCCTTCCACCATTCTTCAACTCTCCACTTTGGCTTAGAAGATACTGCCGGGACAAAGGGTGAACTGTCAATAATGATACCGACAAGCTGCCACTTCCAACGCCTGCCTGTCACCCTTCCCGGCAACCCGATACACCAGCCGATGTTCTGAATTGATCCGGCGGGACCACCAGCCCGACAGATTGCCACCGAGCGGCTCGGGCTTGCCGGTGCCCCGGAAGGGATCGCGCTGACATTCCTTGAGCAGCGCGTTCAGCCGGGCAAGCACTTTGGCGTCCTCGGCCTGCCAATAGAGATAGTGATCCCACGCGACCGATGAGAATGTGATCTTCACGGCTCGATCAGCTCATGCTCCTCGCCCTTGCCGGCGTCGAGTTCGGCGATCCCGCGCAGCAGCATCTCGGCATTCTTCGGAGAGCGCAGCAAGTACAGCGTCTCCTGAATCGAATCCCATTCGCTCTGCGAGATCATCACCACGCCCTCTGCCTTCTGGCGCGTAATCGAGATCGGCGCGCGATCCGCCACGGCACGATCCATCACCGCCTTCAGATTGGCGCGGGCGTCGGAGAAGCTGAGGGCGGTCATGCGGAATTCTGTACAATATTCTGTACAGATTTTCAACCTACCGGTGAATCTCCGGCAGCGACCAGTCCACCGGGGTTTCGCCATGCGCCTCCAGGAAGGCGTTGGCCTGCGAGAAAGGCCGGCTCCCGAAAAAGCCGTTGTGCGCCGAGAGCGGCGAGGGGTGCGCCGCCTTCAGCACCAGATGGCGGCCGCCCTGCGCGACGCTCTGCACGAACGCCGCCTTTTTCTGCGCGTAGCTGCCCCACAGCAGGAAGACGACCGGCGTCTCCTTCGCCGCGACCAGCCGGATCACCGCGTCGGTGAAGCTCTCCCAGCCGCGGCCCTTGTGGCTGGCGGCGAGACCGCTCTCCACGGTCAGCACCGAGTTCAGCAGCAGCACGCCCTGCTTCGCCCAATGTTCGAGGAAGCCGTGGCCGGGCCGGGCGAGGCCAAGGTCGCTGTGCAGCTCCTTGTAGATGTTGACGAGGCTCGGCGGCGGGCGGACGCCGGGCTGGACCGAGAAGCACAGGCCATGCGCCTGGCCCTCGCCATGATAGGGATCCTGGCCGAGGATCACGACCCGCACCGCGTCGAGCGGGGTCAGGTCGAGCGCGCGGAACCACTCGTTGCCCTTGGGGAAGATGCGCTTGCCGGCCGCCTTCTCGGCGACGAGGAACTGGCGCAGCGCCGCCATATAGGGGCTGGCGAATTCCTCGGCGAGCGGCTCGCGCCAGCTTGCGTGCAGCTTCACGGGTTGCGCGTCGGCCATGGCCACCTCCAGCCACGGCCTCTGCGCGAGCGGCCCGGACTCGTCAACGCCCGCCGATCTGTTAGGCTGGCGCCACCTCGTTTTCAGGAGAATCGCGATGGGTTTGCTCGACGGACTGCTCGGCCAGGTGACCGGCCATGTGGACATCCAGAATCTCGCGGCCAAGGTCGGCCTGTCGCCCGATCAGGTCGAGCAGGCGGTACATGCGCTGGGCGTCGCCCATCCGCAGCCCGGCGACACGGTGGAAACCGCCGCCGCGCAGACCGGCCTCTCGCCGGACGTGTTGCAGCAGATCGTCGGCCATATCGGCGGCGAGGGCAGCCTGGCCGAATTCTCCAACCTGCTCCACAGCGACCAGGGTAGCGACATCCTGGGCAAGCTCGGCGGCTTCGCCTCGGGGCTGTTCGGCAAGAGCTGAGCCCGGCGGCGCGCCGTCAGAAGATGCCGTGACCGATCATCAGGCGGGCCAGTCCGACCAGGATCACCACCAGGTTGAGATTGCGCCCGCCGTTGCGGCTGGACAGTAAGCCGATCGCCAGCCCGACCACCGCGACCGGGATGATGAACCAATACATCCAGCCGAACAGCGGGACGAAGGCGATCAGCGCCGGCACCAGCGCGGCCAGGCCGATGAGGATCGAGAGAAGATTGAACATCCGCGGAACTATCGCCCAGCGCGGAGTTTCTGCCAAGCAGTCTGCCGGGCATGGCGGATTAAGCCTTGACATGTAGGAACAGATAGAGAACAACGGCGCAGATTGGTCGCGAGGTCCGCCCCGATGAGCGCATGTCCCGATTCCCGCCTCTATCTATTCGCCCGCCTGCCCGATGCGGTGAGCGAGCATCTGGATGTCTCCAACGATATCGCGCCGGTGCTGCCCGGGCTGGATCTGGTATCGATCGCGCGGCGCCACATCACCCTCGCGCAGCTCGACGTCGCCGGCGTGCCGGAGGATTTCATCGTCGCGCTGGTCGGCTGGATCATGGCGACGATGCCGCCCTTCGCCTTCCGCGTGGTGTTCGATCAGCTGGTAACGAGCGCGCGCAGCACCCTGCTCAAGGCGAGTCGGCCGTTGCTCGGCGCACGGGGATGCCAGGATTATGTCGTCGAGACGGCGCGCCACTACGGCCTCGATCTCGCCCGGCAGGCGGCGCCCTCGCCGCATGTGACATTGGGGTACAGCTATGGCGGCCCGCGCGGCGTGCGCCCGATCGACGGGATTAGCTGGCTGGTCGACGAACTGGTGCTGGTGCGCAGCTGGCACGGGCGCACCCTGCACGAGGAACTCGGCCGCTGGACGTTGCCGCCGCGCCAGCGCGACAGCGCCTGACCAGGCCGGCCGTGTCGGTCGCCCCGCCCTCCCGATCAGGCAGCGCGGATCATCCGCCGCCACAGGCCATCGTCGGCGAGGATCTCGCGTGCCGCATTGTGGCCGGGGGCGCCGGTGACGCCGCCGCCGGGATGGGTGCCGGCGCCGCACATATAGAGGCCCTTCAGCGGGCCGCGATAGGCGCCGTTGCCGAGGATCGGCCGCGCCGACCACAGTTGATCGAGGCTCATATTGCCATGCATGATGTCACCGCCGGCCAGCCCGAACTTGCGCTCCAGATCGAGCGGCGAATGGATCTGCCGCGCGATCACCGAGGCCTTGAAGCCCGGCGCCCAGCGCTCGACGGTCGCGATGATGAGGTCGGCGGCGGTCTCGCGCTCGTCGTCCCAGCTGCGCGCAGGGCCATCGGCGCCGCGCGGCAGTTCGGGCGCGAACTGCTGGCAGAACAGGCTGGCGACATGCTGGCCGGGCGGCGCCAGGCTGTCGTCCACCGTCGACGGGATCAGCATCTCGACGATCGGGCGGGCCGACATGCCGCTGCGCTTGGCATCGGTGAAGGCGCGATCCATATAATCGAGCGTCGGCGCGATGATGATGCCGGACTGGTGATGCTCGCCGGGCTGCGGCAGGCAGGCGAAGCGCGGCAGCTCGGACAGCGCGACATTCATCCGGAAGGTGCCGGAGCCGACCTTGAAGCCCTTCACCCGGCGCCGGAATTCCGGCGCGAGATCGTCCGGTGCGATCAGCCTGTCGTAGAGCAGGCGCGGGCCGACATTGGCGACGATCGCCTTGCCGAACACCTCGGCACCGTCCTCCAGCCGCACCCCGACCGCGCGGCCGCCATCGACCAGCACCTGTTCGACCGCCGCATCGGTGGAAATCTCCACCCCGGCCTCCTCGCAGGCCTGGCGCATCGCCCCGGTGATCGCGCCCATGCCGCCGATCGCATGGCCCCACGCGCCCTTCTTGCCGTTCACCTCGCCGAAGACGTGGTGGAGCAGGACATAGGCCGAGCCCGGCGTATCGGGGCTGGCGAAATTGCCGACCACCGCGTCGAAGCCGAACGCCGCCTTCACCGGCTCGCTGTCGAACCAGCCATCGAGGAAGGTGCGCGCCGATTTGGTGAAGAGATCGAGCATGTCGCGATGCTGGGCGAGGCTGAGTCCGGCCAGCCGACGCCCCTGCCGCGCGGCGGACAACAAGGTGCCCAACCCTTCGCCCATGTTCGGCGGCGAACGCAACGCCAGATCGCGCAGCACGTCGGCCACCGTCTCCAGCGACTCGTAATAGGCCGGCAGCACCTTGGCGTCATGGGTCGAGAATTTGCGGAACTCGGCCTGGGTCCGTTCCAGCCCGCCGCCGAGCTTGAGATAGCGGCCGTCATCCTGCGGCAGGAAGTTGGAGATCGGCCGCTCGACGATGCGCAAGCCCCGCTCGGCCAGCTTCATGTCGCGGATCACCTTGGGCTGGAGCAGGCTGACCGTGTAGCTCGCCACCGAATTGCGGAAGCCGGGGTGGAATTCCTCGGTCACCGCGGCGCCGCCGACGATCGAGCGCCGTTCCAGCACGCGTACCGACTTGCCGGCGCGGGCGAGATAGAAGGCGCAGACCAGCCCGTTATGGCCGCCGCCGATGATCACGGCATCGGTGCGCTTGGTCATTCAGGACACTCCGTCGGAAGCAGGGCCGGATACCGGATGAGGCCGCCGGCTCCAGCCGGGCGCCGGCGCGTGGTGCAGGCGCGCCTCGGGGATGGCATGGCGGACCTTGCCGCAGAAATTCCGCAGCGCGACCTCCTGCTCGCTCAGCGGGCCGACCGTGAAGCTGGCCGACGCCATGCCGTCCTGCACGCGCTGGACGAGGCCGGTATCCTCGGCATTGACCTGCCGGTTGATCCGCCAGTTGCAATAGCGCGCCGCCGTCATCGCGCGCTTCCAGCCAGCCGGCATGTCGGTATCGGGCAGGCAATAGGCGATCTCGCGGATCAGCGTGTGCGTCGGCGAGACCGGCAGCCACTGCATGAAATCGACCTGATCGGGGTAGATGTCGAAGGCGACGTTCGGCCAGAGCTTGAAATAGGTCCACAGCCGCTGCCGTTCGGGCGGCAGATGCGGCACCTGTGGCAGGAAATGCTGGTAGGCGCGCTCGGACGGGTTGGCGGAGGGCTTGTCGACGATCGGCCCCCACATCTTGTCGACATGCGGGCTGGCCTCGACGCCATAGCCATCGGCCATCAGCCGCTTGAGCCCCGGATGCGCCACCGCGATGTGGAGCCCGTCCGAATAATTGTCGCCGATATTCTTCCAGTTGACCGTGCGCGGCCGCAGCGTCACCCGGCCGAAGGCGCGCAGATCCTCGAAACGATAAAGCGCGATTTCCGCCTCATAGGGCGCCATCATCGCCGCCACCGACGGGCCGCCACCCTCCAGCCTCACGAAGACGAAGCCGCGCCACGTCTCCAGTTCCACCGGCACGAGGCCGTGCTGCGCGGGGTCGATCGCATAGCTGTCGCGCATCGGCACGCCGGTCAGCCGGCCGTCGAGATCGTAGGTCCAGGCATGATAGGGGCAGACCAGCCGCTTCGCGCAGCCCGAAGGCCCGTCGAGCAGCCGCGCGCCGCGGTGGCGGCAGACATTGATGAAGGCGTTCAGCCCGCCATCGCGCCCCCGCACCACCACCACGCTCTCGCCGGCATAATCGAGCGTATGGAAATCGCCCGCGCCGGCGACGTCGCTGGCATGGCAGACCAGCTGCCAGGAGGGACGGATGACGCGCGCCATCTCGGCCGCGAAAAATTCAGGGTCGGCATAGGTCCAGGCCGGCAGGCTCCAGCCCGCATCGGGATCGATGTCACTGTCTACACCCGGTGCCGCCCGCGCCATGCCGCCCTCCATTGCTGCACGATCGTACAGCAGAAGTGGGCCATGGCAAGACCCGGCTCAGCGCGTCGCCCAATAGGCGAACACCTCGCGCTGGAGGCCATCGACCAGCGCGCGGGCCGCCGGCCCTTCCCACGGCCCGTCATGGCCGCGCAGAAAGGCCTGGCCGCCGGCCCACCAGCCCTGCCCCGGCAGGCCATCCGACTCGCGGACGACCAGCACGGCCAGTTCGGGTTCGCCCGCCGCCATGCCCGCCTCGTCGATCACCGCGAGCGTCTTGCAGACGGCGCGCATCTTCGGGCGGGTAAAACGGTGGCCGAGCGCCGCCAGCAGCGCGGAATAGCTGATCGCCTCGCCGGCACGCGCCGCGTCGAGCAGCAGTCCGCGAACCCGCGCCACGTCCGCGATGGCGTTCGGCCCGGCGCTATCCGGGGCGGGGGCATCATCCGGAGTGAGGGCATCGGTCATGCGGCGGGCGCCCAGCCGGGTGCGGCGAGGGTGAAGCCGGCGAAATCGAAGGCAGGCGCGACGACGCAGGAAACCAGCGCCCAGCCGCCGATGGTCTCGGTCGATTGCCAATGGTGGGGCGGGACCAGCCGCTGCGGCAGTTCCCCGGCCAGCACGTCGCCGCCCAGCGCGACCCGCTCGACCGGCCCGGCATCGTCGGGCGCGGTCAACAGGCGCAGCGGCGCGCCGGCATGCCAGAGCCACAGCTCGGCCGCATCGACGCGGTGCCAATGCGATCGCTGGCCGGCTTCGAGCAGGAACAGGATGGCGGTCGCCCCGGCGCGCTCGCCGGGCGGCGCCGCGGCCCGCCAGGTCTCGCGATACCAGCCGCCTTCGGGATGGGGTGCGAGCGCCAGTCGCTCGATGATCGCCCGTGCATCGTCCATCGCGGCAATGTCGGCGGGGCAGGCGGGAGAGGCAAGGGTCGAAAACAAAGGGTCCGGCAGCAGGCGGCTGGCGGGCGCTCAGCGCGTCCCCGCCAGCCAGCCGATCAGCACATAGGCGACGATACCCGGCAGGCCGAGCCCGAGGATGGTGAGCGCCACCAGCGCGACCCGGACAAGCCCGACATCGGCGCCGGACCAGTCCGCGAACCCCCGGCAGACGCCGAGCCACGCCCCCCGGCGACGGTCGATCACGAAAGGATGGGACATGATATGTCTCCGCTCGACGGCGATCAGAAGCGGAACACGGCGGCAGCGGAGGTCTGCGCGGGCATGACGGCGGCGGCGACGAGGATGGCGCTGCACACCACCGCACCGGCGGCGGAAACCAGCGTGTCACGGACGGCGGTGAGGTTGAACGAGAACATGGCGTATCTCCTGATGATCGAGTTCCGCCGGTGATCGGCGGGACGCCAGGATGATTGCAGGGGTCGTGCCAAATCGAATAAATGGCGCATTTCCGCCTTTCTCGAACATCGGGCCTATGGCGCAGCCGCGGCAATTCCTAACTTACCGCAACATTTGCCACAGATTGGTACTTTTCGTGTCCAGGATCGCGATGCGTGGCGAACATCCGCCATTTGCGATGCCGCCGCACCGCACTACATAGGCCGGGACATGCCACCCGATCTCCCCGGCACGATGGAGACGAAGACCGACGCCGGCTTCGCCTCGCTCCGCCGCTTCCTGCCCTATCTCTGGCCCGCCGACGCACCCGCGCTCCGGCTGCGCATCGTCGTGGCACTGCTGCTGGTCGTCGCCTCCAAGCTGGTGCAGGTCTATGGCGCGCCGTTCGCGCTCCAGAATGCGATCGATCACATGGCGCATGGCGATCGATCGGCGACCACGCTGATCGTCGCTTTGGTGGTGGGCTATGCGGCGGCGCGGTTCGGCGGCACCCTGTTCGACAATCTGCGCAACGCGGTGTTCGAGCGGGTCGGCCAGGATGCGACGCGCCGGCTGGCGGCGACGGTGTTCCGCCATCTCCACCAATTGTCGCTGCGCTTCCATCTGTCGCGGCGCACCGGGGCGGTCACCAAGGTGGTCGAGCGCGGCACCAAGAGCATCGACACGATGCTCTATTTCCTGCTGTTCAACATCGCGCCGACGGTGCTCGAACTGGCACTGGTGGTGCAGATCTTCTGGAGCCGCTTCGGGCTGTGGCTGGTCGTCTCCACGCTGGTGATGGTCGCCGTCTATATCGCCTTCACCCGGATCGTGACCGACTGGCGCAACGCATTGCGCGCGAAGATGAACGATCTCGACACGCGCTCGGTCGCCCATGCGGTGGATTCGCTGCTGAACTTCGAGACGGTGAAATATTTCAACGCCGAGGAGCGCGAAGCCCAGCGCTACGATCGCGCCATCACCGCCTATACCAGCGCGGCGGTGAAGAACGAGACGTCGCTCGCCTGGCTCAACATCGGCCAGGCGCTGATCACCAACCTGATGATGGCGGGCGGCATGGCGCTGGTCGTCGCCGGCTGGGCGCGCGGGCAGTTCAGTGCCGGCGATGTGGTGCTGGTCAGCACCCTGCTCAGCCAGCTGTTCCGCCCGCTCGACATGCTCGGCATGGTCTATCGCACGGTGCGGCAGGGCCTGCTCGACATGGCGGCGATGTTCGATCTGATCGACACCGATGCCGAGGTGGTGGACCTGCCCGGCGCGCCGGCGCTGGCGGTGGCGCGCGGTCATGTCCGCTTCGAGGATGTGCGCTTCGCCTATGACGCCGAGCGGCCGATCCTGAAGGGCATCGACATCGACGTGCCGGCCGGCAGCACGCTGGCGATCGTCGGCCCGTCGGGGGCCGGCAAATCGACCATCGCGCGGCTGCTCTATCGCTTCTACGATCTGAACGGCGGCCGCATCACCATCGACGGGCAGGATATCGCCGGGGTGCAGCAGGCCTCGCTGCGCGCCGCGATCGGCATCGTGCCGCAGGATACCGTGCTGTTCAACGACACGATCGGCTACAATATCGGCTATGGCCGCGCCGGCGCCACCGACGAGGATATCCGGGCTGCCGCCCGCGGCGCGGCGATCGATCGCTTCATCGAGAGCCTGCCCAAGGGCTATGCCGCCGAAGTCGGCGAGCGCGGCCTCAAATTGTCCGGCGGCGAGAAGCAGCGCGTGGCGATCGCCCGCACGCTGCTGAAAGACCCGCCGATCCTGATCCTCGACGAGGCGACCAGCGCGCTCGACAGCCGCACCGAGGCCGAGATCCTCGATACGCTGGACGCCGTGGCGGCGCGGCGCACGACCATCACCATCGCCCACCGCCTCTCGACCATCGCCGATGCCGACCAGATCGTGGTGCTCGATGCCGGCGCCGTCGCCGAGCGCGGCACCCATGCCGAGCTGATGGCCAGGGCCGGCCTCTATGCCGAGATGTGGACCCGCCAGGCCGCCGAGCACGACACCGAGGACACCCTCGCCGCCGAATAAGCGCGCCCGCTTGATCGCGGCGCGCACAAGCCTACCATCCTCCCAAAACAACAGGAGGGGCTTGCGATGTCGATCGGCATGATCGTGGCGCTGGGGGCGATGCTACAGACGGCTGCCCCGGCCCTTCCGGCGCCGCCCGTTACCACCATGTCCGCCACCACCACGCCGGCGGATGCCACGACCGTGCCCGGCGATCCCGCCAGCACCGCGGTGAAGCTGCGCGAGGTGGACGCCCGCATGACCGTTCCCGTGCTGATCAACGGACAAGGCCCGTTCCGCTTCATCGTCGACAGCGGTGCGACGCGCACGGTGATCTCGAGCAGGCTGGCCGCCCAGCTTGCCCTGCCCGCCGCAGGCACCGTCCCGCTGCACAGCATCGGTGGCGAAAGTGAGGTGCCGGCGGCGCGGATAGCATCGCTCTATGTCGGCACGCTGCCCGCCAAGGAGATCGTGGCGCCCATACTCGACGAGACGAACCTGGGCGCGGCCGGCATCCTCGGCATCGATACGCTGAAGGGCAAGAAAGTGGTGATCGATCTGCTGCACCACAGCATGTCGGTGGAGCCCGCCGACAAGATGTTCCGCGCGCCGATCGACAATGAGATCGTCGTCACCGCCCGCAGCCGCTTCGGCCAGTTGGTGCTGGCCGACGCCGATGCCGCCGGGCAGCGCATCTATGCGATCGTCGATACCGGCAGCATGGTCACGCTCGGCAATCTGGCCCTGATGGACAGGCTGGTGCGCAAAAAGAAGGCGACGCCGCAGCAGACCGTCATCACCGATGTCACCGGCCGCGAGATCGTCGCCACCTATGCCCCGATCAGCGACCTGAGGCTGGGGCCATGGCATATGAGCAACGTCGTCATCGCCTTCGACGACGCCCACGCATTCGCGCGCTTCGGTGTCGCCAACAAGCCGGCGATGCTGCTCGGCATGGACATGATGCAGGCGTTCAGCCGGGTCTCGATCGATTTCGCCCGCCGCAAGGTGCGCCTGTTGCGGCGGGGCGAGAATGACGGAACGACGGTTCGCCTCGATCCGGCCGGTTGAGCCGGATCAGGCCACCCACTGCGCCAGCCAGTCGGCCAGCCCCTGCGGCGTCATGTGGCGCGCATCGGCGAGCGCGAACAGCTTGTCGCGGTTGAGCAGGCGGTCATGCGCCGGGTCCACCACCAGAATGGCGGGGACGCCTTCCAACCGGCCATTAATGCCATAATGGGCGGCGATCTCGCCATTCTTGTCGAACCGGCCGATATTCACCTTGGCGATCACGAAATGCTTGGCGAGATAGGGCTGAAGCTCGGGCAGCTCCATGATGCTCGCCAGCACCCGGCAATCGAGGCACCAATTGCCGCCGAGATCGATCAGCAGGCGCTTGTGCTCGCGCTTGGCCTGCGCCTTGGCCTTGGCGACGACGGCCTGCGCATCGGCATTCTCGTCATAGGGGAAGGGCAAAGGCTGCGGCAGCTGATCGATGCTGGCGACCGAGACATGCGGCGCCTGGGGCGCGGAAACGGCGGGTGCCGTGAGGGCGGTGGCCGACAGAGCGGCGAGGGCGAACAGCGCGACGGATTTGATCATGGGGTGAGCCTAATAGGACGCCGCGTTTCGCGCTAGATAGCTCTCGTCGCCCGTTCGCAAGCCGAGCTTGGGCGGGTGACGCGGCAGCGCGATCGCGCTAACGCGGGCCGACATGCTCGCCGATCCCCTCGATATCCTGCGCACCACTTTCGGCTTTCCCGGTTTTCGCGGGGTGCAGGCCGATGTGATCGATCGCGTGATGGCCGGCCGCGGCACGCTGGCGGTGATGCCGACCGGCGCCGGCAAGTCGCTCTGCTACCAGCTGCCGGCACTGGCGCGGCCCGGCACGGCGGTGGTCGTCTCCCCGCTGATCGCGCTGATGCACGATCAGGTGCGATCGGCCGAGGCGTTCGGCATCCAGGCCGCCACGCTGACATCGGCCGATTCCGATCGCGAGGAGACGATGCGCCGCTTCCGCGAGGGCGCGCTCGATCTGCTCTACGTGGCGCCGGAACGGGCTTCGGGAGAAGGCTTCCGCAATCTGCTGCGGACCACCGAATTGTCGCTGTTCGCGATCGACGAGGCGCATTGCGTCAGCGAATGGGGCCATGATTTCCGGCCCGATTACCGCCTGCTGCGGCCGCTGCTCGATGCCTTTCCCGAGGTGCCGCGGCTTGCGCTGACCGCCACCGCCGACGCGCACACCCGTGCCGACATCCTCCAGCAACTGGGCCTGCCCGAAGACGGCCTGATCGTCGCGGGTTTCGATCGGCCCAACATCCAGTATCGGATCAGCCCGCGCGACGGCCTCGCCACCCAGCTCAAGGCGTTCATCGCCGAGCAGCCGGGCGCCGGCATCGTCTACGCCCCCACCCGCGATGCGACCGAGCGGCTCGCCGCCCAGATCGCCGACGCCGGGCGCGAGACGCGCGCTTATCATGCCGGGCTCGATCCGGCGGTGCGCGCCCGCAACCAGCGCGACTTCGTGGCGTCCGAAGACATGGTGATGGTCGCCACCATCGCCTTCGGCATGGGCATCGACAAGCCGGACGTCCGCTTCGTCGCCCATGCCGGCCTGCCCAAGTCGATCGAAGCCTATTATCAGGAAACCGGCCGCGCCGGGCGCGACGGCGATCCGGCGGTCGCCCATCTGTTCTGGGGGGCCGAGGATTTCGCCCGCGCCCGCAAGCGGCTCGGCGAGGTCGACGACAGCCGCGTCGCCGGCGAACGCACGCGGCTGACCGCGCTCGCCCATCTGGTCGAGACCGCCGAGTGCCGCCGCGCGATCCTGCTGCGCCATTTCGGCGAGCATCCGGCCGAGCGCTGCGGCAATTGCGACAATTGCCTGAACCCGCCCGCGACCACCGACGTGACGACGGTGGCACAGAAACTGCTCTCCGCCGCCTTCCGCACCGAGATGCGCTACGGCGTCGGCCATCTGGTCGACGTGCTCGCCGGGCGCGACACCGAGAAGGTCATCGCCAACGGCCATAACAGTCTCTCGGTGTTCGGGATCGCCGACGAGGAGGAGCTGAAACTGGTCCGCGCCGTCGCCCGCGTGCTGATCGCGCGCGATGCGCTGCGCGCCGACGACTATGGCGGCCTCTCCTTCGGCCCCGCCGCGCGACCGATCCTCAAGGGCGAGGAATCGGTCGGGCTCGTCGTCCAGGAGAAGCGTGAGCGCAAGCGCAAGCGCGCCGCGGCCGAGGATTATCCGCACGATCCGCTGTTCGAGGCGCTGCGCGCGAAACGCCGCGAGATCGCCAAGGAGCGCGGCGTGCCGCCTTATGTCATCTTCCACGATTCGACGCTGCGCGAGATGGCCGGGCTGCATCCGACCACGCTGGCAGGGCTGGCGCAGGTGACCGGCGTGGGCGAGGCCAAGCGGGAGGCCTATGGGGCCGCCTTCCTCGAGGTGCTGCGCAACTGGCAGGGATAGGCTAAGGGCGGCTGCGAAACCCGCGAGGAGGCGCTGCCATGTTCCGCACCATCGATGAAACCCTGCTGGTCGCCGGCCAGATCGCCCCTGACGATATCGCCACGGCGGCGCAGCAGGGCGTCCGCATGATCATCAACAACCGACCCGACGGCGAGCAGGGCGGCCAGCCGAGCTCCGCCGAGATCGAGGCCGCGGCGACCGCGGCGGGCCTCGGCTATGCTCATATCCCGGTCGATCATTCGGGCTTCTCGATGGACCAGGTCGACGCGATGACGGCGGCGCTCGCCCGGCCCGGCCCGGCGCTGGCCTTCTGCCGATCGGGCACGCGATCGACCTTCCTGTGGTCGCTGGCGCGGGGTGCGGCCGGCGACGAGCCTTCCGAGATCGCTGCCAAGGCGGCCAATGCCGGCTATGACGTGGCACCGCTGCTGCCGATGATCGAGAGCCTGCGCCCGAAGGGGTGAGGTCTCCCAGAGCGCTGAAGGACAGGCCGGGCCGAAGGCCCGCAAGCGCGAACGCGCGCCCGAGCTGATGCGAGGAAAGCCGAGCGATGCGGATGCATCGCGCCGGCGCTTGAGGTTCACGACAAAGCGGCCCTCCAACAAAAAGAGGCCGGCGAGTTGCCTCGCCGGCCCAGGTTTCTTCGCAGGAGGAAGCTCTTAATAGTGGTAGGCGCGCTCGCCATGATCGGAGATGTCGAGCCCTTCATGCTCGGCTTCCGGCGAGGCGCGCATGCCCCAGACCTTGTCGATGATGAAGAACAGGATCGCCGATCCGATGCCCGACCACAGCAGGGTGATCACGACCGCTTCGATCTGGGTGATCACCTGCGGCCACATCGCATAGGTGCCAGCCACCATCGTGCCCGGCTTGCTGGTGTAATCGGCGATGCCCTGGCCGCCGAAGGCCGGGTTGTCGAGGATGCCGGTCATGATCGCCCCGGTGATGCCACCGATGCAATGCACGCCAAACACATCGAGCGAGTCGTCATAGCCGAACTTCGACTTCACCGTGGTGACGAAGAAGAAGCAGATCGGCGAGACCATCAGGCCGAGGATCAGCGATCCCATGGTGCCCGCGAAACCCGAAGCCGGGGTGACGGCGACGAGACCGGCGACGACGCCCGAGGCCGCACCGAGCAGCGACGGCTTGCCCTTCACGATCTGCTCGACCAGCAGCCAGGAGAGGCCGGCGGCGGCCGTGGCGATGAAGGTGTTCATGAAGGCGACGGCGGTGACGCCGTTCGATTCGAGGTTGGAACCGGCGTTGAAGCCGAACCAGCCCACCCACAGCAGCGAGGCGCCGATCATGGTCATGGTCAGCGAGTGCGGCGGCATCGGCTCGTTCGGATAGCCGAGGCGCTTGCCGAAGATCAGGCAGCCCACGAAGCCTGCGATACCCGCATTGATATGCACCACGGTGCCACCGGCGAAATCGAGCGCGCCCTTCTGGAACAGATAGCCGGCGTCGTTGGTCGCGTCGGTGAGCGCCTGGCCGCCCTTGATCGCGGCCGCCGCCATCGCGTCGGGGCCTTCCCAATACCAGACCATGTGCGCGATCGGGAAATAGATGAAGGTCACCCACAGCGCCACGAACAGCATCAGCGGCGAGAAGCGCACCCGCTCGGCGAAGCTGCCGATGATCAGCGCCGGCGTGATGCAGGCGAAGGTCATCTGGAAGCAGACATAGACCAGCTCGGGAATATAGACGCCGTTCGAGAAGGTCGCGGCCTGGCTATTGGCATCGACGCCCTTGAGGAACAGCTTGGAAAGGCCGCCGAAGAACGGCGTCGGCCCGGCGGTGAACGCTTCGGAATAGCCCCAGCACACCCAGATCACCGACACCATGCAGACGATCATGAGCGTCTGGGTGAGGATCGAGAGCATGTTCTTGGTGCGGACCAGGCCGCCATAGAACAAAGCAAGGCCCGGCACCGACATCATCAGCACCAGCAGCGTCGACACCAACATCCAGGCGGTATCGCCCTTGTTGACCGTCGGCGCGGGGATGGGTGAAGCGGGCGCAGCAGCGGCCGCCGCCTGCGCGAGCGCCGGATGCGCGGCAAACGCCGCCATTCCCAGCGTTGCCAGGCCGAGGCCCAGCTTGGTGACTGGTTTCATCATTCCCCCTTCCCTCACAGCGCGGTTTCGTCGATCTCGCCGGTGCGGATGCGCACCGCCTGAGCGAGATCGAGCACGAAGATCTTGCCGTCGCCGATCGCGCCGGTGTTCGCCGATTGCTGGATCGCCTCGACGACGCGCGGTGCCAGATCGGAGGTGCAGGCGACCTCCACCTTGATCTTCGGCACCATGTTCGTCGAATATTCCGCACCGCGGTAGATTTCGGTCTGCCCCTTCTGCCGACCGAAGCCCTTCACCTCCGTGACGGTCATGCCGGCGACGCCGATACCCGACAGCGCCTCGCGCACTTCGTCCAGCTTGAATGGCTTGATGATCGCGATGATCAGTTTCATGCCGCCTCCCTGCTTTTTTGCCCGGAATTCGGGTTCGCAAGAGACGTGCCAATCGGGAAACGTGACATTTCCGCGACGAAATAGGATTCAGAGGCGAAATGATCGCCCGAGTCTTAGGCAGAAATGCATGGATGCTGCTTTTTTGAGCAGAAGGCCGGTCAGAAGTCGGGCTCCAGCGAGCGCAATGCCCGGGCTTCGTCCGCCTCGTCCACCATCAGCCGCGCCGGCAGCAGGCCGCCGAGACCGAGGCCGGCAACGCCACCGTCGAACAGGATCGCTTCGATACCCTCGGCCGCCAGCCGGCCGCGCGCCATCTCGGCGATCATCCGATCCGGAAAGGTCTCGATCTCGACCAGCGCCATCAGGCCGCCGCCGTGCCGCCAACGGTAAGCCGATCGATCAGCAGGGTCGGCTGGCCGACGCCGGCCGGCACCGACTGGCCGCCCTTGCCGCAGATGCCGATGCCCTCGTCCAGCGCCATGTCGTTGCCGATCGCCTGCACGCGGGTGAGCACGGATGGCCCGTCGCCGACCAAAGTCGCGCCCTTGATCGGCGCGCCGAGACGGCCATTCTCGATCTTATAGGCCTCGGTGCAGGTGAAGACGAACTTGCCGGAGGTGATGTCCACCTGCCCGCCGCCGAAGCTCTTGGCGTAGATGCCGGTCTTCACGCGCGAGAGGATCTCGGCCGGATCGTCCTTGCCGCCGAGCATGAAGGTGTTGGTCATGCGCGGCATCGGGGCATGGGCGAAGCTCTCGCGCCGGCCATTGCCGGTGGCGGGCACGCCCATCAGCCGGGCGTTGAGCCGATCCTGCATATAGCCTTTCAGGATACCGTCCTCGATCAACGTGTTGCACTGGGTCGGCGTGCCCTCGTCGTCGATCGAGAGCGAGCCGCGCCGATCGGCGATCGAGCCGTCGTCCACCACCGTCACGCCGGGCGCCGCCACCCGCTCACCGATGCGGCCCGAGAAAGCGGACGAACCCTTGCGGTTGAAATCGCCTTCGAGGCCATGGCCGATCGCCTCATGGAGCAGCACGCCGGGCCAGCCGGGGCCGCACACCACGGTCATCTCGCCGGCGGGCGCCGCCACCGCCTCGAGATTGACCAGCGCCTGCTGCAGCGCCTCGTCGATGGCGCGTTCCCAGGTCGCCGGCTCGAACAGCCGATCGTAGAGATAGCGGCCGCCCAGCCCGAAGAAGCCGGTCTCGCGCCGGCCATTCTGCTCGGCGACAATCGAGACGTTGAGGCGGACGAGCGGGCGGACATCGGTGGCGAGGAAACCGTCGGGCCGCACGATCTCGATCACGCTCCATGTGCCGGACAGACCGACCGACACCTGCGCGACGCGCGGATCGCGCGCCCGCGCCATCGCATCGATGGTCTGGCAGAGTTCGACCTTCTTCGCGAACGGCACCAGGCTCAGCGGATCGGCATCGCCATAGAGGTGACGGTTGGTCCGCGCCGGCGGCGGCGATTTCGCGCTCCTGGCCGGATCGAGCAGCCGCATCGTCTCGGCCGCGCGGCGGATGGCGGCCTCCGAAATCTCGTTGGCATGGGCGAAGGCGGTGGTCTCGCCGGACACGCCGCGCAGGCCGAAGCCGGACTGGGTGGTGAAATCGGCGGTCTTCAGCCGGCCATCGTCGAAGCCGAAGCTCTCGGCGGCGAGATATTGGAGATAGAGCTCGCCATCGTCGCACGCGCCGAGCGCGGAGGCGGTGAGTCGTTGCGCCGCATCCGGATCGAAGGCGTCGCGATAGAGGAAGGCGCGGGGATCTGTGAGGCTCGTCATACCGACGATATAGGCGCGGGCTCCAACCTATGAAACCCTCGCAGATCAAAGCCTCAGGCGGCTTCGCTCCGATCAGCCGGGCCGCCGATCAGCACGAAGCGGCGATCACAATAGCCGCATTCGACGAAGCCCTCCTCGTCAATCTCCAGGAACACGCGCGGATGGCCGAGCGCGGCGCCGGTCGGGATGTCGCTGGCACCGTCGCACACCACGCGAGAGGTGGAGACGCGGATCGTTTCGGGCTGGTTCATGCTCACATCCGCCGCATAGCAAGCGGCCGGCCCTGGATCAATCGGGCTCGGTCGATCGGGCCGACTGAAGGACGCCGTATCAGGCCAGCACGGCGGGCGCGGCTGCCGTGACCGGCGCCGCCAGCGGCACCTCGACCACGGCCACCAGCAGCGCGAGCAGCACCGCGACCATGATGGCGAAGCGCGATCGGCGGACGATGCTGGGGAGGGCTGCCTGTGTCATGTCCGCCATAGTCGCCCAAAATGCCTAATGCCCGGTGAAGGGAAAAGGTTAATGGCGCTGCCCGCCCCTAGCGGCACGGCACCGCAACGTCTATCTGCCCGCGCATGACAGACGCCGCGATCCGCATCCAGGACCTCCAGAAGACCTATGCCGGGGGCAAGACCGCGCTCCACGGCGTCAGCTTCGATGTGCCGAGGGGCCAGATATTCGGCCTGCTCGGCCCCAACGGCGCCGGCAAATCGACGCTGATCAACATCCTGGCGGGGCTCGTCAACAAGAGCGCCGGCAAGGCCGAGATCTGGGGCTTCGACATCGACGAGCACCCGCGCAACGCCAAGCGCTCGATCGGCATCGTGCCGCAGGAAATCCTGTTCGATCCCTTCTTCACCCCGCGCGAGGCGCTGGAGATCCAGGGCGGCCTCTACGGCATTCCCAAGGCCGAGCGGAAGACGATGGAGCTGCTCAAGGCAGTGTATCTCTCCGACAAGGCGGATGCCTATGCCCGTTCGCTGTCGGGCGGCATGAAGCGCCGGCTGCTGGTCGCCAAGGCGATGGTCCATACGCCCCCCGTCCTGGTCCTCGACGAGCCGACCGCCGGCGTCGACGTCGAACTGCGCCAGCAGCTCTGGGCCTATGTCCGCGAACTCAACGCGCGCGGCACCACCGTGGTGCTGACCACCCATTATCTCGAGGAGGCGCAGGAGCTGTGTGATCGCATCGCGATCATCAACCATGGCCGCCTGATCGCCAACGAGCCGACCACTACCCTGCTCGCCAAGGCGCAGGAGAAGGTGGTGGAGGTGACGCTCGATCGCGACATCGCCGCCGCGCCCGATATCGCCTGCTTCGAGAAGAGCGAGCTCAAGGGCGATCGCGTCATCGCCATCACCTACCATAAGGACAAGGTGAACGCCGGCGAGGTGCTCTCCGCGCTCAATGCGGCAGGCTATGGCATCATCGACGTATCGACCCGCGAGGCCGATCTCGAGGATGTGTTCCTGAGCCTCACCTCCGACCGGGCGGCCGCCTGAGATGGCGACCCGGCCCTTCGACGTCGTCATCGTCGGATCGGGCGCGGCGGGGCTGACCGCAGCACTGTCGCTGGCCGAACGCTTCAAGGTCGCGGTGCTCGCCAAGGGCGGCCTTTCGGAAGGATCGACCAACTGGGCGCAGGGCGGCATCGCCGCGGTGCTCGAAGAGGGCGACAGCTTCGAGAATCATATCGAGGACACGATGGTGGCGGGCGCGGGCCTCAACAACCGCGCCGCCGTCGAGTTCGTGATCGAGGGCGCGCCGGCGGCGATCGAGCGGCTGATCCAGCTCGGCGTGCCGTTCAACCAGGAGGGCAATGCCCTCCATCTGACCCGCGAAGGCGGCCACAGCCACCGCCGTATCGCCCATGTCGACGATGCCACCGGCCATGCCGTGCAGGTCGCGCTGCAGCGCGCCGCAGTGGCGCATCCCAACATCACCCTGATCCCCGACATGGCGGTGATCGACCTCGCCACCTCCCGCCACGGCGAACGCTATCTCGGCGACGGCCATGTCTGGGGCGTCTACGCGCTCAACCGGCGCAGCGGCGCGGTCGAGCTCTACACCGGCAAGGCGACGATCCTCGCCACCGGCGGCGCGGGGCGCACCTATCTCTATTCGACCGCGCCGCGCGGCGCGACCGGCGACGGCATCGCGATGGCGTGGCGCGCCGGCGCGCGCGTGTCGAACATGGAGATGATGCAGTTCCACCCGACCTGCCTGTGGAATCTCGACGTCAAGAATTTCCTGATCACCGAAGCGATGCGCGGCGAAGGCGGGCAACTGAAATTGCCGCCGGGCGCGCCCGGTGCCGGCCACCGCTTCATGCCCGATTTCGATCCGCGCGAGGAACTGGCGCCGCGCGACATCGTGGCACGCGCGATCGACCATGAGATCAAGCGGCTCGGCCTCGATTATGTCCATCTCGACATCAGCCACCAGCCGCCCGAGTTCGTGAAGCACCACTTCCCGACGATCTACGCCAAGCTGCTCGACCTCGGCATCGACATCACCACCCAGCCGATCCCGGTCGTGCCCGCCCAGCATTATACCTGCGGCGGGATCATTGTCGATCTCAAGGGCCGCACCGATCTGCCCGGCCTCTATGCGGTGGGCGAATGCACCCAGTCGGGCCTCCACGGCGCCAACCGGCTGGCCTCCAACTCGCTGCTCGAATGCTTCGTGTTCGGCGAGGCGGCGGCCGGCCACATCGGCCGCCATTTCGACGAGATGCCGGCGCCGCCCCCGATCCGCCCATGGGACGAAAGCCGCGTCACCGATTCGGACGAAGAGGTGATCGTCCAGCACAATTGGCGCGAGATCCGCCGCTTCATGTGGGATTATGTCGGCATCGTCCGCACCACCAAGCGGCTGGAGCGCGCCCAGCACCGCATCAAGACGCTGCGCCGCGAGGTCGAGGATTATTATGGCGAGTTCCGCGTCACGCCCGACCTGATCGAGCTGCGCAATCTGGTCGAGGTCGCCGACCTGATCGTCCGCTGCGCGCTCGCCCGCAAGGAGAGCCGGGGCCTCCACTACACGCTCGACTATCCCGAGACGTTGCCCGAGGCGCGGGACACGATCCTGGTTCCCTAACATCCAGAAGTGTCGAACGGCCGGGCGCCCTCCCTTCAAGCCCGTCATGCTGAACTTGTTTCAGCATCCCGCCTCTACCGAGCGTGAAGCGCCAAGGTTCGCTGGGATCCTGAAACAAGTTCAGGATGACGCCCGTCTCGTTAAGCCGAGTCGCGAACGCACTCCTGCTCCAGCCTAGCGCTTGCGGCGGTGCCTGTGATGGTGGGCGCGGATTTTCGGGAACGCCGTGCCCAGCATCTGCCCATAGCGCTGGCGAAGCACGCGCGCGTCGACGTCCATCAGCACGTCGCCGGTCTGCACGTCGACGATATAGGCGGCGGTGCCACCCCTATTGGCGCAGCTCGAATGCACCGGCACCTGCGCCGCGACGATCAGCCGCTGCCCGCTCGTCCACCCGACCGCGCCGACATTCGCCTTTTCATGATCGTCGCACAGCATCTGCGGTGCGAACAGCTTGCGGATCTTGCGGGTCAGGTTGATTTCACGCCAGTGCCGTCCCTTCGGCTTGCGCACCAGGATCGTCGTCTCGAACGATCCTTGGCCGTCCTCGTCGTCGGCGGTGACGGCGTTGGCCGTGACGGCAAGCGCTCGCGAATCCGGCGCCCAGAGCAGTTCGGCATGGGGTCCGCCGGCGAAATCATGATCGTCGCCGCCGATGAAGACGCTCAGATGGTCGTCCGAGTCGTCGTCGGGGGTCCAGTCCGAAAAGCGTGCGATCGCCCGCGTGCGGCCGTCGGGCGCCGTCACCGTCATCGGGCGTGGGCTGCCATAGATGCCGGTGACGCCCACCGCATGCTTGGCGAACAGCCCCGCCTGCGTCGGCGCGGCGCAGGCCCCCACCAGCAGCATCGCCAGCGCCAGCCGCATCCGTCCCTCGATCCCGAACCTGCCCACGCGTGCTACTTCACCACCGCACAGGCCACGCGCGCACCGGCACCGCCGATCGGCTGCGTCTTATAGTCATCGGCGGCGGCGTGGATCACCACCGCCGATCCATCGGCGTCGAGCAGGTCCGCCCGCGCCGTGCCGGCATGCAGCGCCACCAGCGGCGTGAACAGTTCGGCGGTCGCCGTGCCGTCCGCACCGGCGAAGATGTTGGGCAGATCGCCCTGGTCGCTGGCCTGCGGGTTGAGCAGTCCATGGATCGATGGCGTCATGGTGTGGACGTGGCCGCCCGACATCTTGAACGCCGCATCCGAGCAATCGCCCTTTTCGTGGAAATGGATACCGTGCCAGCCCGGCGTCAGCCCGCTCGCCTCGACGCGCAGGAGCACCCCGTGGGGCGCGTCGGTCAGGGTGACATGGCCGATCACGGCACCGGCGCCGTTCTTCAGTTCGCTGGTCTTGACCGTCTGCGGCGCGGCGATCGGGTCTTGGGCGATCGCGGTCCCCGCCAGCAGCAAACCGGCGAACACGGGCAGAATACGCATGACGGACTCCTTTGGTGAGGCACCGGGCCTGCCGGCCACGGATATCGGATCTCGGACAAGGCCCATGGTAGCGCGGCCACAGCCGCCCTGCCAAGCACCGCCATGCGCGCAACGCCTGTCGCCTTCGATCCGCGCGCTTGCTAAGCGGGCGGCATGGCATCCAACCATCTCTATCTCGTTGACGGCTCCGGCTATATCTTCCGGGCCTATCACCAGCTGCCGCCCCTCACCAATCGCGACGGGCTCAATGTCGGCGCGGTCTATGGCTATACCGCGATGCTGTGGAAGCTCGCCGACGCGCTGCACAAGGCGGACGGGCCGACCCATCTGGCGGTGGTGCTGGACAAGGGCAGCCACACCTTCCGCAACGACATGTACGACCAGTATAAGGCGCACCGGCCGCCGGCGCCCGAGGATCTGGTCCCCCAATTCCCGCTGATCCGCACCGCGACCAAGGCCTTCTCGCTGCCCTGCATCGAGGAAGACGGCTTCGAGGCCGACGACATCATCGCCACCTACACCTGCCGCGCGGTCGAGGCTGGCTGGAACGTCACCATCGTCAGTTCGGACAAGGATCTGGCCCAGCTGATCATCCCCGGCCAGGTCGACATGCTCGACACGATGAAGAACGAGCGGCGTTCGGTCGATTATGTGCAGGCCAAGTTCGGCGTCGGGCCGGAGCGGCTCGGCGACGTGCTGGCCTTGATGGGCGACAGCGTCGACAATGTGCCGGGCGTGCCGGGGATCGGGCCGAAGACCGCTGCCAAGCTGATCAACGAGCATGGCGATCTGGAGGGCGTGCTCGCCGCGATCCCGGCGATGAAGCCGTCCAAGATGCGCGAGAATCTCGAAAACAATGTCGAGATGGCGCGGCTGTCGCGCCAGCTGGTGGCGCTCCATTGCGACATGACGCTGCCGCAGGATCTCGATTCGCTGAAGCTGGACGGCATCCCGCCCGAGCCGCTGCGCGACTTCCTCGAGCAGCAGGGCTTCAAGACCCTCCTGTCGCGGTTGACGGGCGAGCGCCCGATGGCACGGCCGACCGACCTCAAGGCGACGCCGGTGAGCGACGCCACCGCACCCGCCGCCGAGATAGCCAAGCGCACCGGGATGCCGGCGCTGCCCGAACTGCCACCGATCGATTGCACGGCCTATGCGACGATCTCCGACGAGGCGGCGCTCGATGCGATCATCGCCGAGGCCCATGCGGGTGGGCTGCTCGCCATCGACACCGAGACCGATGCGTTGGACAGCATCGCCTCGGGTCTGGTCGGCATCAGCCTCGCCACCGCACCGGGCCGCGCCGCCTATATTCCCGTCGGCCACGTTTCCAGCGACGACATGTTCGGCGAGAAGCCGCCCCAGCTGCCGCTCGGCACCGTGATCGACAAGCTGCTGCCGGTGCTCGCCGATCCGGCGGTGCTCAAGATCGGGCACAACATCAAATATGACATCAACGTGCTGGCCCGGCACGGTCTGGTGATCGCGCCGTTCGACGACAGCATGGTGATCTCGTTCGATCTCGACGCCGGCAAGATGCTGGGCGGCCATGGCATGGACGTGGCGGCGACCACCCACCTCGCGCATAGCTGCACCAGCTTCAAGGACGTGACCGGCACCGGCAAGAAGCAGATCAGCTTCGCCCATGTCCCGCTCGATCGCGCCACCGCCTACGCCGCCGAGGATGCCGACGTCACCTACCGGCTGTGGACCCGGCTCAAGCCGCGCCTCGCCCATGAGGGCGCGACCCGCGTCTACGAGATGGTCGATCGCCCGCTGATCCCGGTGATCGCAGGCATGGAGCGCGCCGGCATCAAGGTCGATCGCGACCAGCTGTCGCAACTGTCCAGCCGGTTCACGCAGGAGATGGCGCGACTGGAGGAGGAAATCTACGCCGAGGCCGGCCATCCCTTCACCATCGGCTCGCCCCAGCAGCTCGGCACGGTGCTGTTCGACGAGAAGGGCCTCAAGGGCGGCAAGAAGGGCAAGTCCGGCGCCTATTCGACCGACGTCACCGTGCTCGAGAAGCTCGCCGCCGAGGGCAATGCGATCTGCCGCATGGTGCTCGACTGGCGGCAGGTCGCCAAGCTCAAATCGACCTATACCGAGGCGTTGCAGGCGCAGATCAACCCGGTGACGGGGCGTGTCCACACCAGCTATTCTCTCACCGGCGCGCAGACCGGGCGGCTCTCCTCGACCGACCCCAATCTCCAGAACATCCCGATCCGCACAGAGACCGGCCGGCTGATCCGCGACGCCTTCGTCGCCGAGCCGGGCAACGTCATCCTCGCCGCCGACTACAGCCAGATCGAGCTGCGCCTCGCCGCACACATGGCCGACGTGCCGGCGCTGCGCGAGGCGTTCGCGGCTGGAGAGGATGTCCATGCCCGCACCGCGATGGAGCTGTTCGGCGAGGTCAACCGCGATACCCGCGGCCGCGCCAAGACGATCAACTTCGCGATCCTCTACGGCATCTCGCGCTGGGGCCTCGCCGCGCGGCTGGAGATCGACGCGGACAGCGCGCAGGCGATGATCAGCCGCTATTTCGAGCGTTTCCCCGGGATCAGCAGCTATATCAACGAGACGCTGGAGCAGGTTCGGGCGAAGGGCTTCACCGAGACGCTGTTCGGCCGCAAGACCTGGTTTCCGCAGATCGCGAGCAGCACCCAGCATATCCGCCAGGGCGCCGAACGCGCCGCGATCAACGCACCGATCCAGGGCACCTGCGCCGACATCATCAAGCGCGCGATGGTGCGGATGGGGCCGGCGCTGGCCGAGGCCGGCTTGCCCGACGTGAAGATGCTGCTCCAGGTCCACGACGAGCTGGTGTTCGAGCTGCCCGAAAAGGATGTCGACGCCGCCACCACGGTGATCCGCGCCGTGATGGAGAGCGCCGCAGCACCGCTCGTCACCCTCTCGGTGCCGCTCGGCGTCGAGATCGGCACCGGCCCGAGCTGGGGCGCCGCGCATTGAGCCTGTCGTCGATCAAGGCCGACGGTGACGGGCCGGGCGATATCGCGGCGCTCGCCAAGGGCGGCCGCACCAATTTCCTCGGCTTCCTGCTCCGCCTCGCCGCGCGCCTGCCCTTCCTGTTCATCGCCGGCCGCTGGTATGGCGCCGCCGTGCTGGGGCGTTTCGCTTACGCTACGATCATCGTCGAGTTCGCCGCCCAGCTGGCGACGCTCGGCCTCAAGCGCGGCCTCGCCCAGCAGCTCGCCACCACCAAGCGCCCCCATGTCCATGTCGTGTGGGACGGGATGCTGGTCGGGCTGATCGTCTCGATCCTCGCCTCGGGCGTGCTGATGACATGGCCGATCCTGCTCTTTCCCAATTCCGAGGTGAACGGGTTCGACTGGCTGCTGCCGCTGACCGTCTTCGCGTGGACCGGATCGGATATTGCGCTGGCGGGCCTCGCCTATCGCGGCAATATCGGCGCGACCGTCACCGCGCGCTCGCTGATCGAGCCCTGGGCGATCAGCATCGCGGCGTTCGGCTTCTCCTTCTATTCGCTGCGTGACGGCCTGATCCTGTCCTACGCGATCTCCGCCGCTGCCGCGCTCGCCGCCTCGATCTGGCCGCTGCTGCGCGCCTATGGGCCGCCCAAGGGCTGGTCGCCGGAACCGGCGCAGATCCTCCGGATGATGCGCAAGAATTTGCCGCTGGCCGGTGCGGACGCAATCGAATGGGGTTCGCGCCGCCTCGATATCGCGCTGCTCGGGCTGTTCTTCTCGCCCGCGATCGTCGGCATCTATTATGTCGCGCAGCAGGTCGCCTCGCTGCCGCAGAAGCTCAAGACCAGCTTCGATCCGATCCTCGGCCCGGTGATCACCCAGAATCTCGCCGAGGACAACAAGGCGGCGGTCGCCAAGCAGGTGCGGCAGGTCGGCTTCTGGATCATCGCCGCGCAGGTCGGCATCGCGCTCGCGCTCGGCATTCCGGGCGAAGCGGTGATGGGGCTGGTCGGGCCGAAGTTCGTCGGCGGTGCCGGTGCGCTCGGCGTGCTGCTCGCCGCCGAGGCGATCGCCGCGACCGCCGTGGTCAGCGAAGCAGCGCTGATCTACATCGCGGCCAAGCGCAACCTCGCCATCTCGGTGGCGATGATCGCCGGGCAGACCCTGCTGTCGGTGATCCTCGTCCACCTCATCCGCGCGGTGCATCCGGTCGCCGACCTCAAGAACGACACCATCGCCGCCGCCGGCCCCGCGATCGCGCTGATGATCATGCTGGGGCTCGCCTCGATCGCCAAGGCCAAGCTGCTGCACCGGCTGCTCGGCCATCGCGTCTCGGGCTGGCGCTGGCCGCTGGTGCCGGCCGCCGCCGCCGGCACGGTGGTCGGCGTCGTCTTCACCTGGCTGCCCGAATGGACCGAGCTGGTGTTCGGCGTCGCCGCGATCCTCGGCGCCTATGGCGCGGTGATCTGGTATCGCGGCTTCGGCGAGGAGGACAGGATGCTGTTCAGCCTCAAGCCGGGCGAAGAGGTGCCGGCGGCGGCATAGGACCGCCGCACCCCCGCGCCGTTCGCACTGAGCCTGTCGAAGTGCGTGCCAAGCACGGTTTCGCCTGTGGCACGTTCTTCGACTACGCTCAGAACGAACGGTGTTGTTGCAGTCTTATCGACCTCAGTGGCGGAAGTGGCGCATCCCGGTGAAGAGCATCGCGAGGCCGGCCTCGTCGGCCGCCGCGATCACGTCGGCGTCGCGGATCGAACCGCCCGGCTGGATCACCGCCGTGGCGCCGGCCTCCACCGCCGCCAGCAGACCGTCGGCGAACGGGAAGAAGGCGTCGGAGGCGACCGCCGAACCGATCGTGCGGGGTTCGGCCCAGCCGGCCTTGTCCGCGGCATCCTTGGCCTTCCACGCGGCGATGCGCGCGGATTCGAGGCGGTTCATCTGGCCGGCGCCGACACCGGCGGTCGAGCCGCCCTTGGCGTAGACGATGGCGTTGGACTTCACATGCTTGGCCACCGTCCAGGCGAACAGGCAATCCTCCAGCTCCTGCGCGGTCGGCTCGCGCTTGGTGACCACCTTGAGATCGTCCCGGCCGATATGGCCGTTGTCGCGGGACTGGACGAGCATCCCGCCGGCGATGCTCTTCATCATCAGGCCGGGGCGGGCCGGATCGGGCAGCTCGCCGGTCAGCAGCAGGCGCAGATTCTTTTTCTTGGCGAATACCGCCTTGGCCGCATCGTCGGCGGCCGGCGCGCACACCACTTCGGTGAAGATGCCGGAGATCGCCTCGGCGGTCGGGCCGTCGAGCGGACGGTTGACGGCGATGATGCCGCCGAACGCCGATACGCTGTCGCACGCCAGCGCCGCCTCATAGGCTTCGACCAGGGTTGCGCCGGTGGCGACGCCGCAGGGATTGGCGTGCTTGACGATCACGACGGTCGGCGGGCCGTTGCGGAACTCGGCGACCAGCTCCAGCGCGGCGTCGGCGTCGTTATAGTTGTTGTAGCTGAGCTCCTTGCCCTGGATCTGCTCGGCCTGCGCGATGCCGCGCGTCGCGGCGCCGACCGGCAGGTACAGCGCCGCCTGCTGATGGGGATTCTCGCCATAGCGCAGCGCCGCGCCCTTCCGGAGCGGCACCGACAGCGCCGCCGGCAGCGCCTCGCCCTGATCGGCGAAGGCGAACCAGCTGGAGATCATCGCATCGTAAGCCGCCGTCGCGGCGAACGCCTTGGCGGCGAGCGTGCGGCGCAGATCGAGCGTGGTGGCGCCGGCGTTGGCGTCCAGCTCCTCGATGATCGTGGCGTAGTCGGCCGGATCGGTGGCGATCGCGACATAATGATGGTTCTTGGCCGCCGAGCGGACCATCGACGGGCCGCCGATATCGATATTCTCGATGATCTCGTCGCGCGCCGCGCCCTTGGCCACGGTCTGCGCGAAGGGATAGAGGTTCACCACCACCAGATCGATCGGCGCGATGCCATGATCGCTCATCGCCTGCGCGTGTGCCGCATCGTCGCGCACCGCGAGCAGGCCGCCATGGACCATCGGGTGCAGCGTCTTGACCCGGCCGTCCATCATCTCAGGGAAACCGGTATGGTCCGACACATCCTTCACGGTAAGGCCGGCATCGCGCAGCGCCTTGGCGGTGCCGCCGGTCGACAGCAGCTCCACGCCATGGCGGGCGAGCGCCTGCCCCAATTCCACCAGCCCCGCCTTGTCGGACACCGACAGGAGGGCACGGCTGATCTTCACGTTCGACATTCTTGCTTCCTGGATTAACCGGCGCGCTTGAGCGCCCATGAAATGCTGGTGCCGCCGGCCGGCGCCTGGCCGGTGACGACGAGCTGGCTGGTTGCGGCGGGGCGGCCCGCGCCATCGATCCAGATGCTTTCCTCGATCGCGAGCGCGCCACCCCGGCAGCGGAACTGCCACAACGGCCCGCCATCGATCCGCAGCAGCGCGCCGAGCCCATCCGCGGTGGCCGTCGCCTCGACGCCCGGTGCGAGGTGGAAGCGCAGCGCGAAGGTGACGACGCCGGCGGCCTTGCGCGCGCCGGTGGGCAGCAGAATGTCCTCGCCGCCCAGCTCCTTGCCGTCCGAGGACAAAGCCAGCTTGCGGCGATGCTGGAGGCCGAGCCGGCGGACATAGCCGTCATGCGTCGCCTCGATGCGGCTCGCCGTCTCCTGCTCCTGCCGATCGAGCTCGACGAGGGTCACGCCCTTGCCGAGCGAGCCATCGATGTGGATTGCGGTGGAGTTGCTGTCGGCCAGCACCAGCGTCGAATGGGCGGCGCTGGTCCGCAGCGCCTCGGAGATGGCGGACGGCAACGCCGCCCACGGCTTGTCGCCGCCACAATTGACGATGATCCGCTGCGGGCCGTCCGAAAGCTCGAAGGCCAGGGTCGAGGCGCAGCCGCCCCGCGCCAGCCGGGATGCGGGCGGCGGCGCGCAATCGGCGACCACCACGGAAGCCCCGCCGGACAGGCGCTGGAACCCCCATTCGCGCGACTGGCGCAGCGGCCGGGTGCGGATGCCCGAAGCGGCGACGGCGCGGGCGACCCGCTCGGCGGTCAACGGCCCGCCGCCCTGCCAGCTCGACAATGCGCCATCGCCCATCGTCACGCCGAGCAGCACGGGCACCGCCTTGGCCAGCGCGGTGGCGATCGCCGCCGGCGGCTCGCGACGGCGCTCTTCATAGACGCCGATCAGCTGCGACAGCAGCTCGATCAGCTCGACCTGTTCGATCGGCGAGCGGCTGACGATGCCGCCATCGGGATGCACGCCCTGCGCCAGCGCCTTGGCCATGGCCTGCTCGCCATGCACGAGGCGCGGCTCGCCACCGCTGATCAGCAACCCGGCAGCGATCGAACCCGCATAGGCGGCAATGCGCGGCAGCCCGATCGGCGCGCGCTCCGCCGTGCGGTCGAGATGGCGGGCACCCCGCGCCAGCGTGTTCAGCACCGTCGAGCGATAGACGAGATCGGAGGAGGACAGGATCAGCGGCGCGTGCGCGGCCCAGTTCAGGATGCGCCGCCCCCACAGATCGGGCCGCCAGCCGGCCTCGTCCACCGCTGCGGCATGGCGATCGAGCCAGCGCCGCATCAGCGCCTCGGCATAAGGCGCGCTGTCGAGCCGGGTGCCGGCGGCGGCGAGATCGCGCAGCCAGGCGAAGCTCTGGAGATGATCGGCGAATCCGGCCGGGCGGCCCGGCGCCGCGAAGTCGATCGTGGCGGTGTCGGCGCGATCGCGGCCCAGCACGATCTCGCCATCCATGATGTCGAGCCCGGCCTCGCGATCGCCGACGATCGGATCACGCGGCACGCCGAGCAGCTTCAGCGGGAAGCGCCCGCGCAGCCGCAGCGCGTGGAAGGGCGTGTTCCAGGTCAGCCGGTTGAAGCGGGCGGCGACGCGCTCGGTCAGGCTCTGCCCCTTGTCGTCGCCGACGCGGATCAGGCGGCGGCCCGGCTCGATGCCGTCCTCGGGCGTCTCGGGCGGATGGCCCTCGGCGATCCGGCGGACCATGGCCATGCTACAGGCCCCTCAGCGCACGGATATTGGCGGCATAGCGATCGGGGCCGCCCTTGAAGGTGGCGCTGCCGGCGACGAGCGCATCGGCCCCCGCCTCGAGGCACAGGCGCGCCGTCTCGGCATCGACGCCGCCATCGACCTCGAGATCGATATCGCGGCCGCTCGCATCGATCATCGCGCGGATCCGCTGGATCTTGTCGAGCTGCGAATGGATGAAGGTCTGCCCGCCGAAGCCGGGATTGACCGACATCACCAGCACGAGGTCGATCGTGTCGAGCAGATAATCGAGCACATCCTCGTTGGTGGCGGGGCACAGCACCACGCCCGCCTGCTTGCCCAGCGCCTTGATCGTCTGGACGGTGCGATGGATGTGCGGGCCGGCCTCGGGATGCACGGTGATATGATCGGCACCGGCCTGCGCAAACGCCTCCAGATAGGGATCGATCGGCTGGATCATCAGATGCACGTCGAACGGCTTGGTGGTGTGGGGGCGCAAGGCCTTCACCACCGCCGGGCCGATCGTGATGTTGGGCACGAAATGCCC
This sequence comes from Sphingomonas abietis, assembly GCF_027625475.1. Classification (NCBI taxonomy): domain Bacteria; kingdom Pseudomonadati; phylum Pseudomonadota; class Alphaproteobacteria; order Sphingomonadales; family Sphingomonadaceae; genus Sphingomonas; species Sphingomonas abietis. The sequence continues at coordinate 4,333,584 of NZ_CP115174.1, forward strand.
GTCCATCACATCGATGTGAATCCAGTCGGCGCCCGCCGCATCGATCGCGCGCACCTCCTCGCCCAGCCGCGCGAAGTCGGCCGAGAGGATCGAAGGGGCGATGCGCACGGGTTTAACCACGTCCTAGCGCCTAGCGCCAAGCGGGGTGCCGCTTCAACCGTTAAACGCGCCGAATCAGTCGCGACGAAAGCGTACGATGAAGAATCCGTCGCAGCCGCCGGCCTCCGCCAGAGCACCGGGCGGCACCCGGATGAAACCTTCTTCCGTGGGTACGAGTCCCGCGGGAAGCTCGTCCACCCTCACCGGATCGATCGCAAAGCCGGGCAGGCTGAAGGCGCGGGCGACGGCCTCGCCCTCCTGCGGCTCTAGCGAGCAGACCGCATAGACCAGCCGCCCGCCCGGCTTCACCCAGCGCGCGGCGCGGACCAGCATCTTCGCCTGGATCGCGGCGAGATCGGCGATGGCACGCGGCTTCACCCGATGCAGCACGTCGGGATGGCGGCGGAAGATGCCGGTCGCCGAACAGGGCGCGTCGAGCAGCACCGCATCGGCCGGCGCGGCCGGCGTCCACTGCATCACGTCCGCCTCGACCAGATCGGCGGTGAGGTTCATGCGGGCGAGATTCTCGGAAAGTCGTCCGAGACGCTTGGCCGCCATCTCCACCGCCGTCACCTGCCAGCCGGCGGCCGCCAGCTGGAGCGTCTTGCCGCCTGGCGCCGCGCAGAGATCGAGGACGGTGCCGGCGCCCTTGCCGAGCAGGCGCGCCGGCAGAGAGGCGGAGAGATCCTGCACCCACCAGGCCCCCTCCTCGAAGCCCGGCAACCCGGTCACGTCGGCATTGTCGAGCCGGAGATGGCCCGGCATCAGGCTGGTCGCGCCGAGCTGCTCGGCCCAGTGCGCCGTGGCCGACGGATCGGCGAGCGTCAGATCGAGCGCCGGGCGCGCCGCCAAGCTGATCCGCGCCTGTTCGATCGCATCATCGCCCCATGCCAGGCTCCAGCGCTCGGCGACCTCGGGCAGCAGGCTCGGCGGCTCGGGCAGCGTCGCCTCGCCGCGCATCAGCGTACCGAACACGCCATGGACCAGCCGGCGCGGCCCACCATCGACCAGCGGCAGCGCGGTGGCGATCGCGGCATGGGCTGGCGTGCCCATCGCCAGCGCCTGCACCAGCGCGATCCGCAACGCGAAACGGGCCTTGGCATCGTCGGGCATCGGCTTGGGCGTCGCCGAATCGATCAGGTCGTCGAGATCGGGCAGGCGGCGCAGCACTTCGGAGGCGATGGCGCGGGCCAGACCGCGATCGGCCGGATTGGGCAGGCCATTGGCGGCACCCAGCGCCGCCTCCAGCGGCAGCCCCTGCCGCAGTACCGCATCGAGCAGCTTGAGCGCCGCCCGGCGCGCCGGCGTGCCCTGCGGCTCTTCTATTTTACCCGGTTGCGCTTTGCCCGGTTGTGCTTTGCGAGGCGCGCGCCGATCTGTCGTCGTCATGACCATACGTATCCCTGGGCAACGGCCCGCTCATGTGAAGCCGCCCGCTCATCTTTCGCCAAGCCCGCCGGTTCCCGAGCCGAAGGCGGTCGAACCGCCGCCGCGCGAAGGCGATGGCGATCGGCTCGAACCCACGCGCTACGGCGACTGGGAGAAGAAGGGCATCGCGATCGATTTCTGATCGGATATTCGATCACCGGCCCGATCACAGGCGATGTTCCGGCGTCAAGGGGCGGGTCAGCAATTGCTCGATCGCCGCTCCGACCGCGACATCGCCCGAGAGCAGCGCGCAGACCGCCTCCGCGATCGGCATCTCGACGCCCAGCGCCCGCGCCGTCTCGACCAGCACCGGCGCGGTGGCGGCGCCTTCCGCCACGGTGCGGCGATGGGCGAGCAGATCGACCGCCCGCTCGCCCCGGCCGAGGCCGACACCGAGACTGAAATTGCGCGACGCGGTGGACGAGCAGGTGAGCACCAGATCGCCCAGCCCCGCCAGACCGGCGAGCGAGGCGGAGGTCGCGCCCTTGGCCGCGCCGAATCGCGCCATCTCGGCGAAACCGCGCGCGATCAGCGCTGCCCCGGCATTCTGCCCGAGGCCATGCCCCGACACGACGCCGCAGGCGATCGCCAGCACATTCTTCACCGCGCCACCGATCTCGGCACCCACCACGTCGGCGCTGCGATAGGGCCGGAAGCTCGACCGCGCGATGCGGTTGGCCAGCCGCTCGCCGAGCGCATCATCCTCGCACGCCAGGGTCACCGCCGTCGGCAGGCCGGCCGCCACCTCATGCGCGAAGGTCGGGCCGGAGAGCACCGCGATCGGCGCGTCGGGGCGGCACTCGGCCGCCACTTCGGACATCAGCAGCTGCGTTCCCGCCTCGATCCCCTTGGAACAAAGGATCAGCGGCCGATCGCCCATCGGCAATCCTGCCATGACGTCACGCATATGCTGCGCGGGCGTGACCAGCAGCAGCGCATCGCAGGATTGCAGCGCGGCGCTGTCCGTCGTCGCGACGATCGCCGGCGACAGCGCGACACCGGGCAGATAGGCGGGATTGGCATGATCGCGGTTGATCGCATCGACCACCTCGGCCGAGCGCGCCCACAAGGTCACGGGTCCGCCCGCCGCCGCAACCTGCGCGAGCGCGGTGCCCCATGCGCCGCCGCCGACCACCCCCAGATGGAGCGGGCGATCGGGTGATAGGGTCGTCATGCCTTCACCCCCGCCCCGCGCACCTTCTCGGCCTCGGGGTCGAGCGGCCAGCGCGCGCGCGCCGGTGTGTCGAGCGGATCGCTGGCGCCGGCGGCGAAGCGCTCTACCCCGGCCCAGCCGATCATCGCCGCATTGTCGGTACACAGCCACAGAGGCGGCGCGGAGAAAGGCAGGCCATGCTCGATGGCGAGCGCCTCCAGCGCACCGCGCACCGCTTGGTTGGCGGCGACGCCACCGGCGACGACCAGTGCGGTCGCCCCCGGCGCGCGCGTGATCCCCCGGCGGGTGCGATCGAGCAGGCAATCGACCACCGCCTGCTGGAAGGAGGCGGCGATGTCCTCGGGCGTGTGGATGCCGGCATCGCGCGCGCGCAGCACCGCGCTCTTGAGGCCGGCGAAGGAGAAATGCGGCTCGGCCGATCCGAGCAGCGGGCGCGGCAGCGGCACCGCCTTCGGATCGCCCAGCGCGGCGGCGCGCTCGACCGCCGGACCACCCGGAAAGCCGAGGCCGAGCAGCTTGGCGGTCTTGTCGAAGGCCTCGCCGCTGGCATCGTCGATGGTGGTGGCGAGCCGGCGATAGCGCCCCACCCCCTCCACGAAGAGCAGCTGGCAATGGCCGCCGGACACCAGCAGCAGCAAATAGGGGAAGCGCAATGCCGGATCGGCGAGGCGCGGCGAGAGCGCATGGCCTTCGAGATGGTTGACCGCGACCAGCGGCTTGCCGGCGGACAAGGCGATGCCCTTGGCCATCAGCAGCCCCACCATGACGCCGCCGATCAGCCCCGGCCCGGCGGTCGCCGCGATCGCATCGACATCGGCGAGCGTCTTGCCGGCGTCGGCCAGCGCCCCCTCGATCAGCGGGCCGAGCACCTCGATATGGGCGCGCGCCGCAATCTCGGGAACGACGCCGCCGAACGGGCGGTGCGCGGCCTCCTGCCCGGCGAGGCGATGGGCGAGAATCCGGCGATCGCCATCGACCAGCGCGGCGGCGGTTTCGTCGCAGGAAGATTCGATTCCGAGGATCAGGGGGGCGGGCGCGGGCATAGCGGCGCTTCCCTGCACCGCTTGTGCCCTCTAGAGCAACTTTTCCATGACCATGCCCGCCCCAGCCGCTCCCTTCCCGCTCCGTCTCGGCACCCGCGGATCGCCGCTCGCCCTCGTCCAGGCGCATATGGTCGCCGCCGCGCTGCGCGCTGCGCATGGCTGGCCGGAGGATGCGATCGTCATCGTCCCGGTGAAGACCACGGGCGACAGGGTGCAGGATCGCCCGCTCGCCGAGATCGGCGGCAAGGCGCTGTGGACCAAGGAACTGGATGGCGCGCTGCTCGAGGGCGCGATCGATTTCGCGGTCCATTCGATGAAGGATGTCGAGACGATCCGGCCGGCCGCGATCCGCATCGCCGCGATCCTGCCCCGCGCCGACGTGCGCGACCGGCTGATCGGCGCCGCGACGATCGCCGGGCTGCCGCACGGCGCCCGCATCGGCACCTCCTCGCCGCGCCGCGCCGCGCAGCTGCGCCAGCTACGGCCCGACGTCACGATCATCCCCTTCCGGGGCAATGTCGACACCCGCCTGCGCAAGCTGCGCGACGGCGAGGCCGACGCGACCCTGCTCGCCGCCGCCGGGCTGGATCGGCTGGACCGGCCCGATATCGGCCACGCCATCGCGATCGACGTCATGTTGCCGGCCCCGGCCCAAGGCGCGGTCGGGATCGAGGCCCGCGCCGACGACGCCGCGATGCTGGCGGCGCTGGCCGCGATCGATCATGCCGATACCCACGCCTGCGTGACGGCCGAACGCGCCTTCCTCGCCGCCCTGGGCGCCGATTGCCATTCGCCGGTCGCGGCACTGGCGGTTCGTGACGGGGACGGCATCGCCTTCCGCGCCGAACTGCTGAGCGAGGACGGCGCCGAACGCATCACCGGCGCGGCGCATCTGGCATCGCCGGACGAGGCCGGCGCGCTCGCGGACGATCTGCTGAAGCGGGCGCCTGCCAGGATCGCCGCGCTCTTCACCGGACGATGAATCGCCCGCTGCTCGTGCTGCGGCCCGAGCCGGGCGCATCCGCCACCGTGGCGGCGGCACGCGCCATCGGGCTGGCGGCGATCGCCGCGCCGCTGTTCACGATCCGGCCGCTCGACTGGGTGCCTCCGACCGGGCGCCCCCAGGCGATCCTCGCCACCAGTGCCAACGCCCTGCGCCATGGCGGCATCGGGATCGCGGCCCTTATCGACCTGCCACTCTATGCCGTCGGCGCGGCCACCGCGGAAGTCGCCCGATACGCCGGATTCGGCCGGATCATCGTCGGCGACGGTGACGCGGACGCCATCCTCGCCCTCGCATCAAGCCACGGCGTCGCCTCGTTGCTGCACCTCGCCGGGCGCGAGCATCGCGCCACCGCCCGACCCGGCATCGCGATCGAACGGCGTATCGTCTATGCCGCCGATCCGCTCGACGCCTTGCCCGAAGCCGCCCGCGCGGCGCTGCCGGGCGCGATCGCCCTGCTCCACTCGCCCCGCGCGGCCGCCCTGTTCGCGCGGCTGGTCGATCCGGCCGGGATCGCGATCGCCGCGATCAGCGCCGCGACGCTGGAGGCGGCCGGCACGGGCTGGCGAGCCCACGCCACCGCCGAAAGGCCGACCGACGCCTCGCTGCTGGCAGTCGCCGCCAAGCTGTGCGATCAGGGCCTCTAGCCAAGGGACACTGGATGGATAGCGAGTACGATCCCGACATCAGCCGATCGCGCCCATGGCTGTGGGTGCTGCTGGCCATGCTGGTCGCATTCGTCGGCGGGATCGTCGCGATGGGCTATGCCGTGACCCACGATGCGCGGACGGCGCAGCTGCTCCATCTGGAGTCCATCGATCAGGCGAAGGCCGACCAGGCAGTCGCCCAGCGCATCGCCGTCGAGCAGCAGCAGAGGCAGAAGCCCGCAATCCCGGCCGCGGCGCCGGCGTCCGATGCGCAGGTCGCAAACCGGCTCGACACGCTCGAAGGCAAGGTCAACGACATCCAGGCGCAGGCGACCGAGGCGACGGGCGACGCCAGCCGCGCCGAGGGGCTGCTCGTCGCCTTCGCGGCGCGGCGGGCGCTCGATCGCGGCGTGAATCTCGGCTATATCGAAAGCCTGCTGCGCGAACGGTTCGGCAATAGCCAGTCGCAGGCGGTGGCGACGATCCTGTCGGCGGCCCATCTGCCGGTGACGCTCGCCGATCTCCAGAACGGCCTCGATACGATCGCGCCGACGCTCGCGGCCGGGGGCCCGCCGAAGCAGAGCTGGTGGCAATCCTTTCGCAGCGGGCTGGCCGGGATGGTGGTGGTACGCCATGCGGACGAGCCCTCCACCCAGCCCGCCGATCGGGTCGCCCGCGCGCAGCGGATGCTCGAGGCCGGGCAGGTCGATGCCGCGCTTGCCGAGATTGTCCGGCTGAGCGATCACAGCGTTGCCAACAACTGGATCGTCGCGGCGCGACGCTATCTCGCCAGCCGCGCGGCGCTCGACCAGATCGAGACGGCCGCGCTGCTCGATCCGGCGACATCGGAAGGCGCGCCACGGCCAGCCTCCGCCATGCCACCCCAGCCTGGGCCGTCCCAGCCCGGGCCGGCTCACCCCGTCTCCGCGCCGAGCCCGACCAAGGCGACCGACTGACCATATTCATTTCGGAGTCGACCTGAACCAATTTGGCGTTAACCTTGTCATCCTCGACAGGGGGCTGTCTTGGCAGGGATGTGGGGTCCGGTTCTGCTGGTGGAGCGGAGCGCGCATGAACTTGCGCTCTTCGCCGCTGTGGGATTCCTGATCGGCGGCCTCGACGATCTCGTCATCGATCTGATCTGGATCGGCCGCCTGTTGTGGCGCCGCATCGCGATCTACAGCCAGCATCCCCGCGCCACCGTGTCGACCCTGCCGCCGCCCGCACAGCCGGGGCGGATCGCCATCTTCATCGCGGCCTGGCACGAATCGCCGGTGATCGGCGCGACGATCGCCACCGCGCGCGCGACGCTGCGCCATGCCGACTGGCGGCTCTATGTCGGCTGCTATCCCAATGACCCGGACACGATCGCGGCGGCGGAAGACGCGGCCGGGGGCGATCCACGGATCAGGCTGATCGTCGGCGATCGGCCCGGCCCGACCACCAAGGCCGGCTGCCTCAACTGGATATGGCAGGCGATGCTGGACGACGAGGTGGCATCCGGCGTGCCGGTGAAGGCGATCGTGCTGCATGACGCCGAGGATATCGTCCATGCCGACGAGCTCGTCGTCTACGATGTGCTGATCGAGCGCTTCGCGCTGGTGCAGATCCCGGTCCATGCCGTGCTGGTGCGGGGTTATGGCCTGTCTGCCGCCTTGGTCTCCGGCCATTATTGCGGCGAATTCTCCGAAGCGCATGGCAAGCAGGTGGTCGTCCGCGAGGCGGTGGGCGCGGCCGTCCCGTCAGCCGGCGTCGGCTGCGCGATCGCGCGCGGCGTGCTGGCCGCGATCGCCGAAAGCCGCGACGGGCCGTTCGATCCCGACAGCCTGACCGAGGATTATGAGTTATATGGAGTTCAATATAAGATGTATTATGCCGAAGAGCGAATTATTTGGAGGCGGCTATCTTATGTCCGTCTGTCTTAGGTATATTCCACAAAACCTAGTCCATATAACTTTCTCGCAGCTGCTATTTAAATGCGCTCCATCTCAATGTGCTGGCGTGATTGATGCAATAACCGGATGACCTAACTTTCAGCTTTTCAGCGTGCCTTAAGTCGTCCCCGAAACTGGACACTTGTTAAGCCGACTGGTTTTGGCGTGACCTGGCCGTTCGCGGTCTGACAGCTTTCGGGATTTGACCCATCTCAAGCAGCCCCCCGATCGCTTTACGCGCGGCTTTGACGCGGTGAACAGCACCCCCTTGAAGATTAACCACGTTCTCCCAATGTTCATGGCGGCGGATCCGGGGCCGCCAAAGGGAGGCTACATGCACACCGTCCGCTTCTTTCCGATCGGCAACGCCGACACCTGTCTCATCGAACTCGAGAACGGGCGACGCGCCCTCTTCGACTTCGCAGACATGCACAACCCCGATGATCAGTATGATCTGCGGTGCGATCTCGAAAAGGAACTGCGCTCTTGCCTTGGCGACGACAAGGAGATCGACGTGGTCGCCTTTACTCACCTCGATACCGACCACACCAAGCGGGCGAAGGAGGTCTTTCACCTCGAGCACGCGGCGAAATATCAGGGCGGCGACCGCATCAAGATCAAGACGATGTGGGTTCCCGCAACCGCCATCCTCGAAGAGGGGGTGAAGGGCGAGGCCAGGACGTTGCGCGCGGAAGCGCGACATCGGTTTATTGAGGGCGAAGGGATCCGTGTATTCGGGCGGCCCGAGAAACTCGACCAGTTCCTGCGCGATCGCGATATCGATCCGGCCAAGAGACGGAATCTCATAAGCGACGCAGGTACGCTCTGTCCGGAGTTCAATCTGCAGCATGACGGTGTGGAATTCTTCGTGCACTCGCCGTTTGCCGAGACCTGCGACGGCGAGGTGGTCTACCGGAACGGCTCAGCGCTGTTCATGCAGGCCACCTTCGAGGTGGACGACAGGAAGACCAAGCTCATCCTCTCGGCTGACGTCGAGCACGACGTTATCGACGACATCGTCCGCGTGACGCGCTACCATAAGAATGACGAGCGTCTCGAATGGGACATCAATAACATCCCCCATCACTGCAGCTACCTCTCCCTCGCCGCCGAAAAGGGCGACGAGAAGACGGTGCCCGGCGAACGTCTCAAGTGGCTCTACGAGGATCAGGGTCAGTCTGGCGCGCTGCTCGTCTCCACAAGCGACATCATACCGATCGAGGACACGATCCAGCCTCCGCATCGTCAGGCTGCGAGCTACTACAAAGGTGTCGCCGATGATCTCGGCGGCAGCTGGATAGTGTCCATGGAGCATCCGTCAAAGACGAAGCCCAAGCCTCTAGTGATCGAGATCGGTGGCGACGGGTCGAAGCTCCGCAAGGTTGCGGGCGGTGCCGCGGCGGTGATCGGCAACTCAGCGCCCCGCGCGGGGCGTTGATCCCTATGGCTGGCGAAGATGCCACCATGCGCTCAAGGCTTGCGCGATCCGTCGTGCGATACCTCACTGAAGCGGCCGACCATCCATACGCGAAGCTGATCGATGCCAGACGTGATGACGCACTGGATATCATTGACGTCGAGGTCGAGCCGGAACTGGCTCAGCACAGGAAGGTGGCCATCGCGGGGCATGAGCCCGTTCGGATCATCTTCGCTGGCGAGGACGATGCGGCGCCTCATTTCCGGTCGCTACGCGAAGATTTCCCGATCGGAGAGGTTCACACCAACCTCAATCGTGGCGCCGACGGACTTGGGCTCTGCATCTGGGAAGAAAACTGGCACGATCTCTCCCGCACTCTCACGGGGCAGATGCTGATTGAGAGGATACGCAGCTGGTTTTCCCTGATGGCGAGCGGCCGCCTCCACGGAGAGGACCAACCGCTCGAACCGCTGATCTCGGCCGTCTCCCATACCATCGTGATCCCGGCCGGCGTCGTAGCCGGACCCTGGCATGTCCATCACCTGATCAAGGATCGGGGCGTCTACACGCTGATCATGTCGGAGACAGCGTCCACCGAGGCAGTGGAGAGCTCCTTCGCCATCTTTCACCGCGAGCTCCCTCCACAGGTCCACCGGGGCCTTGCCGACCGACCTTACAGCCTTGGCGACCTGAACGACCTTCTGAATTCGCTCGGGGTCGACCTGGTCGCGGAGCTGACCGAATGGCTGACAGCTCCCGAACAGACATCCAAGGCCACCGAACGGCAGCTCCTCCTCATGCTTGCAATCCCGATGCAGCGCACCGCCGAGGGTCCGGTCGAAGGCGTGGAGGTGTGGGTCTACACGGTCGGCGACACATTAGCCGCGTTGGGCGAGAAGCTTGGGGCCACCTTCACTCAGATGGTCGGAGCATCGAGGCTGACGGCTAAGGTGCTTCTACAGTCCGGATCGAAACCGGACCTTTCGGAGATTCCGCTCCCAGGCTGGCGGGTGGTCCAGCGTCTGAACAGACGGACTGCAAGAATCTACGCTGCTACGCTCCGCACCGAGGATGCGAAGCTCGTCGCGATCGGTGCCGGCGCGATCGGCTCCAACGTCGTGTCGAACACCGTGAGGGCCGGCATAGGCCAGTGGACCGTCATAGACGACGACTCCGTCCTGCCGCACAACACGGTGCGTCAGACTCAGATCGATCTCTCAGTGGGATTTCCGAAGGCTAAGGTGCTCTGTCGAGACGCAAACCGCATCCTGGCCGAGGACAGCGTGTCCGCGATCGTCGCCGACGTTCTCGATCCCGGCGATCAGGCCGATGGGATCTCCGCAGCCTATGCCGAAGCGGACGTAGTGGTCGACTTCAGCGCGTCGCCAGCGGTCGTGGGACATCTGTCGGACCAGACGATCCGGCGAGCCGCGAGTTTCTTCTTCAGCCCTGACGGATCGGATCTCGTCCTGCTCGCCGAGGACGGGGATCGGCGCCATCGGCTCGACGAGCTGGAGGCCCAGTACTTCTTCAACGTGGCGTCTGATCCGTTTCTGGACGGCCATCTCGCGGCAGCCAGGGCCGACCGGATCCGCTACGCCAACGCGTGCCAGGACCTCTCCCGTCCTCTTCCCCCTTGGCGCGTCCAGATGCTGAGCGGCCTGGCGGGAGGGCAACTCATCGATCTCGTCGATCTGCCCGATCCCGCGATGCGAGTTTGGAGGTTGGATCCGTCCTCGGGAGGCCTGCTTCCAGTGATCCTTCCCGTGGATACGGTCCACCGCTTCGGCGATGGTCCAATCCGCGCTACCGTGACCCAGAGCGTCGTGGATGCAATGCGTGACCATCGAGAGAAGGCGGCCCCGAACGAGACCGGTGGCGTGCTCGTCGGCACCTTCGACTTCGTCAGGGGCGTCGTTCACGTTCTCGGCGTGATTCCTGCCCCCTCGGACAGTCGGCAGGCGCCAACGTATTTCATCCGCGGCGCGAAGGATCTCGAACCCCTGGTCCAGGTCCTGGGAACCGCAACGGCTGGGCGTCTCCAGTATGTCGGCGAATGGCACAGCCATCCCGATGGAGCCGCCGCAAGACCAAGTGCGGACGACGAGAAAGTCTTCGAACATCTGAGATCCCATCTCGATCCGGTCGGCGCCCCGTTCGTCATGATGATCTGCGGCGCGACCGACACATGGCTCAGAGCCGGATGGGACGAACGAGGCCGGCTGGAGGGAGTGATACCGCACGATGCCAATTGAGGGGGTCCCGGCAAAATCAGACGATCTGGGCAGGATCGCGCTCGCGCTCTCGGGCGGTGGCTCGCGGGCGATGGCCTTCCACCTCGGGTGTCTCCGAGCCCTTCACAGAATTGGCCTGCTCGACCAGATCTCGACGATCTCGGCGGTGTCCGGGGGAAGCGTGATCGCGAGCCTGTACTGCAGCCATCCCGGTGATTTCGATGCGTTCGAGCGGCGCGCCCGGGAGCTGCTGCGAACCGGTTTCCTGAAGCCGTCGATCGTCACGGCTCTTACCACCCTTGAGGGCATCAAGGCGATCGCGGTCTTCGTCCTTCTGCTTCTGGAACGCACCCTCGCCCTGCTTGTGAGACTCCTGCTTTTTCCACTGAGGGCGCGTGTCCGCGGATGGAATTGGTTGCGTATCTCGCCTCTCATACGGAGCGCGAGCCGAACAACCATCCTGCGGCGCACCTTCAGTCGGCTACTGGGTCAACTCAAGCTCACCGAACTTCGCAAGGACCGGCCCCGGCTTGTCATTGTCGCCTGCGAGTTGAGGGCCAAGGCCGCCATCTACTTCACCGCCGAACGGATCCACTGCTGGCGCTACGGTTCGGCTTCGTCCGAAGGCGTCGAGCTGGCCGATGCGGTATCCGCCTCGGCAGCCTATCCGCTCGCCCTGCCTGCAATCGACCGTCGGATGACGTTCGAGAAAAAAGGCCAAAGGAAGGAGCAGCGCGTCACGCTGACTGACGGCGGCGTATACGACAACCTGGGTCTTTCCGTGCTCTGGCCCGACAGAGACCCCGGGATTAGCCTCGACGTGGGCGTTCACGACCGGATCATCGCCTGCCGTGCCGGCGATGCGCTTGATGTCAGTGATCCGGCGTCATGGATGATTCCCCGGCTGAAGGCCGCCTTCGAGTGCATATTCGCCCGGGCTCAGAACCAATCGATGAAGCGGCTGTTCGATCTGTCGGAGGGCGAACGGATCAAGGGATTCCTCCTGCCTTATTTGGGGCAGCTGGATGAAAGGTTGCTCGTGCCCCCCGTCGACCTGGTTTCCCGAGACAGCGTGGTCGGGTATCCCACCAACTTCTCCGCTATGCAGGTCGAATGGATCGATCGCCTTTCGCTTCGAGGCGAGCAACTCGTCGTCGCGCTTCTGGCGGAACAGTGGCCAGAGATCTCTCTCGACGTAAGTCGGAAGCCACCCACCGCCCCATCTTCCGAGGGACAGGCGTGATGCATATCGAAATCCACGATGTCGACCATGGCGGCTGCGCGGTTATCACTGGTCCCGCGGGACATCGTCTGATGCTCGACTGCGGACTGTGCAGCGACCGCCCCTGGTATCCGTCCGTCACGTATAACGGTCAGCGCATCGACACGCTCATGCTCATGAACCTGGACGAGGATCATTGTGAGGATCTGCCATACCTTTGGCGGGATTGCGTTGTCGGAGCGGTCGTCGGCAACCCTACTGTCGATGCGCACGCCCTGCGCGCGATGAAAGCCGAGTGTGGTATGAGGAGTGGCGTCACCGCAGCCGCTAATATCCTCGAACGGTTCGGCCCTGGTTTCTTGGGCGACTGGTCCCATGATCTTGGCGGCGTCGCTTGGCATGTGTTCTGGAACAGATATGGCGCCGACTTCACCGACACAAACAATCTAAGTCTCGCGGCCTTCATACGTTTTGGCGGGTTCACGATCCTTTTTGGTGGTGATGTCGAGCGCGCCGGCTGGCGTCAGCTCCTCAAAAACCATGATTTTCGCGCGAAGCTGTCGACCGTCAACGTTTACGTCGCGTCACACCATGGGCGGGAAAATGGCTGCTGCAGCGAGGTATTCGACATCTGCCGCCCCGAACTCGTCATCTTTTCGGACGGCCGTAAGCAATACAGCACTCAAGAAACTCGCGACTGGTATGCCAGCCGAGCGACCGGCATTCCCGACTACACAAAGCCCGCTGGACTGTTTGGTATTGAGCCTGTCCGCAAAGTCATGACTACACGTCGGGATGGGACCATCGCGATCGATGTCGCCACTGATGGCAGATATTCAGTTCGGGGGGATCGAATGGAAGAGTTCTCGTCACTGTATGGGTTGCTTGCTGGATTGCCCACCCGATAGCTGGACTCCCACCCCAGCGTCCGTCATCGGCCGAAACGCTAAGCTCAAGTTCTCCGGCCGACAAACGGCCGCCTGGCTCATTTCGCTTGAAAAAATGCAAGGCATTTTACCTCGGCGTCGATGGCCGAAGCGTCTGCTTTCAAGACGAGCGCTGACCGAAATGAACGGCCGATATTGGGCGCGGAGCTGCCGACTACCTGTCCCTGAATGAAAGTCGGCTCACCTCGGCTCGTCACTTGAGGTTGGACGGACCAGTTTCCACATTCTAAACCGCAGGCTCGTCGCCAAAGTCTCTGCTTTTTTTTACAGGTTAGGCTAGAATAAGCGGGAGCGCCAGCGGCACTCTGGTGCTCCTGAGGCAGGCTGCCTCTGCCGCCTTGGCCATGTTTTCAGAGATCGCCGCCAAGGCGATTGCTTCGCGTCTGGCCGATAGCAAAACACCAAAATGATTAGCGGAGTTTCACGACCGCCTGTAGGCCGTCGGATGGTTTGCGAGCAGCTTCAAGCATACTCATCACGCTTGACGCACGAGAAGCGAACTTTCCGGGTTTGATACCTAGCCCCCCGTGGGATGTGAGAATCTCCAACTTCTCCTCGGGATCTGCATGGAGATAGATCTCTGTCGACTGGATAGACGCGTGGCCCAACCATAGAGCGACTTTCCTGATGTCACGCGTCGCTTTGAGCATGTGCATGGCACAACTGTGCCGCAGCACATGCGGCGTCACCCTTTTTTGAGCGAGGCTTGGCACCGTCCCCGCTGCTAGCTCGACATATCTCGCCAGACGGGCGGCGAAACCGTCGCGGCTTAAGGGAAAGCCATGCCGATTGAGGAAAATGTGATCGTAAGGGACATCTGGCCTCGCTGATAACCAGGCCCGCAGCAATTGGACCGTGTCTGGCGCCAACGGCAGGATCCTAGCACGCCGTCCCTTTCCGATCACATGCAGGGTTGGTTTAGACCCGAGGTCTAGATCACTGAGTGACAGCGCGAGAACCTCGGATACGCGCAGCGCGCATATATACGCTACACTGAGCATCGCCCGGTCCCGGATACCATCCCTCCGCTTCATACTTGGCAACTGAATTATAGCCCTAGCCTCGTCGATGGACAGCCAATCGATCACCGGATTCGCCGCTTTTTTTGCGGCCAGCGCTCGTACGCTCGCGGCCAGCTCCAATGCCGCAGGAATTCTCATCTGCACGTATCGAAAAAAAGACCGTATAGCGGCCAGTCGTAGGTTCCGCGTTCGCCGAGAATTATTTCTCGCCTGTTCAAGGTCATCCAAAAACCGCATAACAATTTCAGAACTAATGTCTTCCAGCTGGAGTCGATCGATCGGCTTTCCTGTTTTCTGGTGGATGAAGCGGATTAGCAGGATGAACGTATGCGCGTAGCTTGATCGAGTCAGTTGGCTCAGGCCACGATCCCGAATGATATGCTCGTTCAGGAATCCGGAAAGGACTGGAGCGAGGGCATGCTGAGTCTCGTTAAGCACTGAGCAGCTCCTCGATCGCGAGTGCCATCTCTTCTTTTGTTTCAGTTGAGATTTCCAAATACCAATAGGTACTAGTGATACTGACGTGACCCAAATAGGTGGAAAGCGCCAATATGTGGTTAGATATCACTTCCCGATCAGATCCACACGCGGCGAGAGATCGAGTTGCAAATGTATGCCTGAGATCGTGAATTCTTGGACGCCCTCCACCCTTCCGATTAGGCAGATGAAGATCGTCCACACATTTTCGGAATTTGGTTTGAATGGAGGACAGCGATGGCATTCTGCCCGTATGTATTACAAATAGATGCTCCCTGGGCAGATGAAGCGGCCGGTCATGCAGGTATTGCCTGAGCGCATTCCCAGTGCTTTCATGCAGGTAAATGATCCTATCCTTGCCGAATTTTCCTCGCCTTATCAGGATCTCCGTTCCGGAAAAGTCGCTAGTCGAGACGGTTCGAGCTTCGTTAAGGCGGAGACCCGTGACGGCGATAAGGCCAATCAGATGTTCGTATGTGGCAGCATCATACGCGTGATCTAGGGGATACGATCTCAAAGCCCCTAAGACCGCCTTTATCTCTCCATATGTGTAGATATATGGAATTGATCGCTTCGGCCTCTGGCAGGACCGGACGTATTCCTCATCGAGAACCTCATGATCATTGTCCTCGGCGTGCAAAAAAAGCCCCAGACGACGAAGCGATGAAGCGATTTCGTATTGAGTGGACCTCACAGACTTGCCATCGATCCAAGCAAGTACATCCACGTTTCGTAGATGCGAGGCCCCCCGGCAATTTGCAAATTTTGCGAAGGCCGTCAGGTCACGCCAAAGATCAGTATCTTTATACCCGAGAAGCCTCCGGTACTGCAGGTAGCGCTCGACAGCAGGGCTCATGACCGATCTCCCATCCACGGTTCCGCCAAGCGCTTGAGCATTGGTTCGTTAACTTTGGCGTAGATCGTCGTTGTTGCGACCGAGCGATGGCGTAACACCGTGGCGACGTCCTCAAGCGACCGCCCATCTCTTAGCAGCTCGGTTGCCAGGGTATGGCGAAAGATATGTGAACCACCTCGATAGCCGCACTGAGATAACCTCATCCGGGCTATGCTGGCTATTTCAGCCGACTTGGCGAAGGGTGTATGCGGGCGAGATAATCGGACGAAAAGCGCGTCAGATGGTGTGCAGGGTCGCGCTTTTTCTATGTAGTCGAGCACCGCGTCTCCCGATCGCTGCGTGAGCGGGACGACGGCTCCACGGCCCCCCTTTCCCTCGATCCTAAGCTTGGCTTCGGCCCAGTCCAAATCTTGAAGCTTTAATCTCCAGACCTCCGCCGCCCTTAAGCCAAGCTCCGCCAGGAGCAGGAGCACGGCACGATCCCGAAGGCCTCTGCGTGTGGATACGTCGCAACTGTCGATAACTCTTTGAACGGCATCGACGTCCAAACGACGAGGCACCCTGGAGAGGCGGTAGGTGGGGCGGGAAACCAAGGCCTGGGCTAGAGAATGGCTGCAATGGCCCTCAGATGCCCGGAAAAGCAGATAGCTTCTGGCAGAGCGAATGAGCCGGCTCTGCATTGATGTTCCGCGCTTCGCGAATTCGACCATGGCCATATCGCGTATCGCGCCGGCCGTATAGGTGGACGCATCTTCGCCGAGCTTCGGCAACCAACTCATTATATCGAGCGTATAATGTTGGATCGTGTGGGGTCTCAGGCCCCTTTGCCTGGTAAGGTACTCGCGATACCGTAAAACAGATGGGAAGGGCTGACATCGTTTCCTTCTTTGGAAAAATATGCCGTCTCGGAAGACGGGATTTTCGCCAGAAATAAATCTCAAAAAGCGATCGACGGCAATTTGGCGGCGTCCTTTAGCTTTACCGTCTAGCCGACCCGATTTAGTCTGAAGCCCGCAAGAGCATTCGTGCCTGATAAATGCTTCAGCGAACTCGCCAATGCGCGGCCGGGGAACTCCCTTCAACCTTGACCAAAGAAGAAAGTGAAGAGCGTTTTTTGCTTGTACGTCAGCTACGGTCGAATGCACGCCCTCCTTGATGAGATTGTGAAGAAAGCTAAAGCAGATTTTCGGATCCTCCGCATCCCAACCCGTGGCCGGCACCACGGACTGGTATTGTAAGAAGAGCCAGAATCTGAACAGAGCGGGAGTTTGACGATTAGAAAACGTCCGAGACGGCAAACATTCAGCCGTACAAGCATGACCCTTGAACGTCTCTAATATTTTCGGGCTCAGCCTATCAAGTTTGATATTTCTGGCGTGTAGATATCTCAAAAGATGTTTTATGGTAGCCCTATAGCTCAGCAGGGAACCGGTGCTATTTGTTGTTTTAATAAATTCATCGATCAGAACTTGCTGTTCGAGTCCGCGTTGAGCCCCTTCTTTTGGGATATATCCCATCACTATGCGATACACTTCACCAAAGCAGGGAAACCTCTTGAGCTCAGGCATATCGCGCTCGTTAAGGCTCACGTCGGTCACTGCGAGTTCGGATTCTAATTTAAGCATATGTTTCGGCTCCCGCCGTCGAGTGGGGGCACGAAAGACGGGCGTGCAACGACGACACCGGAAGCGTTCCGCTTGACATGGCGCCGGCACACGAGGAGGATGGCATCGGTGATACGCCAATCTCGAAGAGGCTCAGCTCTGCAAAGCTGGGCCTTTTCTCTTTCGTGCAATGAAGAATGGCCCTTCCTGTAAAGGCCTGCGAGACGTCAACTCATCGTAGTCTCCTCCGCAACCTGCCTGTAGCGCTCAGGCCAAAGATCCTCGGCTTTGCAGCCAAGTTCCGAGGCGATCTTGGCCTCGATCCGGCGAGATCGTCGGAAACCACGACTCACGGTAGAAACCGTTGCGGGCGCCACTTTTAGGTCGCGAGCCACAGCACTGAGACTGCTTCCCCTCAACTGAAGGGCTGCCTTGATGCGATTATGGCGCTTCTCATCGATCATATTGCGGTCCACAATTTGAGACTAAGATCGTTTGCGCGACGAGTCGTATGAGGTGTTAAATGGCGTTTATCGATCCCGCAACAGGAAAGCCCGCGAAAGCTCCAGACGCGGCGGGTATGGCGAGCCGTTTGCGATCGGCCAGGGAGTACGCTGGCCTTACTCAGCAGCAGTTTGCGACCCGCATCGGCTACTCACGTCGTCAGATCCTCGCCTGGGAAAACGGAACCAACGCTCCCCCGGTTTGGCTATTGGCTGCTGTAAGGGAGGTGTTCGACGTCGATCCAGAATGGATCCTGTGTGGCCCCGGATCCGTGCCACTGCGAAAAATACCGCTGGAGAGCCCCGATAGGCGCCAGCGGATTCATGATGACATTCGCAAACTTGCAAACAACTTCGGTCTTAAGCTGCCCGAGGCAGCGCTCCAATACTTCGCGGATCTTGTAGCGAAGGAACCCGAAGAGGCTGAGATTGCCGCCAAACTGCGGGTAGAAGAAGCATTCCGAATTTTGTCGCATGGAGGAACTTCTGATGGACGATAGGAGGAGAGAAAAACCTTCGGCAGAATTTGAATCGGGATTGGCTTTAGGCATTGAGTTGCTGAAGCAGGGGGTCGTCAGGCGCCCCAATTGGCGCATCATCTATACTTTGATCGGCAGCGCGTATGCCTTGCTGCTCCTTTCGGTATTGGCACCAATCCTACAAGCGTGCGTCATGTTTCCGACAGTTGCGGCAGCGGCCTTGTTTTATGTCGAGGCTCTTAAGCCAAGATCGTAGTTCTCCCGCTGCAGTGACGAAACTCCGCGTTTTTGGTGTATCATTACGCAGTAACGGCTTTGACAAGCGTTAGTCAAAATTAAGTGGGTCAGCCGGCTTACGCTGACGGCTGCTTTCAATCTCCATGATCTCCGTTTCCGTGAGACCAATCTCGCGACCGAGCCTCCAAAGAGCGTCGCCTAAACACCCAGCCTGGACCGCCGCAGCCAGAATGATCCGCACTTCGGCTTGGACGCTCCTACCGTGGGCTGTCGCAAGGTCCTTCAAGCTACGCAGAAGATCGTCGGGCACGTCTCGGATCGTCATTGTCGGCATGGCGTCGCGATCTCCCGTGAGCGGTTTCGGCGCCGCAGCAGCACGCCGTGCACTGTATCTTCCGTCGGTTTGGGAGGCAAAGGAAACGACATCGCTGCACTTCACCCGGTAAGATCGGGTGATTGGGATTGCCCATCCGTCCGTCATCTGCGATTCATCGCGGTGAGGACGGTGAAAGCTCGTCCTTGGGGCGTCGTATCCCCTCTGATGTGTGCACCGGTCGAGAGCTTCTCGGCCGGGTGGCTGTCGCGCATGTCCAAGGCTCTGCCCAAAGGCGGCGGCGCCTTGTGGCACACGCAGGGTTACGAACGCCCGGCTCTTACGGCCGGGCTCTGCCTCTTCTTTAGATGGGAGGCCGTGTGCACGAAGATTACGATACGAGCCCCGAAGCCTATCGGGCGATCTGTGATCGCGTTGGCCCTATGATGAATGTCGTCGCAGTGCAGATGCAAAGCCATCCGTGGATCGTCGGCATGTGCATGATTTCAGTCATGAAGGAGCGTTACGGACGGGAGGGCTTGGATGACGTGATCAAGATGGCCACTCGTATGCGACGGTCGCTTTTGGACGACGAGAAACTCCATAAAAAAGGGCGTGGGAAACCGTTTGGGGGTTAGGCTGATGGAAATTGACGATGCCACCGCGGGTCTACAAAAACAGGTGCGAATCCAGACATGCTTGATCGTCGCGATCGGGATTCTGGGCACCTGCGTTCAACTCTCTCACTAGGCTTTCTCACACATAGTGCGAGAGGATCGAATTACCCGTTCCTGCGGCCGTTGCCGACCCGGTGTTGCCGTTCATAAAGCGCGGTGCGAGCGTCTGGATCGGACAGAAGCTGCCGGACGGCAAGCGCCCCAGCTGTAGCCGTATCCGATGCCACGCTATCATTCCGATAGCCGACCTACGGAGCAAGCGATGTTGATCGAGGCCATCCTTGCATATCTCGGCGCGATCGGCGGTCCTGGTCGGGCAACATGGAAACTATGGCTCGGCATCGTGATCGTGGGACTGATCGTCTGCCTCGTTGTTGCGATGGTCCAGTGACGCCCACATGGCGTGCTTTCTATCGCCGTCCATCACGTGAGGAGCATAGCGTGGATCGTCGCGACACCATGACTACAAACTGGTCGGCTTGACTGTCCACCCCAACGCCCGGCACCACTATGCGTCTCTTCGCGTCTGGCACGTCTTGATCAATTCGCGTCAATCGGGCCATTTGGCAGCAATGACCGATCTCCCCTCTGCGGATCCGCAGGACACAGGAACCAGCGTCTTCCGCCGCATGACCCGCGAACGGTTCGACGCGTTCGCGCTGTGGGGCTGGGATCCAGAGGTTCAAGAAGAGCTGGCAATCGGCTCCTGCTGGTCGACTTTTGACGAACGCATCCTTGTCTCTGTTCTCCACCACCGGAAAACCCGGCAGTTCTGGATAGCCGCGCTCGCTCGCGACGCCGAGGGTCGCTACCGCGGATTCACCCGTTCTGGCCCGCACCCGTCCGCGCGATTTGCCGAGGATATGCTGAGCGATGGGCGCAGCGAGTCCCTGGCGCAGATGCGGCCGGATTTTTCAGAATTCCCGACGCTCCCTGACGGTGTAGACCTGTTCGCCCCCCTCGCCGACGAGGCGAAACTTCACCCCGCCTTCCGGGTGCTACGCGAAATGCCCAACCAGTCTGGGGCTAGGGCGATGGTGGCCGAGATCGCACGCTGGGTGCCCGACCTGGATGGCAATCTAGTGCTGGACTTCCAGACCACCGGCTACAGCGCCCGCACCTGGGAACTCTACCTCTTCGCGGCGATGCGCGCGCTCGGTTTCGAAGTCGCGCACAGTCATGCCGTGCCCGACCTGTGCCTCGACAAGGGCGGCACGCGCATCTTCATCGAGGCGGTGACCGCCAACGGCCCCGACCCGATGACCAGCGCCATGGCCTCGGGGGCGCCAGACGGGCCGCCTGAGGATTTCTGGCGCGTGGTCGAGGAGGAACTGCCGCTCAAGTTCGGCTCGCCGCTCTACAGCAAGATGAAAAAGCGCTATTGGGAGGCGCCGCACGTCGCAGGCCATCCCTTCGTTCTCGCCCTCGCCGATTTCCACGCGCTGAACCGCGCCGGGTTTGCCGGAGGCTCCAACTCCTGAGAAGGTGGAGCCTGTATGAGCAAGACGACGAACAAATTTGCGCCTGAGGTCCGCGAGCGGGCGGTGCGGATGGTTGTCGATCACGAGCGCGATTATCCCTCTCGCTGGGCGGCGGTGGTTTCGATCGCGGGAAAGATCGGCTGCGTTCCGCAGACGCTTCATGAGTGGGTGAAGAAGGCCGAGGTCGACAGCGGCAAGCGGGCGGGCGTCCCGACAGAGGTTGCCGACAAGGTGAAGGCGTTGGAGCGCGAGGTCCGCGAACTGCGACAGGCCAACGAGATCCTGCGCAAGGCGTCAGCGTATTTTGCTCAGGCGGAGCTCGACCGCCCGTTCCGGCGATGATCGCCTTCATTGACGATCACCGCGATGCCTATGGGGTCGAGCCGATCTGCCGCGTTCTGCCGATCGCCCCATCCACCTATCACGAGCGCGTCGCGCAGCGACAGGATCCAACACGCCTATCGGCGCGGGCGCAGCGGGATGTCGCCCTGAAGCCGGAGATCGCGCGCGTGTTCGCCGAGAACTTCGCGGTCTACGGCGTGCGCAAGGTCTGGCGGCAGATGATGCGGGAAGGCTTTCCGGTCGCCCGCTGTACTGTCGCGCGGTTGATGCGAGAGATGGGCTTGGCAGGAGTGATCCGGGGCAAGCCGGTGCGCACGACCATCAGCGACAAAGCGGCGCCGTGCCCACTCGATCACGTCAACCGCCGGTTCTACGCGCCGGCGCCGAACATGCTGTGGGTGTCGGACTTCACCTATGTCGCGACCTGGGCGGGGTTCGTCTACGTCGCCTTCGTCATCGACACCTATGCCAGGCGGATCGTCGGCTGGCGGGCCAGCAGGACGGCGCATGCCAGCTTCGTTCTCGATGCCTTGGAGCAGGCGCTTCATGATCGCCGGCCGGCTCATCGGGGCGGCCTCATCCATCATAGCGACCGCGGGTCGCAATACGTGTCCATCAAGTACACCGAGCGCCTTGCCGAAGCCGGGATCGAGCCGTCGGTCGGCAGTGTCGGAGACAGCTACGACAACGCTTTGGCCGAGACGATCAACGGCCTCTACAAGGCCGAAGTGATCCATAGGCGTGGGCCGTGGCGCAGTTTCGAAGCCGTCGAATACGCCACGCTCGAATGGGTCGACTGGTTCAACCATCGTCGGCTGCTGGAGCCTATCGGCAACATCCCGCCTGCCGAAGCCGAAGATCAATATTATGCTGCCGCAGACACCATCGATATGGCAGCGTGACTCACAACCCAACGCCTCCGGTAAACCCGGGGCGGTTCACGCCGGGATCGATGGTGTGGTCGCGCACGGCGATCCCGATCTATCTCTACGGTGTCGGCGCCAGCGTCACCGTCGACGCCGAAGGCAAGCGCACCGCGGTCGAGAAGACGATTTCCGGGTGGCAAGCCGGGAGCAAGACCGTTCTCACCCCCTTTTTCTGGCAACCCGACACCGAGCATGTCTCGGCGGTGCTGTTCTCGAATGCCGGCACGATCTCGAAATTCAATCGCATGGGCGTGCGCGCCGGCTTTGGCGACCGTTTCGTCAGCCTGTTGCGCAAAGGCGGCTTGAATGATCCTTCACCCGGTGCGCTCGACGCGATCGCCTTCGATCTCGACGTCGAAAACCCGGAATATGAAGAAGGCTGGCCGGACGAGCTCGAAATGTATCACAACCCCAATGCCCTGCTGCCGATCGACGAGGCGCTCTTCCCAGGAATAACGCATTTCCACATCGAGGAGGGCGAAGCCATCTGGCGCGGGCCGTCGCCGCGCGTCCTTTTCTCCTCGACGACGTCGATCGATTTCATCAGCCGAAAGATCCGTGCGGAGATGAAGGCGGCGGACAAGCCGAACATGCTTCTGGGACGCGACGGCCGATGACACAGCCCCCTATCCCGCTTCGCCTTCGCGGCCTCGTACGCACCGGCCCGGTCCGGATCGGCCCGCGAGCCCGCAGGCTGATCCTAGCGATGATCGACGCCGGACTGAAGGATCAGCAGATCCACGCCTTTTTTAGTCAGCCCGGCCGTGACTTCAATCACAACCGGATTTCCGCGCTTCGCAACGGCGATCGCAGCCAGATGCCGGCACCCGCGAGCGCTGCCGAATTGCAGGATTTTCTCGATCATTGGGCCGCGCCGTCGGGCCTCCCCCGTCGCTGGTTCATCGACCATCGGGACGCGATCGACCCGAACTGGTGGAGCGTCACCTACCGCTTCCATCCGGTCGGCCAGGGCATGCTCCATTCTGGTGAACTGCGCCATGGTCGCCGCCGCCAATTCACCTGGATCTATGATTGTGGGAGCGTCACCTCCGAAAAGCTTGTCGAAAGCGAACTCGACGACCTCTGGAAGGCGCGTAATGTGCCGGTGGACACCAGGCCGCCACTCGATTTTGTCGCGCTCTCGCATTTCGACAGCGACCACGTGTCGGGCATCGTCCATCTGCTCGGGCTGTTCGACGTTAAGATGATCCTGTTGCCGTTCATGCCGCTCTGGCAACGGATCTGGATCGCAGCATCCGCCGACGATCTCGACGCCGATTTTCTCCAGTTCCTGATCGACCCGGCCGGCTATCTAATCGAAGCGTCCGGAGGGGCGACGCGGATCGTATTCGTTCCACCCAGCGACGGCGATCCTCCGCCCGCGCCCGAGGATGGTCTTCCCGAGGAAGGGCCGGAGGAAGGGCCGCGCGGCGCGATCGACGATCGGCCGATGAAATTGCGGCTGGAAACCGAGCACGCGCCCGACATTGTCGAGGGCGAGATCCCCGGCGTTACGGGCCAGCGCCTCTCGGAGGCCGAGTTCCTGAAGGCGGAGTCGGTACTCGATATCGACGGGTTGTGGGAGTTCGTGCCCTATAACGACGCTCGGCAGGCCAGGAAATGTCCGGCTGATTTTCCAGCCCGCGTCGACCCTCTGATCGCGGCGTTGCTTGCCGCGAAAAAGGAGGTAGATCGGGAGACGGCGTTCGCTGATCTGAAGGCGCTATATGACACGACCTTCCGGGGTGACGCCTATAACCGGAATATCATCTCACTCTTCCTATATGGTGGCCCCGTCCCAACACCGGCGGACGCGGATTTCGAAACCGGGCACACTTGGCCAGGGTATCCGTACTGGTATTATGCTCCAGATCTCACACGGCTTTCCCCGGAGCATTTCTCGATGCTGTTCACCGGCGATGGTTCGCTGAACTCGAAGCCGCGTCGGACGGCCTTTTCTGACTTCTTTCGGCCCTATGGCCGGCTGGACAAGACGTCCGTGTTTCAGGTTATGCACCTCGGCGCGAAGGGAAATTCCTCGCCCGAGGTCGCCGCCCTGGTCGAACCGCGCGCCAGCATCTTCTGTTCCGATCCCAGCAAGGGTGAGAAACATCCCGATGCCGAGGTTCTGCGCCAATTCTGGTCCTATAACTGCATTCAGGTCGATGATGCGCTTGGCTGGATGATGACGGGCATTTTCGAGTTTTAGAGGGACTCCTGCGGGCCTGACGATGGCGGTGGGATGCCCCGGCAAAGGCTTGGCGATAAGCGTGATGGAGAGGGGGTCCGGGCATCTCCCGGCTGCACCGGGACCGCGCGCTATTCCGCTTCACTCCACCGAGCCCTTGGCGGGTCTCGGTAGGGTGCGCATAGTTGAGGCCGCAATCAAAAACTGGCAGCAATCTACGCTAACGGGCACTCGCTATGACCGCGCTTTGGGTAACTATTCTTCTCGAAATCGGCGCCGAGCTTGAATCACGAAGGCGTCGCCGATCTCGGTCGCGGTCTGGAGAAGCGCGACCTGCAAGGCTCGAAGCCTCACACCGGGAATGAGCTGGTCCCTCTCCGCCAAGCGGAGGATCGTGGCGATCACCGCATCGGAATGTCTGGCTAGCAGTATGAGATGCCACCCGTCTGGGCCGTGGGTGCCGCTTAGCCAGTTCTTGGCGCTCCGCTCGCTGGCGCCCGCCCAGGCCATGACCGTCTTAATGGCCTTGTGGCTGTCGCCGAGCTCGCTCCGCAGTGCCTCGCCGATCTCTTGGGCAAACCTGTCTGGCGGCGTGCGGCGGATGTTGCCCGTTTTCGGTAACATCTTGCCCGTCCTTCCGGCGTAAGCAGCGGAGAAGAACAGACCCACCCGCGTCCCTTACGTCCGGAAGCTGTTATGGTCATCGATTGGAACAGTTCTGCGACAGGCGACGGCAAGCTGCTGCGTGCGGCCGAATACGTCCGCATGTCGACCGACCATCAGGAGTTCTCGACCGACAACCAGTCCACGGCGATCAGGACGTTCGCCGCAGCCCGCAGCTACGAGATCGTCCGCACCTACGCCGACGATGGCAAGAGCGGGCTGCGGATCGACGGGCGCGATGCCTTCAAGCGGCTGATCGAGGACGTCGAGAGCGGTCGGGCGGACTTCAGCGCCGTCATCGTCTACGACATCAGCCGCTGGGGCCGCTTCCAGGATCCGGACGAGGCGGCCATGTATGAACTGCGCTGCCGTCGCGCCGGCGTCGCCGTCCTCTACTGCGCCGACCAGATCGAGAACGACGGCAGCATCGGGTCGTCGATCGTGAAGTCGGTCAAGCGCGTGATGGCGGGCGTCTACAGCCACGACCTCTCGGTCAAGGTCTTCGCGGGCCAGGCAAACCTGATCCGGCGAGGATACCGGCAAGGCGGCGCGCCCGGCTTCGGACTGCGGCGGATGCGCGTCGACCAGGCCGGCGAGCGGAAGGGCCTGCTAGAGCGCGGTGAGCACAAGAGCATTGCCACGGACAGGGTGATCCTCGTTCCAGGGCCGGAGGAGGAGGTCGCGATCGTCCGCGAGATGTATCGGATGTTCGTCGACGATGGGCGAGTGGAGCGCGAGATCGCCGAGACGCTCAACGCCCGGGGCGTCGCCACCGATCTCGGCCGGCCATGGACGCGGGGCACCGTGCACCAAGTGCTCATCAACGAGAAGTATGTCGGGCACAACGTATGGGCGCGCACCTCCTTCAAGCTCAAGCGCGAGCACGTCCGCAACGATCCGGAGCAGTGGGTGCGCGCGGAGGACACCTTTGCGGCGATCATCGACCGGGAGACGTTCGACCGCGCCCGCGCCATCATTGAGGCGAGGTCGGAACGGCTCAGCGACGACGCCATGCTCGATCTGCTCAGGTCGATACTTGAGGGGCATGGCGAGCTGTCAGGTCTCATCATCGACGAGGCCGAGGGCTGTCCGTCGAGCAGCGCTTACCGGACGCGGTTCGGCGGCCTTCTGCGAGCGTATGCGCTGGTCGGCTTCTCACCCGACCGCAGCTACCGCTATCTCGAGATCAACCGGAAGCTGCGTGCGCTTCACCCGACTGTGGTCGCGGAGATCGTCGCCGGTGTGCTCGATGCAGGCGGTCGGGTGACGGGCGACGCCGAGACGGATCTGCTGAACGTGAACGGCGAGATCGCGGTGTCGGTGGTGGTCATGCGATCGATCTTCACGTCGGCGGGGTCGACGCGCTGGAAGCTGCGCCTCGACACGGCCCTCGATCCAGATCTCACCATCGCGGTCCGCATGGACGCGCACAACGACCGTCCGATGGATTTCTATCTGCTGCCCCGACTGGACATGAGGGAGGCCACATTGAGGCTCTGCGAACACAACGGGCTGTCGCTCGACGCCTACCGCTTCGACACGCTCGAGCGGTTTTACAGCATGACGGCGCGCGCGCCGCTGCCGAGGGCCGCCTGATGTCGGCGCGTCCGGCCCAGCGCGTTGAGATGATCCCGGTGGATCGGATCCACGTTCTCAATCCGCGCGTGCGAAACCCCAAGGCTTTCCGCGACATGGTGGACAGCATCGCCCAGCTCGGGCTGAAGCGGCCGATCACGGTGACTCGGCGGGTCGAGGCGGACGGCCCCTTCTACGACCTGGTCTGCGGACAGGGCAGGCTCGAGGCGTTTCGCGAACTCGGCGAGATGGAGATTCCGGCGCTAGTCGTGTCGGCCGACATTGAGGATTGCCTTGTCGCGAGCCTCGTCGAGAACTGCGCGAGACGCCAGCACAGGGCGATAGACCTCCTTCAGGACATTGCCGGCATGAGGAAGCGCGGGCACGCGGTTTCAGACATAGCACGCCAGACGGGCCTCTCCGGTGAATTCGTCAACGGAGCCATCCGGCTCCTCGACAAGGGTGAGCAGCGGCTGCTGCAATCCGTCGAGGCTGGGCTGATGCCGATATCAGTGGCAATGGAGATCGCGGAGGCGGACGAGCCCGGCGTTCAGCTCGCCTTGCAACACGCCTACGAGAACAACCTTCTGCGTGGCCGGAAGCTGATGGCCGCGAAGCGTCTGGTCGAGCAGCGGAAGCTGCGTGGCAAGCATGTGCGGTCCTGGCGCGAGAACCGGAAGACGATGTCATCAGCGTCCCTGCTGAGCGCCTATCAGGAGGAAACCGACCGCAAGCGTCTCCTGGTGCGCAGGGCGGAGGCCACGAGGAGCAGGATCACCTTCGTCACCGAGGCGCTGGGCAGGCTGATGGTCGATCGCGCGATGATCGAGATCCTTGAGAGCGAAGGTCTCGGCGACATGCCGATTGAGCTTCGCGACCGCCTTGTCCGGAGGCAGGGCTTGCCGTCATGACAGGGAAAGGCCGAGCGGTCCGGATGGCCTTCGAGCGGGCCAGCATCCGCATTCGCGTCGAGGATATCGGGTTGCTCCGCGACGTCTCTGCTGCCGTCCGCAAGACGGTCAAGTATGGCCAGATCGCCGCCTCGATCGCGGAGGTCGGCCTGATAGAGCCTCCCGTGGTCGCCCGCGATGCCAAAGATCCGGAGAGGTATCACCTGCTTGACGGGTATCTGCGGATCGACATTTTGAAGGCTCGAGGCGAGCTGGAGGTGGTGTGCCTCGTTGCCCTCGACGACGAGGGCTTCACCTACAACAAGCGAATCAGTCGGCTGGCTACCATTCAGGAGCACGCCATGATCCTGAACGCCGTCAAGAAAGGGTTATCGGAGGAGCGGCTCGCTCGGGCACTAAACGTCAACATCGACAGCATCCGCCACAAACGCACGCTAACGCAGGGGATCTGCGCGGAGGCGATCGACCTTTTGAAGGACAAGCACGTCCCCATCGCGACGTTCGCCGAGTTGAAACGGCTCAAGCCGCTGCGCCAGATCCAGGCTGCGTCGGACATGAACGCGATGAACAAGTACTCGATCTCCTATGCGAAATCGATCGTGGCGGCGACGCCGGAGGAGCTTCTCGCGGAACCGCGACGGAAGCCTTCGCGAGGTCTAACCGAGGACCAGTTGGCGCTGATGGAACGGGAGTCTGCTACGCTCGACCGGGAATTCCGGATCATCGAGAAGGACTATGGTAGCGATCATCTCGTTCTGACGCTGGCCGTGGGCTACGTCCGCAGCTTGCTCGGTAACGCGCGTGCGATCCGGTATCTGGCCCAATATCATCCGATGATCTTGGCCGAATTCCAGAAGATTACAGAGTTTCAGGCAGCAGCCTAGATTGCCGACGAGGTTGTGTAACGCGAGGTCTGGAAATTCGATCGGGTCGTAATCGGTAAGCTGGTGCCGGGGCATGCCCCGGCACCGGCTGCCCATCTTCTACATTCCATGGAGTTGCGAAACACCCGTGGAGAGAGCGAATGGACAGCAGGCATGATAAGGCGATCGAGGCGGTTCTGGAACAGCTGATCGAACACGGCCCCGAGGGCATCGCGACCGTGTTCGCACGCACCTTCGAGATGGCGATGCGGATCGAGCGCGAGCGCTTCCTCGGTGCAGGGCACTACGAACGCACGACCGACCGACGGGGCTATGCCAACGGCTACAAGTCGAAGCGGATCGATACCCCGGCGGGCACAGTAGAGGTGGCAGTTCCCAAGACCGCCGGCCACGGCGCTGAGCCCTTCTTTCCTCAATCGCTGGAGCGCGGCTGCCGCTCGGTGCGCGCAGTCATGCTGGCGGTGGCCGAGATGTACGTGAAGGGCGTCTCTACCCGTCAGGCCGAGGCGGTGCTGCGCGAGTTCGGGATCGAAGGTCTTTCCTCCTCGCAGGTCAGTCGCGCCGCGGCCCTGCTCGACGACGAACTGGAAGCGTGGCGCACTCGTCCGCTCGGCGAGATCCGCTACCTGATCCTTGACGCCCGGTACGAGAAGACGCGCGCAGGCGGCGTCGTTCGCGACGCAGCCGTCCTCTCGGCGATCGGCATCGGCCCAGACGAGCGGCGCCGGGTGCTCGGCGTCAGCGTCGCGCTGTCGGAAGCCGAGGTCCACTGGCGTGCCTTCCTCGACGGCTTGGTCGCGCGCGGCATGCGCGGCGTTGAATTCATTGTCTCCGACGATCACGCCGGCCTGCGCGCCGCTCGCCGAGCCGTACTCGGCGCCGCCACCTGGCAGCGATGCCAGTTTCACCTGGCCGCCAACGCCATCCATCACGCACCCAATACCGCCATCCGCGGGCGCATCGGAACCGAGCTGCGCGGCGTCTGGAACGCCAACTCGCTTCCAAAGGCCCAGGCCGCGCTCGACGAGCTCGTCGCCAACTACCGCGACACCGCGCCCGCCTTGGCCACATGGCTGGAAAACAGCGTTCCCGAGGGGCTCGCCGTCTTCAACCTGCCAGAGCATCACCGTCGGCGCCTGCGCACATCCAACCCCATCGAGCGCGCTGTGCAGCAGGAACTCAAACGCCGGACCGTCAAGGTCCGCGTCTTCCCCAACGACCAGGCACTCCTACGCCTCGTCTCTGCCGTTCTCGTCGAGATCGACGAAACATGGGCCTCCGACAATAAGGGCTACATCAAGTGGGAATGCCGAGATGCGTGATCACGCACCCGTCAATTTCCAGACGTCAGGTTGCGCAATCGCCGACGACCTCCGGAATGGCCCATAATCAACGTCTTATTGCACCCGCTGGGAACGACGGGTGGCCTATAGGATCAGTACAGACCGAGCCATGACCTAATTTGACGCAAAGCAAATTGAGGTCTCATTACCAACCTTCACTACTTATGAGACTGTCGTCCAACGCCGACCGCCGCCAATGAGATGTCGCAGCGAAGCTTGAAAATTCTCCCATCCGCGAAATTATCTGGAGTTATCATGTTGTGTAATACCCACCGTCCGTAACTGACGGACCGATTGTCCATATAACCGTTTGCTCGAGATAATATGAGCTCGGCCTGCGGATCGGCGCGGCCGGCGGGCGGGGCGCCTTCGTGCGGATACCGGCCGCGGACGGTGGCGGCATGGTGGCGGTGCGGGCCTGTTTTCCCCACACCATCCCCGCCGCCGTCCGCCAGAAATCGCGCTGGATCACCGGCATCGCGCTCGCCGGCTGGGATCGGCTCGGCTGGCAGGGTGGTATCGCCGAACGCTGGATGCGGCTGCGTGATCGCCGCACGATCCTGGCCGCAATGGTGTTGATCGCCGCCTATATCGCCCTGCCGGCATGGGGGCTGGCATGGATCGGCGCTCAGTGCCTCGACCGATCGACCGACTCCCCCGCCCCCCTGCCCCTGATACTCGCCAATGTGATGCTTCTGGCGTGGCGGATCGCGATGCGGATGAGCATCACGCGGGCTTCGCACGGCTGGGCCATGGCGCTGCTGGCACCGGTCCACATGATCATCGGCAACATCGTGGCGATGATGGCCGCCCTCCGCGCCCTGGGACTCTATACGAACCTCGTCCATCACGGGCGGCTGCGCTGGGACAAGACGGCGCACCTGCCGCCGATCGCCGACGGCGCGCGCTGATGGGCGCGTCGCTGGCCCATGCCGCGCCCGTCCGCTTCCTGATCGGCATCACCCTGGTCTGGACGATGGCGCGCGGCATGGCGTTGGTCGGCTGGTCCACCACCGTGCCGAAGATGCCCTCGCGGCATGACGCCATCGCCCGCCACCGGTCGCTCTCCTTCCTCGTCCGGACGCCTCCGCCGCCCGTCCTGACTGTCGGGCGTCGCGCCGGCCTCGTGGTGGAGCCCGGCTCCGCCGCGAGAGACCCCACGATGCGCGACGCCGTGCTGGCGAACCCCTCCACCGGGCTGGAAGACGATCTCGATCCACATCTGCTGCGACTCACCGCCGCCACGAGCGGGGTGGATCGCCCCTATCGACCCGACAGCGGCTTGCCGGACGCCGCAGCGATCGTCGGCGCGAACGGGTCGTCCCATCGCTGGTCGGGATCGGCCTGGTCCTTCCTGCGCGGCGGCGGCCGGGCTTCGACCTCGTCGCTGGGCGGGCAGATCGGCGGCGGACAGGCCGGCGCCCGCATTCTCTACCACCTCGATCGCGCCGGCCGCATCGCCGTGGCCGGGCGAATCTCGGCGGCGATCGGCGGGGCGCGCCAGACCGAAGCGGCGGTCGGGCTCGACTGGAAGCCGATCGCCCTGCTCCCTGTCCATCTGATGGCCGAGCGCCGCGTCGCCATCGACCATGGCGGGCGCAACGCCTGGACGCTGGGCGCGGCAGGTGGCGTCTATGACGTCCGCATCGCGCCCGGCTGGCGGCTCGACGCCTATGCCGAAGCCGGCGTCGTCGGCGCCCGGCGACAGGATCTCTATGCCGATGGCGCCGCCCGGATCGCCCGCTCCATCGCGCTGGGCGGCAACATGTCGCTGGCGATCGGCGGCGGCGCCTGGGGCGCGGCCCAGCCCGGCGCGACGCGGATCGACATCGGCCCTTCCGCCACGCTGCGCCTGCCCGTCGCGCATCATGCCGTCGCGGTCGCGCTCGACTGGCGCGAGCGGGTCGCCGGCCGCGCCCGGCCGGGATCGGGGCTGGCCCTCACCGTCGCCACCGACTTCTAGCACCCCGCTCCTAGCCCTCCGCCCGGCAATGGTTTAGCCCTGTCGCCATGCACATCTACCTGCCCATCGCCGGCCTTTCGGTGAACATGCTGGTGATCGTGCTGCTAGGCGGGGGCGTCGGGTTGCTATCCGGCATGTTCGGGGTCGGCGGCGGATTCCTCACCACGCCCCTGCTGATCTTCTACGGCATCCCGCCGACCGTCGCGGTCGCCTCCTCGGCGACCCAGATCACCGGCGCCAGCGTATCCGGCGTGCTCGCCCAGATGCGGCGCAAGGGCGTCGATTTCCGCATGGGTGCGGTGATGGTCGCCGGCGGCGTCATCGGATCGGGGCTGGGCGCGCTGCTGTTCCGATTGCTCGAAAAACTCGGCCAGATCGATACCGTGATCGCGATCACCTATGTCGTCATGCTGGGATCGATCGGCGGCCTGATGGCGCACGAATCGATCTCGACCATCCTCGCCCAGCGCCGGGGTGAAAAACCGCACCGGGCGCAGCGCCGGCACCATCCGCTGATCGCCGCGCTGCCGTTCCGCTGGCGCTTCTATCGCTCGGGCCTGTACATCTCGCCGCTGGCGCCGTTCCTGCTCGGCATGTTGACCGGCGTCATGACGGTGAGCCTGGGCGTCGGTGGCGGCTTCATCATGGTGCCGGCGATGATCTACCTGCTCGGCATGGCCGCGCAGGTGGTGGTCGGCACGTCGCTGTTCCAGATCCTGTTCGTCACCGCCGCGACCACCATGATCCACGCCACCACCACCAAGGCGGTCGACATCGTGCTGGCGCTGCTGCTGCTGATCGGATCGGCGATCGGCGCGCAGATCGGCAGCCGGTTCGCGATGAGGATCAAGCCCGAATACCTGCGCCTGATGCTGGCGCTGCTCGTGCTCGCGGTGGCGGTGCGCATGGCGGTCGGCCTCACCTGGCGCCCCGGCGAACTCTACAGCGTGGAATTGGGATGACGCGCGCCGCGATCGCATTGGCGTCGCTGGCCTGCATCGGCGCTTCGAAGCCGGTGCTGGTGCCCGATGTCTCGGACCGGCAAGTCCAGATCATCTACAGCTTCACCGGCGCCGACCTGCTGCTGTTCGGCGCGATCCTCTATCCACAGGGCCGCGCCCCCGATCATCCGGCCGATATCGCCGTGGTCCTGAAAGGGCCGACCCAATCAGTGGTGGTGCGCGAGAAGCAGAAGGTGGCGGGGATGTGGATCAATGCCGACAGCGAACGCTTCCGCTCCGCCCCCGCTTTCTACGCCATCGCCAGTTCGCGCCCGCTCGCCGCGCTGATCGATCAGCGCACCGCCGCAATCTACGAACTGGGGCTGGACAGTCTCCAGATGTCCCCGGCCTCCGGCTCCCCGCCCGATGAGCAGGCGCGCTTCGTGGACGGCCTGGTCGATCTCAAGCGCCGCGCCGGGCTCTACGTGCAGGATGCGCGCGGCGTGGCGATCAGCGACGGCGTGCTCTACCGCGCCCACATCGCCATCCCCGCGCGCGTGCCGGTCGGTCGCTACATCGCCGAGACCTTCCTGATCCAGGACGGCCGGGTGGTGGCCGGCGCGGTGCGCGAGGTGGACATCGGCAAATCCGGCTTCGAGCGATTCGTCACGCTCGCCGCCAATCGCTGGCCTGTCACCTACGGGCTGGCGGCGGTCGCGATATCGCTGCTGATCGGCTGGGGGGCGGGCCTGCTGTTCCGCAGGAACTGACGCCGTTCGAGCGATTTATTTACCGTTCGCGTCCTAACGTCGCCGGCTCAGGGGACGGGAGTATAAGCGTGGACGGACTGGCCTGGCGCGGATTTGCCGACGATGACGGCGTGGCGCCACAGGGGGAAGCCTCCCTCACCGCGCCGCCGGAGATCGGCCGCGTCGTCGAGGTCGGCGGCGGCACCGCGCGAATCACGCTCGACGGCCCCAGCATCCAGCGCCTGCATGGCGCCAGCGGCGCTGAGGGCATCGCGCTGGCCGGCGAGGTGGGCAGCCAGGTCAAGATGCGCTGCGGCGATTTCTGGCTGGTCGCCAACATCCGCTCGCTGCGGCTCGACAGCCATGACGGCGACATGATCGTCGCCGAGATCGATTTCCTGGGCGAAGGCCGCCCCTGCGCGACCACCGGACGGCTGCTCGATTTCCGACGCGGCGTCACCCGCTATCCAATGCCCGGCACGCGGGTCTGCCCGGCCGGCCATGCCGACATGATGCAGATCTTCGCCGCCGAGGATCGCCCGCATATCGAGATCGGCACGGTCTATCCGACCGCCGACGTGCGCGGTTCGCTCTACATCGATTCGCTGCTCGGCCGGCATTTCGCGCTGGTCGGCTCCACCGGCACCGGCAAATCGACCAGCCTCGCCCTCATCCTCCATCGCATCTGCGAAATGGCGCCACAGGGCCATATCGTGATGATCGATCCGCATGGCGAATATCCCGCCGCGTTCGAGGGCTATGGCGAGCTGTTCGACGTCGACAATCTGGCGCTGCCCTACTGGCTGCTGACCTTTGAAGAACATGCCGAGGTGATGATCAACTCGGCCGGTGCCGAGCGCCAGCGCGACATGGATCTGCTGGCGAAATGCCTGCTCGCCGCCCGCCAGAAAAGCCGGGCCGCGGAAGGCATCTCCAAGCTGACCTGCGACAGCCCGATCCCCTATCTGCTGTCCGATCTGCTCGCTTTCATCGTCACCGACATGGGCAAGCTCGATCGCGCCGGCGACACCAGCTCGCACATGCGGCTCAAGACCAAGATCGAGGAGCTGCGCACCGATCCGCGCTACAGCTTCATGTTCTCGGGGATGCTGGTCGCCGACACCATGGCGGCGACGATCGCCCGCCTGTTCCGCCTGCCGACTGGCGGCAAGCCGATCTCGATCGTCGACGTGTCCGGCGTGCCGTCCGAGATCACCTCGGTGGTGGTCGCTTTGCTGTCCCGCCTCGTCTTCGACTATGCGATCTGGTCGCGTCACGAAACGCCGCGCCCGATCCTGCTGATCTGCGAGGAGGCGCACCGCTACATCCCGTCCGATCGCGTGCCCGGCCAATCCGCCGTGCGCCGCGTGCTCGAGCGGATCGCCAAGGAAGGCCGCAAATATGGCGTGTCGCTGGGTCTGATCACGCAGCGCCCGTCCGATCTCGCCGAGGGCGTGCTCTCGCAATGCGGCACGATCATCGCGATGCGCCTCAACAACGAGCGCGATCAGGCCCATGTGAAGGCGGCGATGCCCGAGGGCGCGCGCGGCTTCATGGAAACCATCCCGGCGCTGCGCAACCGCGAATGCGTGGTCTGCGGCGAAGGCGCCTCGATCCCGATGCGGATCGCGTTCGACAATCTGGAAGAGAATAAGCGCCCGGCGTCCGGCGATCCCCTGTTCTCGGTGCTGTGGAAGAATCAGGGCGGCGAGGCCGAGATGATCAACCGCGTGATCGGCCGCTGGCGGCGACAGGGCCGATAAAGCGAGCGCCGAGCGGCCACGCGCCGCCGCCGTCGATTCCAAGCCGGATTCTGCGCCGGACGATTCTCCGAACGCGACGAAGCGAATCGGAAACGCGCCCGGCGACTCTTGCCTTCGCGCGCGCGAAACCCCACCTTCCTCAGTAGGATGGGTGGCGTGATCAACGATCGGCTTGTCGCGATGTTGGGCCCGACGAATACGGGCAAGACGCACTATGCGATCGAGCGGATGTGCGCCCACTCCTCCGGCCTGATGGGCTTCCCCCTGCGCCTGCTCGCCCGCGAGGTCTATGATCGGGTCGTCGCGATCAAGGGCAAGGATGCGGTCGCACTGCTCACCGGCGAGGAGAAGATCCTGCCGCCCAAGGCGCGCTATTTCCTCTGCACCGCCGAGAGTATGCCCATCGGCGAAGGCCGGCAGGCCGGAGGCCGTGCCGGCGGCGATCGCGATTTCGCCTTCGTCGCGCTCGATGAAGCGCAGCTCGCCGCCGACTCCGAACGTGGCCATGTCTTCACCGATCGGCTGCTGCGCGCGCGCGGCCGCGAGGAGACGCTGATCCTCGGCTCCGAGACGCTGCGCCCGATGCTGCGCGCGTTGACCCCGGATGCCGAGATCATCGGCCGACCGCGCTTCTCGACGCTCACTTACGCCGGCCCGCGCAAGCTCTCGCGCCTGCCCAAGCGCTCGGTGGTCGTCGCCTTCTCGGCCGAGGAGGTCTATGCCGTCGCCGAGATGCTGCGGCGCCTGCGCGGCGGCGCGGCGGTGGTGATGGGCGCGCTCAGCCCGCGCACCCGCAACGCCCAGGTGCAGATGTACCAGGCCGGCGAGGTCGATTATCTGGTCGCCACCGATGCCGTCGGCATGGGCCTCAACATGGATGTCGCCCATGTCGCCTTCGCGTCGCTGCGCAAGTTCGACGGCAAGCGCGCCCGCCGCCTGGCCATCCCCGAAATGGCGCAGATCGCCGGCCGCGCCGGCCGCCACCAGCGCGACGGCACCTTCGGCACGCTGGGATCGGAAGGATCGGGCGCCAGCTTCGATCCCGAGGAGGTGGCGGCGATCGAGGGCCATCATTTCAAGCCGCTCGACCATCTCTACTGGCGCTGCGGCACGCCGGATTTCGCCAGTGTCGACCGACTGATCGCCAGCCTGGAGGCGAAGCCCGATCACCGGGTGCTGCGCGCCGCGCCCGAGGCGATCGACCTCACCGTGCTCAAGCGCCTCGCTGGCGAGCCGGACGTCGCCCACCGCGCCCGCGGCCAGGCGATGACCGAGCGGCTGTGGGCGGCCTGCGGCCTGCCCGATTTCCGCAAGACCGGCGCCGAGCATCATGGCCGCCTGGTCGGCCGCATCTTCCAGCATCTGTCCGAAGGCGACCGGCGCATCCCGGCGCACTGGTTCGCCGACGAGATCCAGCGGCTCGACACCGTGCAGGGCGACGTCGAGACGATCGCCGGCCGGATCGCGGCGGCGCGGACCTGGGCCTATATCGCCCACCGGGCCGACTGGCTGGCCGAACCCGCCCACTGGGCCGAGCGGACCCGCCAGCTCGAGGAAAAGCTCTCCGATGCGCTGCACGAGCGGCTGACCCAGCGCTTCGTCGATCGCCGCACCTCGGTGCTGCTGCGCGATCTCGACAAGCGCGGCGCCGAACTGCTGCCGGTCACCATCGCCGACGATGGCCAGGTCAGCGTGTCGGACGAGCCGATCGGCCATCTCACCGGCTTCCGCTTCGTCGCCGACGCCAATGCCCGCCACGCCGACATGAAGCGGCTGATGGCCGCAGCCGAGCGCCGGCTCGGTGCCGAACTGGCCCGCCGCGCCAAGGCGCTCGCCGCCGATCCGGACGGCGCCTTCACGCTGGCCACCGACATCGGCCGCCCGGTCGCGATCTTCTGGCGCGGCGATGTCGTCGCGCGGCTGGGCAAGGGCCGGTCGCTCACCGAACCGCGGCTGACCCTGCACCGCACGCTCGATCCGCTCGTCACCGAGGATCGCGCCGGCGTGATCGAACGGCTGGAACACTGGCTGCAAGGGTCGATCGCCCGCCACCTGGCGCCGCTCGCCGCGATCTCGGCCGCCGCGCGCGACAAGGCGACCGCGCCGGTGCTGCGCGGGCTGCTCGCCCCGGTGGCGGAAGCGGGCGGCATCGTCTCGCGCGACGCGGTCGCCGCCGCCCTGCCCGTCCTCGATCGCGACCAGCGCCGCGCGGCCGCCCATCTCGGCCTCAAGATCGGCACGCTCGATCTGTTCGTCGGCGCGCTGCTCAAGCCCGAGCCGATGCGCTGGCGCCTCGCTTTGCTGGCGGCGCGCGCCGCAGCGACGATGCCGCCGCTGCCGACGCCCGGCACCGCGATGCTCGACGATCCCGATCCGTTGTTGCGCGCAGCTGCGATGCGGGCCGGGTTCCGCGATCTCGGCGACCAGATGCTGCGCGTCGATCTGGTCGAACGCCTCGCCCGGCAGGCGCATGATGCGCGCGAGGGCCAGCGGCCCTTCGTTCCCGATCCTTCGCTGTCCACCTCGCTGGGCCTCAAGCCTCCTGCCGTCGCACGGCTGATGCGGACGCTGGGATTTGCGCGGCGGGATAGCGCCGGGGGGCCGGTCGCCTGGCTGTGGCGCGGCCGCCGCCCCGATCGCGTCGATGCGCCCCGCCCCCGGCCGGGCAATGCATTCGGCGCGCTCGCCCGTCTTCTTCCACCCCAGGCTCAAGGTGCGCATGGCTGATACGACCCTCAGGATCGATCAATTCCTCTGCCTCGCCCGCTTCGCCAAGACGCGAAGTGTCGCGAAGGCCCTCGTCGGCGAGGGCCATATCCGCCTCGACGGGCGGACCATCCACAAATCCTCCGCCCAGGTGCGGGTCGGCTCGGTGCTGGGGCTGCCGGTCGGCGGGCTGGTCCGGGTGGTGCGGATCGAGGCCCTGCCCGACCGGCGGGGGCCGGCACCGGAAGCCCGCGCCTGCTATATCGATCTGGTCTGATAGACGTTCGCAAAGACGGGCGGTTGACGAACGGCAGGGGCCGCGCCTAGCAGGGCGCGTTTCATCCTGCCCTTCGAGAGTTTCCAGACAATGACCTACGTCGTCACCGATGCCTGCATCCGCTGCAAGTATATGGATTGCGTGGAAGTCTGTCCGGTCGACTGCTTCTACGAGGGCGACAACATGCTCGTCATCAATCCGAACGAGTGCATCGATTGCGGCGTGTGCGAGCCGGAATGCCCGGCCGAGGCGATCCTGCCCGACACCGAGAGCGGCCTGGAAAAGTGGCAGGAGCTGAACAACAGCTTCTCCGCCCAGTGGCCCAACATCACCCGCAAGCGCGACGCGCCGGCCGATGCCGACGCGTTCAAGGGTGTCGAGGGAAAATACGACAAGTATTTCTCGGCGGAACCCGGCCAGGGCGACTGATCCCCGCCGCTCGCCGCAAGAGCGGGCCGAATCCCTACCAATTATGAGAAAACTATGTTAGAAGCCGCTTCCGTGGGGGGCGACTTGTGATCGCGCGCGATCATGGGATTCGTCCCCGCATTCTTGAATGGTGGATCATCGGATCGCCTGCGGCGGCAGAACTTAGGGGTGGGGTGCTGCGGACCGCATGGGCCGAGAGATCGGAACTTTACCGGAAAGGTATCAAATGGCTGCGAAGGCGCTGAGCTTCGACGTCGGCGACTATGTCGTCTATCCCAAGCATGGCGTAGGCCGCGTGATCGAGTTGCAGAGCCAGGAGATTGCTGGCGCCAAGCTCGAATTGTACGTGCTGCGTTTCGAGAAGGAGCGGATGACCCTCCGCGTGCCGACCAACAAGGCCGAATCCGTCGGGATGCGCAAATTGTCCTCGTCGATCACGCTCAAGGAAGCGATGGAGACGCTCAAGGGCAAGCCGCGGGTCAAGCGGACCATGTGGTCGCGTCGCGCGCAGGAATATGAAGCCAAGATCAATTCCGGTGAAATCTGCTCGATCGCGGAAGTGGTGCGCGATCTGTTCCGTGCCGACGACCAGCCCGAGCAGAGCTATTCGGAGCGCCAGATCTTCGAGGCGGCGACCAGCCGCCTCGCCCGCGAACTGGCGGCGATGGAAGAGACCGACGAGCCCCGCGCACAGGAGAAGATCCTCGAGATTCTCCGCGAGGCTGCCGTGGTCCATGCCAAATAAGGCGCACGCTGAGTAAGGCGTTTGCCGAACGGATAAGAAAAGGCGGCTTCGGCCGCCTTTTTTTTCGTTGCCTTTCGCCGGATCGCGATCGGCCCTGCTCGCCGCCGGTCTTGCCAATCCTCGATCGCCCGGACAGATTGATCCCTGGGGGTTTGGGGGCTTGCCGTCATGACGAATCTGTTGCGCTTCGCATCCTTGTGCGCGTTGCTGTTCACGCCGATCGCCGTGGAAGCCGCGCCCCCCGGAAGCCGCCAGGCGGTCTACGACACCGCCCAGGCTGCGTTCGACCGGGATGACTGGAACGGCGCGATCGCCGGCTTCACCTCGCTATTGCCCAAGGAGCATGGCCGGCCGCTCCAGACATCGGAGGCGGTGATCGCCACCCGGCTCGCCAATGCGCTGTTCCAGGTCGGTCGTTATGGCGAGGCCCGCGCCACGGCGGCCCGTGCGCTGGCGGCCTTGCCCGATTTCCAGGCTGCCAGCCGGATCGAAGCCTTGCGGACATCGGCGTCCGCCGCCCGTTATGCGTTCGATTATGCCGATGCCGCAGCTGGGTATCGCCGCGCTTATGCGGCCGCCGAGAAAGCCGGCGACACGGGAAGCATGATCGACACCACGGCCGGCTTCGCCATCGCCGCGATGACGATCGATCCGGTCGCCGTCGGCCATGATCTCGATGCCCTGCTCAACGACAAGACGATGCTGGCGAGCATCGGCAAGGCCGACCTGCCGACGATCGAGGATCTGCGCGCCCGCGCCGCGATCAACGCCGGCGACAGCGAGACCGCCCTCAAATGGATCGACCGTGCGATCGACCATAGCGGCGGCCTCACCACCCAGATCAACACATCCCAGGCCACCATCCGCAACGATGCGGCCATCGTCTCCAGCCTCCGCAAGGATGACGAGAGCGCGCGCAAATATCTCACCTACACCGGCGCCGGGCACCTGAAGGACATGCGGTGGATCGGCCGGTACGACGGCGAATTGCCGGTGTGCAGCACATTCACCGATGTCCGCCCGAGCGACAATGTCGTGGTGCAGTTCACGATCGCCGACGACGGCCATGTCGCGACCGCATTGCCGGTCTATGCCAGTCGCACCGGCACGCTCGGCGAGACCTTCGCGCGCGCCGTCGGCAGCTGGCGCTGGAACCCCGACCTGCTGAAAGGCGTGAACGGCTTCTGGCGAGCGACGCTGGTGCTGCAATTGCGCTGCCAGTCCCGCCCCCGGCCGGACGGGCTCGACAAGCCGATCTGGGCCGCCTTCACGCGATGGCTGCAGGCCCATGACGTCGATGCCGGCGCCGACGATTCCGACTCCTTCGTCGCCACCAACGATCCCCGCCTCCAGCAGGACGATATCGCGGCGCTCCCGGCCCTGTTCGGGCGCTTCGGACAGAACCACACGTCCGATCCCGACATCGCCGCCAGACTGCAGCGCGTGCTGGCGGCCAATGCCGCGCCCGCGAGCGGCTATGCGCTGATGATCTCCATCGATGCGGATAATCGGGCGTGGGCGGCGGAGGGCGTGCGGCTGGCGGCGCGTGCCCGTGCCAGCGCGCTGGCGGCGGCCGTGCCAGCCTTCCGCGCTCGTTACCCCGATGACATCGCGACGGCATGGCTCGACCTGCAATGGGCGCTGGCATTGGAGGACAGCGGCGACTTCAAGGGCGCGCAACCGCTTCTCGAGAGCGTGCAGGCAACGTCCTTGTCCCAGCTCCCGGAGGATGCCCCGATCAGACGGGTCGCCATGCTCCATGCCGCCCTGTCCGCCGGCAAGCTGGGCGATGCCGCAGCAGCACAGACCCACCTCGCGGCATCGGGGCTGAACGCAGACCAATGCTCGCTGTTCGATACCCACCCGATCCCGTCGAGCGTGGCGATCAGCAGTTCGCAATTCCCCAACGAGGCGCTGCGCTGGAGGTTCGAAGGCTATGTTCGGGAGGCGTTCGACATCGCCGACGACGGTCGCGTCACCAACGTCCGCACGATCGTCTCCTATCCGCCTTTCGTCTTCGGGCCGAGCACCGAGCAGGCGGTACGGGGTTTCCGCTACGTACCCCCCACGATCGGCGGCCAAAGCGTCGGCTGCTCCGGCGAGACGCAATCGGTCAACTACCGGATTCCGGGATGATCGGCCGTCCGACCATGAGCCGGGACCGGACCTCCCCGCTTTTTCCTTGCGCCGTCACCCCCTTGCCGTATTAGCAGGGCAATACAGCTGAAGGATCCTGTGATGCGCCCATTGCCGATTCTGCTCATCGCGACTCTGTCGGTCATGCCGATGAGCGCCGCGACGGCGGCCACGGGGGCGACGCGCGATTTCTCCGCTCAGGGGTTCGACACGGTCGAGCTGAACTCCGCCGCCCAGGTGACGATCACCGCCGGCCCGCGCTTCTCCGTCCATGCCGATGGCGATCCCCGCCTGCTCCAGCGGCTCACTGCGGAGGTGCATGGCAATCGGCTCCTGATCGGCTGGATGAGCGGATCGGTGGAGGTCGCCAATCGGCATATCCATGTCACGATCACGATGCCGCGCGTGGCCGGCGCCGCCATCTCGGGTGCCGGATCGATCGCGATCGACAGGGTGGACGCGCCGGCCTTCTCCGCCGATGTCGGCGGCGCCGGGACGATCCGCATCGCCAGCCTTCGCGCCCAGCGGACCACGCTCACCATGGGTGGAACCGGCGAGATCGTCGTCGCCGGCCGCACCGCGCGACTGCAATCCTCAATGTCGGGGGTCGGCACCGTCGACGCCGCCAATCTCGCCGCCGATGCCGGGCAGCTGAACATGTCGGGGACCGGCCGCATCCGGGCACGGGTGGACGGCCCGGCGGATGTGAACCTGTCCGGCATGGGCAATATCGTCGTGACCGGCAATCCCCAGTGCTCGATTCACAAGAGCGGGCTCGGTAATGTCCGCTGCGGCTGATTCGTCGGGCCGCGGCACCGCCGCTGCCCCTGCAAGGAGACCATGATGTCGCGCCTTCCCACCCTGATGCTGGCCGTGCTGGTGCCGCTCGTCGCCTGCTCCTCTCCGGCATGGGCGGCGACGCGCAGCTACAATGTCACGAGTTTCGGCAAGATGCGGATCGCCGGGCCGTTCGAGGTCCATGTCCGTGTCGGGGGATCGCCCTCCGCCCGCGCCACCGGGCCTCAGGATGCGCTCGATCGGCTCTCGATCGAACAGAATGACGATACGCTGGTGGTCAAGCCGCTGCCCGGCGGCTGGGGCGGCTGGCCGAGCGGATCGCGCGGCAATGTCGTGATCGAGATCGGCGCACCGCAACTCAACGCCGTCGCGATCGCCGGATCGGGCGACGTCACGGTCGACAAGGTGCGCGGCGACAGGCTCGATCTGATGCTGTCGGGCTCGGGATCGCTCGCCGTCGGCGCGGTCGATGTCGGCGCCCTGTCCGCGGTCATGACCGGATCGGGCGACCTCAGCGTCGCCGGCAAGGCCCGTGCCGCCAAGGCGACGCTCACCGGATCGGGTGACCTCAAGGCGGCGGGGCTGGCCGCCGACGATGCCCAGGCCAGTCTGGTCGGTTCCGGCAATCTCACCATCGGCGCGCGCCACACCGCCAAGGTCAATCTCGCCGGATCGGGCGATCTCACCGTCGCCGGGCCGGCTGCCTGCACGATCAGCCGCTCGGGATCGGGCGACGTCCATTGCGATCATCTCGCGAAAGACTGACGCCTCAGATCAGAGCCAGTGCCGCCAGCTCGGCGGCCATCGCACCGGGGAGCGAGGCCATGCCTTCGGCCTCGTCGCCGCCCAGATCGGGCGGCGCATCGAGGCCGGCGAGATACCGCCAGCCCTGATGGGCGCGCTTGGGATGGGCGCGAACCGGGCGCAGTTCGGCCGACAGGAGAATACGGCAGCGCTTGCCGTCGGGATCGTCGGCGAAACCGAGAATCTCCTGCCGCGCGACCAGCCGGTGCTTGATGATCCAGTAGACCGAGCCGCCGATCAGTTCGCTTTCGCGCTTCGGCCGGAAGCGGGTGACCAGGTAGGTTTCGCCAGCCTCCGCCCGCGCATCCATGCGTTCGCGCAGCGTGTCGATCTCGGCGCAGCCGACCGCGACCTTGGTGATATGAAGCGTCATCTGCCGCCCGATATGGGAAGGCCCGCGACGGGCGACAATATCACTGCACGTTGAAGAGCGTGGCGAGCCCCAGCAGGGCGAAGAAGCCCATGCAATCGGTCATCGTCGTCACGAACACGGTGGAGGTCACCGCCGGATCGACCTTGAGTTTCTCCAGCCCGAGCGGGATCAGCACGCCGGCCAATCCGGCGTTGATGCTGTTGATGATCATTGCCGCAAGCAGGATCATCGAAAGGCCGATATCGTGATAGTAAAGCTGGCAGCCGATCGTCATCAGCGCGCCAAGCCCGACGCCATTGGCCAGAGCGATCCACCATTCGCGGCCAATCATGCGCCAGGTGTTGGACGAGGTGAGCTGGTTGGTCGCGAGCGCCCGCACCGTCACCGCCATCGTCTGTGTCGCGGCGTTGCCACCCATGCCGGACACGATCGTCATCAACGCCGACAGCGCCACGAGCTTCTCGATCGCGCCGGAGAAGACGCCGATCACCGAAGCCGCGAGCATCGCGGTGGCGAGATTGATCAGCAGCCAGATCATCCGCGACCGGATGGTGCGCGGCAGCGGCTCGTTGATGTCGCCATCACCGGCGCCCGACATGGCGAGGATATCCTCGCCGGCTTCCT
Organism: Sphingomonas abietis; assembly: GCF_027625475.1. Lineage (NCBI taxonomy): Bacteria > Pseudomonadati > Pseudomonadota > Alphaproteobacteria > Sphingomonadales > Sphingomonadaceae > Sphingomonas > Sphingomonas abietis. The sequence goes on from NZ_CP115174.1 coordinate 4,377,521, forward strand.
GCTGGATGATGTGGACGATATCGTCGACCGTGACCATGCCGACCAGCCGGCCGGCCGAATCGATCACGGCGGCCGAAATCAGCGCGTATTTCTGGAAGCGGAGGGCGACCTCCTCCTGGTCCATGTCGACCGGGATCAGGGTCTGCTCGCGCTGCATGACGTCGGCGATGGCAACGTCGCGCGGCGTGCGCAGCACCCAGCTGAGCTTGCAGGTGCCGATCGGGTGGTGCGCGTGATCGACGACGTAGATTTCCCAGAAATCGGTGGTCAGATCCTCGTTGCGGCGCAGATAGTCGAGAACGCCGCCCACGGTCCAATGCTCGGGCACCGCGATCAAGTCGCGCTGCATCAGGCGGCCGGCGGATTCCTCGGGATAGCTCAGCGCCTCCTCGATCGCGGCGCGATCGTCGGGATCGAGCGCGCGGAGCACCTCTCGCTGGTCCTCGAGGTCCATGTCCTCGATGATCGCAACGGCGTCGTCGGTATCGAGCTCGGTGGCGAGCGCCGCGACCTGCCGCGCGTCGAGCGCGCGGAGCACCTCGTCGCGCACCCAGTCGTTCATCTCGGCGAGCACGTCGCCGTCGAGCAGTTCCGCCAGCGCACTGGCCAGCGGCGCACGCGCATCGGCAGGCGCCAGCTCGAACAGATCGGCGACATCGGCGGGGTGGAGCGGACGGACCAGCGCGCGCGCCTCGTCGGCATCACCCGCCTCGACATGATCGACGACGGTATCGACGAAGTCGCGGGTCAGCCGGTTCTCATTGTCATGGCTGGGCTCGGCGATCTCGGCGTCAGCGGTGGACGCCCCGTGAATCTCCGGAGCCTCGAGGTCGGTGTCGCTCATCGGCCGCCTCCTTGTCGCGCAGAACCACCCTTGCGCCCTTAGACGGGGAAGTTCGGCCTGTCAGCCCTTTCATCCGGGCATCCCGATACTAGATGGGGCTGCATGTCGCATCCCATCGCCCGTCCATGCTCGACCCCGCCGCGCGACAGGGCCGTTGCACTGGGTCGCTTGCGATATGGACTGGCGAGCGCAGTCGCCTCCGCCTAGAGGCTCCCCATCCACCGACCATTTCATAGTAGGAGAGACATGATGGCCGATGCCGAGAACACCCTGACCCTCACCCTCGATGCCGGCGACGGCAAGGGCGGCGATGTCGTCATCAAGCTGCGCCCCGATCTGGCACCCGGCCATGTCGAGCGGATCAAGGAGCTCGCGAGCGAAGGTTTCTACGATGGCGTCGTGTTCCATCGCGTGATCCCCGGCTTCATGGCGCAGGGCGGCGATCCGACCGGCACCGGCATGGGCGGCTCCAAGAAGCCCGACATCAAGGCCGAGTTCAGCCGCGAGCCGCATGTCCGTGGCGTCTGCTCGATGGCGCGCTCGTCCAACCCGAACTCGGCCAACAGCCAGTTCTTCATCTGCTTCGACGATGCCCGCTTCCTCGACAACCAGTATACCGTGTGGGGCGAAGTGATCGAAGGCATGGAGCATGTCGACGCGCTGCCCAAGGGCGAGCCGCCGCGCAGCCCCGGCAAGATCGTCACCGCCAAGCTTGGTGCCGACGCCTGATCCGGCGATAGCCCGAAACCCGATCCGTCCTGGCTACGCCCGGATGGATCGGGACTTCAGCCTTGCACGCTGCCGACCAGCCAGTCGTGGAACAGCCTGACCGGCCGGCGCGACAGCGCGGCGCGGCGGCAGACGAACCAATATTGCGATTCGGCCTCCGCCTCTTCGGCGAACAGCTTGACCAGCCGCGGGTCGCTCGCGCCTTCCAGATGAAAATCGAGCATGAAGGCGACGCCCAGCCCCTCGGCCGCCGATTCGAGGATCAGCTGGCCCGAATCGAACATGTCGATCGCCGCCGGCTCCAGTTGCGGCATGCCGATCGCCTGACGCCACAGCATGAAATTATCCTGCATGTCGCGATGAAGCAGGATCGTGGTGCGCGCCAGATCGGCCGGCACCTTGAAGGCATTCGGCCCTTCCTGCGTCGCGCGGTTGCCGATCGCGACGATGCGGTTACGCCCGAGCCGGCGCCCGTACAGCGGCGGCTCGATCTCGCGGGCCAGCACGATCGCCGCATCCAGCCCATCGCCAAGCCGCGCCAGCGCGTGGGCGCCGGTATCGATATCGATGTGGAGATGCGGATAATGCGCGCGCAGATCGGGCAGGCGGTGGATCAGCTGGCGCGAGGCGTAGAGCGGCAGCACGCCGAGCTTCAGGCGCATGATCTCGGCCTCGCCGGTCACCTGCTCGATCGCCTCGCCCAGCGCGTCGAGCGCCGGCGCGATCCGTGACAGCAGCATCTCGCCATCGCCGTTGAGCAGCATCGCCTGGTGTCGGCGGGCGAACAGGGGGCGGCCGATGAAGCGCTCCATTGCCTGCACCCGGCGGCTGAGCGCGGGAGAGGACAATGCCAGTTCCTCGGCAGCGGCTTTCACCGAGCCCAGGCGCGCGACCTGCACAAAAGCCTCAACGGCGGTCAGCGGTGGCAATCGTCGCATCGGCGGCCTCGCTCCGGATGTTCCACCGGTGCTTGTTGTGCATTGCAAATAAGCCAGAAATTTTATCCGTGCAACGGCATGCCCGGTTTCTCTGGTTCGTTCAGCGCTGCTGATTGCATAAATTGCAACGCAAGTCCCGTGGTTTCGCACTTGCACAAAAACCCGGATCGCCGCACAAAGATCGGGCCTTTCAGGCATCCTCTCCTAAAACTTCAGGCCGTCCTTCGGGGCGGCCTTTTTTTATTGATGCCCCTGCCTCTCGCAGCCGGCCGGTGCGTTGCCTATCTCTCCCCCGCCTCCAAACGATGACGGAGCAGGAATGATGGCCGACGCCGACACTCTCGATCAGACCCGCAGCGCGCGGCTGCAAGTCGCCAATGCGCGCCCCGATGACAGCGGGCACGGGCTGGCGCGCCTGCCGCGCCGTGCGATGCAGATGCTCGGCGTGGTCGACGGCGATGTCGTGGAGATCGTCGGCAAGCGCACGACTCCGGCTCGCGCCGTGCAGCCCTATCCGGAGGATGAAGGCCTCGATATCCTGCGCCTCGATGGCCTCCAGCGGGCCAATGCCGGGGTCGGATCGGGGGACTTCATCGAGGTTCGCAAGGCCGACAGCAAGCCCGCCCAGCGGGTCGTGTTCGCACCTGCACAAGAAAATCTCCGTCTCCAAGGGTCGGGCGCGGCGTTGAAGCGCAGCTTCCAGATGAAGCCGCTGACCGCCGGCGATGTCGTCGCCACCACCGGCCAGCAGCGAGTGACGCAGGACGACCTGCCGCCCCAGCTGCGCCAGATGCTCAACCGGCCGGCCTATTCGCTCCAGGAAATCCGCCTCGTCGTGGTTTCGACCACGCCCAAGGGCATCGTCCATATCGACCAGACCACCGAGGTGGAGCTGCGCGCCGAATATGAGGAGCCCAAGGAGGCGCGGCGCGCCGACGTGACCTATGACGATCTTGGCGGTCTCGGCGACACGATCGACCAGATCCGCGAGATGGTCGAGCTGCCGCTGCGCTACCCCGAACTGTTCGAGCGGCTCGGCGTCGAGCCGCCCAAGGGCGTGCTGCTCCACGGCCCGCCCGGCACCGGCAAGACCCGGCTCGCCCGCGCCGTCGCCAATGAGAGCGATGCCGAGTTCTTCCATATCGCCGGCCCCGAGATCATGGGATCGGCCTATGGCGAGAGCGAGAAGCGCCTGCGCGACGTGTTCGAGGCGGCCACCAAGGCGGCACCGTCGATCGTCTTCATCGACGAGATCGATTCGATCGCGCCCAAGCGGGGCCAGGTGACCGGCGAGGCCGAGAAGCGTCTCGTCGCGCAGTTGCTCACGCTGATGGACGGGCTGGAGAAACGCACCAACCTGGTCGTCATCGCCGCCACCAATCGCCCCGAGGCGATCGACGAGGCACTGCGCCGGCCCGGCCGCTTCGATCGCGAGATCGTGATCGGCGTGCCCGACGAGCGCGGCCGCCGCGAGATCCTCGGCATCCACACGCGCGGCATGCCGCTTGGCGACACGGTCGACCTCAAGGAGTTGGCCCGCACCACCTACGGATTCGTCGGCGCCGATCTCGCCGCGCTGTGCCGCGAGGCGGCGATCGAGGCGGTGCGGCGGATCATGCCCAAGCTCGACCTCGAGGAACGCACGATCCCGCCCGAGGTGCTGGACGAGCTGTCGGTGACCCGCGAGGATTTTCTCGGCGCCCTGAAACGCGTGCAGCCCTCGGCGATGCGCGAGGTGATGGTGCAGGCGCCCAATGTGGGCTGGGACGATATTGGCGGCCTTGATGCCGCACGCGAGAAGCTGCGTGAGGGCGTCGAACTGCCGCTGAAGCATCCCGATGCCTTCCGCCGCATGGGGATCCGCGCCGCCAAGGGCTTCCTGCTCTATGGGCCGCCCGGCACCGGCAAGACCCTGCTCGCCAAGGCGGTCGCGCGCGAGGCGCAGGCCAATTTCATCGCCACCAAGTCGAGCGACCTGCTCAGCAAATGGTATGGCGAGAGCGAGCAGCAGATCAGCCGGCTGTTCGCCCGCGCCCGCCAGGTCGCGCCGACGGTGATCTTCATCGACGAGCTCGATTCGCTGGTGCCGGCGCGGGGCGGCGGGCTGGGGGAGCCGGCGGTGACGGAGCGGGTGGTCAACACCATCCTCGCCGAGATGGACGGGCTGGAGGAATTGCAGTCGGTCGTCGTTATCGGCGCGACCAACCGGCCCAACCTGATCGACCCGGCATTGCTCCGGCCGGGCCGCTTCGACGAACTGGTCTATGTCTCCGTGCCCGACGAGGGCGGCCGGCGGCGCATCCTCGGCATCCACGTCGGCAAGATGCCGCTGGCCGACGATGTCGATCTCGACGTGCTGGCGCGCCGCACCGATCGCTTCACCGGCGCGGACCTGGAGGATCTGGTACGCCGCGCTGGGCTGATGGCGCTGCGCGATTCGCTCGACGCGCAGACCGTGACGATGGCCCACTTCACCCATGCGCTCGAAGAGACCCGCGCCTCGGTCACCCCCGAGATGGAGCGCGAATATGAGCAGATGGCGTCTCGCCTGAAACAGGATGCGATGGCGATCGAGCCGATCGGCTTCGTTTCCCCCGGCATGTTCAAGCCGGCCGACAAGAGCGCCTAGTCCCGCTCGCGTCCGGCGGTCGGCCGCGCCCATTCATAGGCGCGGTCGACGGTCGTGACGATCACGCGATACCAGTCGTACCAGACCGCGCGGCCATGGTCGCGGATGCGGGCATGATCGGGATCGTCGCGCCAGGCGAGCGCCGACGCCCCGTCCCGCCACCAGCTGATCGTGATGCCGACGCCCTTGTCGTCCCGCGTCGAGTCGATGCCGAGATAACCATCGCGCGATGCCGCCGCCCGCTCCATCGCGGCGGCGGCTTCGCCATAGCCTTCGGGGTCGGCCGCGGTACGGCCGGACAGGAAGATCACCGCGATCGCGCCGGGCGGAGGAATCAGCATCGGCCGGCGGGATAGACCGAGGCCACCCCACGACGAAGCGGAAAAAGACGAGTCGCCACGCCTTGCCGGACACGGCCCTGAAATCGCATAGTCGCGCCACGATCACGATGGACGCTTGCCTTCGCGGCCCGGGCTTGCCAACGCTGACACCGGGCAAGGCCCAGAGTGGAGAAAACATGACCGGTTTTTCTGCGGAACAGGCCGCAAATCGAAAACGTGCGAAGGCGGCCCCCGGGCCCATGGCGATGTTCTTTCGCGGCTTTCTCAAGCATCCCGTCATGGTCGGCTCGATCATCCCGTCGTCCAAGGCGGTGATCAATCGCATGCTGGCGCCGGTCGATTGGGCCAACACCAAGCTGTTCGTCGAATATGGCCCCGGCGTCGGCACCTTCACCCGGCCGATCCTGGAGCGCCTGGCGCCCGACGCGACGCTGGTCGCGATCGATACCAATCCGGATTTCTGCGAATATCTGAAGATCTCGATTCCCGATTCGCGGTTGCAGATCGTCAACGGGTCGGCGGTCGACGTGAACGAGATTCTCGAGCAGCTGGGCTTCGGCCAGGCCGATTATGCCTGCTCCGGCCTGCCCTTCTCGACGCTGCCGCCCGGCATCGGCCCCGCCATCGCCGATGCGACCTCGGCCGCGCTGCGCCCCGGCGGCGCCTTCCTCGTCTACCAGTTCAATCCCAAGGTGCGCGATATCGTCGCGCCCTCGTTCAAGCATGTCGATCATGCCTTCGAATTCTGGAACGTGCCGCCGGCCCAGCTCTGGTGGTTCCGCAACGACTAACCGATGTCGGCCCCCGGCGTGCGGAAATTGAGGCGGCGGGTGACGGTGTAGTCGACCACCGCCACCACGAAATAGGCCAGCCGCCACTTCGTCCGCATCCACCAGCCGGCACGCTCGCGGATCAGCGCGAGGCTCGCCTCGCGCGAGGCTTCGACCTCCTGCTCGAAATATCCGCGGAGGCGCTCGGCAAGCGGGGCATGGTCGATCCGCAGCATGATCTCGCAATTGATGTAGAGGCTGCGCATGTCGAAATTGGCCGAGCCGATATAGCTCACATCGTCCGCGACGAAGAGCTTGGTGTGGAGCTTCTGCGGCTGATATTCCCATATCCGCCCGCCCCGCCGGAGCAGCCGGACATAGCAGTGGCGCGCCGCCGAGATCGTCATCGTGTTGTCGGATTTCGCCGCCGAGATGATCCGCAGCGTGCCGCGCCGGGCCAGCCGGCCGATCCGCCGCAACATCCCGGGATTGGGCGCGAAATAAGCGGCGATCACGTCGAGCCGCCGGCTCCGGCCGATATCGGCCTTGAGCGCGCGCGCCCAGGGGCTGAGCCGCTGGGTCGGCCCGCCGAACAGCCAGCGCAGCTGCCCGCTCTTCTGGCTCTTGCGAATGAGGCAGCGGTTGAGCGTGCGGATCCTCGCCTTCGGATCCTGCGCCCAGGCCTGGATATGATCGAAATAGCCGTGGAGATGCGCCGCCGCCGGGCCCTCCACCAGAAGACCGAGATCGCGCCAATCCTCTTCGCCGGTGCCGAAATAGCCCTGCGCGACGTTGAACCCGCCGACCAGCGCGCGCCCTTGGTCGGCGAGCGCCAGCTTCTGGTGATTCCGCAGCAGATACCGACGGCCGAAGCGCGGCAGGAAGCGGCAGACCGCCGCCCCGGCCTCGCGCAGCGGCGCGAAGAAGCCGTCGCTGGCCCGTTCGCTGCCGAACCCGTCGACCAGCAGGGACACCGTCACGCCGCGCGCACAGGCCGCCATCAGCGCGTCGCGCACGCGGATGCCGACCGGATCGTCCCAGAAGATATAATAAAGCAGCCGCAGATGATGCTCGGCGCCGTCGATCAGCGCGATCAGCGCCTCCAGCCGTGCGTCGGGATCGATCAGGAGGTGGAGCCGGTTGCCGTCGACCTCGAAGCGGTCGCGGCTGTCGGCATCGAGGATGGCCATGGCCCTTCCATGCCGCCCCGCCCACCCGAAAGGCAAGCATCGCCGGGCCGGGACGGCCGCTTTCATTGACAGAAACGCTCCGCCTCGCTACCTGCCACCGTTCATCCGACAGTCTGTCATTATATTACGGAGCCAGCATGGCGCGCGTCACCGTCGAGGATTGCGTCGACAAGGTCCCCAACCGCTTCGATCTCGTGCTGCTCGCGGCTCACCGCGCGCGCCAGATCTCGGGCGGGGCGGAGCTGACCATCGATCGCGATCGGGACAAAAATCCGGTCGTCGCCCTGCGCGAGATCGCAGACGAAACGGTTACTCCGAATCATCTCTCCGAATCGGCGATCACGGGCCTTCAGCGCGTGCAGGTCGATGAGGATGATGCGGTGGACGAGATGGGTTCGCTCGCCCAGTCGGCGGAGGCCCTGCGCCTCACCGCCGCGGCTCCGGCGCGCAACCAGAATGTCGGCCCCGACTACGAATGATCGAGCCTCAGCCGGCCGCGGCGACGCGGCCGGCCATCGGACGCTCGGCGGCGACCTCCTCGTCCTGATCGAGAACGATCCAGCGCAGCTCGTTCATGTCGAGCTTGCGCCCGTCGGCGGCGAAGATCGACATTTCCTGCACCGGAAGGCCGTCGCGCGCATCCACCAACCGGGAGCTGGTCGGGCCGCACGCCGCCCACTTGGCGCCCCACTGCCTGAGCGACACCAGCGCCGGCAACAGCGCCGCCCCCTTCTCGGTCAGCAGATATTCCACCTTGCGCTTGTCGTCGGTGCAGGGGCAGCGTTCGAGCAGGCCGTGCGCCACCAGCCGCGAAAGCCGGTTGGCGAGAATGTTGCGCGCGATGCCCAGCGTCGACTGGAACTGCTCGAAATGCTCCAGCCCGTTGAACGCGCCGCGCAGGATCAGGAACGACCAGCGCTCCCCCACGACCTCCAGTGCGGCTGTCAAACTGCAGCCGGTCACGATCCGGCGAACGACGTCGCTGTCTTCCACGGGCCTCTCCTCTTTGTCCTAAGATAGAGGCTGTTACCGAAAAACCCAAATGCCGACGCGGGCGGGCAACACTGTCGTTGAAAAAGCGCGATCTTCGGCGATTTGCGGGCTTGTGCTGGACCACCTGACAACCACATCATGCGTCCGTGCTCAGACAATATGAACTCGTCGAGCGGGTACGCCGCTATGATCCCGATGCAGACGAGGATCTGATCAATCGCGCCTATGTCTTTTCGATGCAGGCGCATGGTTCGCAGAAGCGCGCGTCCGGCGATCCCTATTTCAGCCACCCGATCGAGGTGGCCGGCATCCTGACCGATCTCCATCTCGACGACGAGACGATCGCCACCGCGATCCTGCACGACACGATCGAGGATACGGTCGCCACGCCGGAGCAGATCGAGAAGCTGTTCGGTCCCAATATCGCCCGGCTGGTCGATGGCGTCACCAAGCTCTCGAAGATCGAGGCGCAGTCCGAGAATGAGCGGGCGGCGGAGAATCTCCGCAAGTTCCTGCTCGCCATGTCCGACGATATTCGCGTGCTGTTGGTGAAGCTGGCCGATCGGCTGCACAATATGCGCACGCTCCACCATATCCCGCGCGAGGCGAAACGTCGCCGCATCGCCAGGGAGACGATGGACATCTACGCGCCGCTCGCCGAGCGCGTCGGCATGTACGAGTTCATGAAGGAAATGCAGACGCTCGCCTTCCAGATCCTCGAACCCGAAGCCTATGAGTCGATCACCAAGCGGCTGGAGCAGCTCAAGGAAGGCGGCGGCGACAGGATCGCGCGCATCGCCTCGGGCCTCACCATGATGCTGCGCCGCCATGGCATCCAGGCCGAGGTATCGGGCCGCGAGAAGCATCCCTATTCGATCTGGCGCAAGATGACCGAGCGCCACATCAGCTTCGAGCAGCTGTCCGACGTGATGGCGTTCCGCGTGGTCGTGGCGGATACCGAGCAATGCTATCGCGCGCTGGGGTTCATCCACGAGCGCTGGCCGATGGTGCCGGGCCGCTTCAAGGATTATGTCTCGACCCCCAAGCGCAACGGCTATCGCTCGCTCCACACCTCGGTGATCCACAACGAGAAGGTGCGGATCGAGGTGCAGATCCGCTCCGAGGCGATGCACGCCCAGGCCGAATATGGCTATGCCGCGCACTGGGCGTACAAGCAGGGCACCGCGGCCGATGTCGGCGGCACCAAGGTCAGCTGGATCCGCGATCTGGTCGAGATCCTCGACCATGCCGACAGCCCCGAGGAGCTGCTCGAGCATACCCGCATGGCGATGTATCAGGATCGCATCTTCGCCTTCACCCCCAATGGCGAGCTGATCCAGTTGCCCAAGGGATCGACCCCGATCGATTTCGCCTATGCCGTCCACACCGATCTCGGCAACCAGGCGGTCGGGGCGAAGGTGAACGGCCGGCTGGTGCCGCTGCGCACGCCGATCCAGAATGGCGATCAGGTGCAGGTGCTGAAGTCCGCCGCGCAGAAGCCGCAGCCCGAATGGATGAACTTCGTCGTCACCGGCAAGGCCAAGGCGACGCTGCGCCGCTTCGTCCGCCAGAAGGAGCGCGAGGAGATGATCGCGCTCGGCCGGAAATTCTACGACGAGATCGTCTCGCGGCTACCGGCGCCGCTGAAGCCCGATGCGCTGGCGCAGGCGGTCAAGCGCCTCCATGTCGGCGACGAGAATGCGCTGATGGAGGCGATCGCCCGCCGCACGATCGACGATGCCGCCGTCGCCGAGGCGCTGATGCCGGGCGCGGATGCCGAGGCCAGCGCGCGGCCGGTGCCGCATCGCGACGCGGTGTCGATCCGCGGGCTCACCCCCGGCGTCGCCTTCCAGCTCGCCGAATGCTGCCATCCCGTACCCGGCGACCGGATCGTCGGCCTGCGCAAGCCCGATGCGCCGGTGGAGGTCCATGCGATCGACTGCCCGACCCTGGCGGCCGGGCCGGAAGAGGCCGATTGGGTCGATCTCGCCTGGGGCGACAAGTCCGACGGCGGCACCGCGCGGCTCTCGGTGATCTTGCGCAACGAGCCGGGATCGCTGGGCGCGATGGCGGGCATCCTCGGCGCGCACGCCGCCAACATCCTCAACCTATCGCTGGTCCATCGCGACACCAGCTTCCACACCTTCCAGGTCGATCTGGAGGTGCATGACCTCGCCCATCTGATGCGCATCCTCGCCGCGCTGCGCGCCGCCGACGCGGTGAGCCAGGCCGAGCGCATCCGGCTCGGCGACGAGGAGCGCTGGGAGGCAGCCTGAGCGATCTCGCCGGAGATCGCGCGGGCGGACGTCAATCTTCGGGAATGGCCCGCGCGTCGGTCACCGCATCGAGCGGAATGGTGCCGTAGACATGCGGGAAGAGCTGGCCGCCGCGCGACGGCTCCCACACCACGGCGTCGCCCAGTTGCACCAGATCGACCTCGGCCAGCACCAGATCGTGCAGCCCCTCGAAATGCTTGGCGTGGGTCTCCGCCACCTGCGCGGCGGTGGAGAGGTGGATATAGCCATCCTCGATGTCGATCGGTGCGCCGCTGAACTCGCCGCGATCCTGCCAGCCCGCCCACTGACCCGCAGTCAGAATCTTATAAGCCTTGGTCATGTCCGCCTGATTATGGATGGAGATGCCCTGCCTCGCAACATGGCCCCTGTTCGAGCTGGAGCGTCACGTGCCGCACCGAGAAGCGTTCGTCGAGCATCCGGATCAAGGCGACCCGCACCCCTTCGGGCTCCGCCGCGTCCGCCAGCTCGACATGCGCGGTGAGGCTGGCATCGTCGCCGGCCAGCGACCAGAGGTGAAGATCGTGGACGCCGCCGACGCCCTCCGCCCCGGCGATCGCCGCGCGGACCTCGTTGAGCGACAGCCGCGACGGCACGCCTTCGAGCAGGATCTGGGTCGTGTCGCGCAGCAGGCTCCACGTCCGCGGCAACACCCAGAGCGCGATGCCGATGCCGATCAGCGGATCGATCCACTGGAAATGGGTGAACCAGATCGCGGCGGCCCCGACGATCACGGCGAGCGAGCCGAGCGCATCGGCCATCACCTCCAGATAGGCGCCCTTGACCGCCATCGAGTGGCCCCGGCCGCCGGACAATACCGCCATCGCGATCACATTGGCGACGAGGCCCAGGGCCGCGACCGCCATCATGCCCAGCGACGCGACCGGCACCGGATCGAAGAAGCGCCGCACGCCCTCGACCAGCACGACGCCCCCGACGATGAACAGCAGCACCGCGTTGAAGGCGGCGGCGAGAATCTCGAAGCGGCGATAGCCGAAGCTGCGCTGATCGTCGGCCGGCCGCTTGGCGATCGCCAGCGCCGCCAGGGCAATGGCGAGCGCCGCCGCATCGGTGAACATGTGCGCGGCGTCGGACAGCAAGGCGAGGCTGCCGAACCACCATGCGCCCGCCAGTTCGGCGCCCAGCACCGACAGGTTCAGGCAGAGCGCGATCCCGATGCGATTGGCGCTGGCGCCGGCGGCATGGTCGTGATGCCCGCCGGGGCCATGGCTGTGCCCATGATGGCCATGGTCGTGATGACCATGACTATGACCGTGATCATGCTGATGGCCGTGGTCGCGATGGGGGCGACCATGGTCATGGTCATGGTCATGGTCATGGTCATGTGAGGAGGCGTTCATCATCGACCCTTAGCGCAAACCGCCATGCCGCGTCATTACAACGCGGTCAGGAGCGGGCGGCGATGAACGCTCGCTCAGACGAACGCATCCATCGCCGCGAGCATCGCCGATCCGCCCTTTTCGGCCTCGTCGGCGCCGTGGCGCATGAATGCGAACAGCTCGCGCCCGGTGCCGATCGGGGGCAGCGGCGCATCCGCCATCTGCCGGGACTCCCATTCGTCGAAATCGACCAGGGCCTCCAGCGAGCCCTCCTCGGCGGACAGGCGGATGATGTCGCCGTCGCGGACCCGGCCGAGCAGGCCGCCGCCCAGCGCTTCGGGGGAAACGTGGATCGCCGCCGGCACCTTGCCCGACGCGCCCGACATCCGCCCATCGGTGACGAGGGCGACGCGGAAACCGCGATCCTGCAACACGCCGAGCGGCGTCGTCAGTTTGTGCAGCTCGGGCATACCGGTGGCGCGCGGCCCCTGGAAACGGACGACGACGATCACGTCGCGCTCCAGCTCGCCCGCCTTGAACGCGGCGAGCACGTCATTCTGGTCGGAGAAGACGCGCGCCGGCGCCTCGATCGTCCAGCGCGACGGATCGACGGCGCTGGTCTTGAAGGTGCCGCGCCCGATATTGCCCTTCACCAGACGCATCCCGCCATCGGGCTGGAAGGGGTTGGAGGCGGGGCGCACCATCGTGTCGTCGAGCGGCTCGGCGGGGGCAGGCTCCCACACCAGGGCGTCGTCGATCAGGCGTGGATCGCTCTTGTAATCGGCGAAGCCGCCCTTCGCGATGGTCAGGATATCGCCATGCAGCAGGCCATGCTCCAGCAGCGTCGAGATCACGTAGGAGAGGCCGCCGGCGGCCTGGAAATGGTTCACGTCGCCCGATCCGTTCGGATAGACGCGCGTCACCAGCGGGATCACTGCCGAGAGCCGATCGATATCCTCCCAGTCGATGATGATCCCCGCCGCGCGCGCCATCGCCGGGATATGGATCGCATGGTTGGTCGACCCGCCGGTGGCGAGCAGGCCGATCACCGCGTTGACGATCGCCTTTTCGTCCACGACCTTGCCGAGCGGGCGGTAATCGTCGCCGCTCCAGCCAATCTCGGCGAGGCGATGGACGGCGGCGCGGGTCAGTTCCTGGCGCAGCTTGGTGCCCGGGTTGATGAAGGCGGCGTTGGGGATGTGCAGCCCCATCATCTCCATCATCATCTGGTTGCTGTTGGCGGTGCCGTAGAAGGTGCAGGTGCCGGCGCCATGATAGGAGGCGCTCTCGGCCTCCAGCAGCTCCTCGCGCCCGCATTTGCCTTCCGCATAGAGCTGGCGGACGCGCTGCTTCTCCTTGTTGGCAAGGCCGGACGGCATTGGCCCGGCCGGGATCAGGATCGCCGGCAGATGGCCGAAGCGCAGCGCCCCGATCAGCAGGCCCGGCACGATCTTGTCGCAGATGCCGAGCAGGGTCGTGCCCTCGAACATGCCGTGGCTGAGCCCGATCACGGTCGACATCGCGATCGTGTCGCGGCTGAACAGCGACAGGTCCATGCCCGGCAGACCCTGGGTCACGCCGTCGCACATCGCCGGCACGCCGCCCGCCACCTGCGCGGTCGCGCCGACCTCACGCGCCCAGAGCTTCATCTGCTCGGAATAGCGATAATAAGGCTGATGGGCCGACAGCATGTCGTTGTAGGCGGTGACGATACCGATGTTCATCGCCCCGCCGGCGCGGATCTGCGCCTTGTCCTCGCCCGAGGCGGCGAAGCCATGGGCGAGATTGCCGCAGCCCATGCGGGACCGATCCACCCCCGCGTCCCGCTGCCGCTCGATCAGATCGAGATAGCGGGCGCGCATCGGGCGAGACCGCTCGATGATCCGCTGGGTGACGGCGTGGACGGTGGGGTGGAGATGGGTCATTTCTGTCGCCAGTGAATATCGATGGACTGTTCGGCGCCGGCCAGCACGCGGCCGATCGGCCATTCGGAGGCCTCGCCCTGCTCGAGCGCCTCTTCGAGCACCCGCTTCTTCTCGTCGCCATCGATGGTGATGACGATCGAACGGGCGGACAGGATCGCCGAACGGGTGAGCGTCACCCGCGCGACCGGTGCTTCCGGCGGCAGGGGATCGGGGGTGAGGCCGATCGCCTTCTTCTTGGACGACAGCGCCTCGTCATAATCCGGGCCGTGGAAGATCGACGCGGTATGGCCGTTGGTGCCCATGCCGAGCCAGACCAGATCCGGCGGCCACTTCAGATCGGACAGTCGCACGTCCGCCGCATCGCCGGCCTGGCGCACGCCGAGATTGGCGGACGCGATCGGCAGCACCCGCGCGCCCAGCGGCAGGAAGTTCTTGGCAAGCAGATTGGCGTTGCTCAGCGGATCGGTGACATCGACCAGCCGATCGTCGCCGGGCACGATCGTCACGCGCTTCCACGGGAATTTCTGCGCCTTCAGTTTCTCGAACACCGGGATCGGCGACTTGCCGCCCGGCAGCACGAGCAGGCACTCGTTGCGCGCGTCGATCGCGCTTTCGATGATGAATCCGATATCACCGGCAAGCTGTTCGGCCAGCGCGTCGGCATCCTCGTAATCCCACCATTCGGCCTCAATCATTCCAATGCACTCCATCGCGTTCGGTGAGGGCGATCGCGGCGGATGGCCCCCATGTCCCCGCTCCATAGGGACGCGGCGTGACATTGGCAGCCTCCCATCCGTCACGAATCGCGTCGATCCATTCCCACTGCGCCTCCACCTCGTCGCGGCGAACGAACAATGTGGGATCGCCCTCGATCAGATCGAGCAGCAGGCGTTCATAGGCGATGCGGCGGCGGAAGCCGGCGAAGGCGGTGGTGAGCGAGAGATCGAGCGGCACTTCGCGCAGGCGGATGCCCTCGCGATCGAGGCCCGGTTCCTTGGCCATCATCGTCAGCCGAATATTCTCCTCGGGCTGCAGGCGAATGACCAGCTTGTTCGATTGCAGCACCGCGCCGCGCCCGGCGAAGATCGAGTGCGGCACCTCGCGGAACTGGATCACGATCTCGCTATGGCGGTGCGGCAGGCGCTTGCCGGTGCGCAGGTAGAAGGGCACGCCATGCCAGCGCCAATTGTCGACATGTGCCTTCACCGCCACGAACGTCTCGGTCGTCGAGGGCTGCTGGAGCTCGTCGATATAGCCGGGCACGGACTTTCCGGCGACCGCGCCTTCGCTATATTGGCCGGTGACGGTGTGGGTCGCCGCGGTGGCGCGATCGATCGGGCGCAGCGATCGCAGCACCTTGACCTTCTCGTCGCGCACCGAGCGCGGGCCGAAGCGGGCAGGGGGCTCCATCGCCACCAGCGCAAGCAGCTGGAGCATATGGTTCTGCACCATGTCGCGCAGCGCGCCGACGCCGTCATAATAAGATACGCGGCCCTCGAGGCCGACCGTCTCGGACACCGTGATCTGGACATGCTCGATATTCTCGGCATTCCACAGCGGCTCGAACAGGCGGTTGCCGAAGCGCAGCGCGAGCAGATTCTGCACCGTCTCCTTGCCGAGATAATGATCGATCCGGAAGGTCTGCCCCTCGGAATAGGCATCGGCGACGGCATCGTTGATCACGGCGGACGAGGCGAGATCGTGGCCGAGCGGCTTTTCGAGGCCGATGCGGACATTGGGGCCATCGAGGCCCGCCAGCTTGAGCCCGGCGATGGTCGATCCGAACAGCGACGGCGCGGTCGAGAGATAGATGGCGGTGTGCTGGTTATATTCGCTGCCCATCACCTCGCTGAGCGCCGAGAAGCTCTCGGGCTTGGAGGCATCGAGAGGCACGTAATGCAGCCGATCGAGGAAGGACGGAATCGCCTCGGGCTTGCGCGCATCGGCGGAAAGGAACTTTTCGAGCGCCTCGGCCGCGACCGCGCGGAAGCCCTCATCGTCCAGATCGGAGCGCGCCGTACCGATGATCTTGAGATCCGGCGCGATCAATTCCTCGGCGTGGAGCGAGAAGAGCGACGGCAGCAGCATCCGCTGCGACAGATCGCCCGTCGCACCGAACAGCAACAGTCGGGTGGCGGACTGGAGGGACGAGGGCGGGGTCCGGGAGAAACTTTCGATCATGCAGGCTCCATCGGCTGCGGCTTCTGACGAGCGTTGCACTCCTTTGGAGCAGGTGGCTAGAAAAGGCTAGATGGCAGCGCTGTCGTTTTGCGCCCTCGATATGGAGATCGGCTTGCCCCGGGGAAAGCCCCGCCATGCCGCAATCCCCGTGCCCCCACCTGCGGGGAGCACGGGTCGGCCGGTCAGCGCCGTTCGGCGGCCGTCTTCTCGCGCAGCGCCTTGAATTCCGAATCGGCGTTCCAGCTCGGCCATTCGCGCGACCAGGCGAGTCGCCGGCCAAGCGCATAGAGCAGGTTCACATCCTGCGCCGCGCCGCGCAGATCCCAGTCCGCCGACCAGGTGTCGCAGGTCTGATGATAGCAATGCGCGGTATAGTCGGTGACCCATTTGTCGCCGGCTGCCCGGCCGCCGGCGACGAGATCTGCGCCGCCGCCGGCGCCCATCATCAGCAAGGTCGGCACGCCGCGCTTGGCGAGCGAGAAATGGTCGGCGCGGTAGAACAGGCCACGCTCCGGCTTGCTGTCCGGCGTGATCGTGCGGCCCTGCCCCTGGGCGACGTCGGCCAGATCATGGTCGAGGCTGTCCTGCCCGGCGCCGATCAGCACGACATCCCTGGCGGGGCCTGCGGTCTGGAGGATGTCGATGGTCAGCACGCCCACCGTCTTGGCGACCGGGAAGACCGGATTCTGGGCGTAATATTCAGAACCGAGCAGGCCACGCTCCTCGGCCGTCCACAGGCCGAAGACGAGGGTGCGCTGTGGCGCCGGCCCCGCCTTGAACGCCTTGGCGAGCGCCAGCACGCCGGCGACGCCGAGCCCATCGTCATTCGCGCCCGGGCGGATCGTCCGGCCCTGCGCGTCGGCCGCGCCGACGCCATAGGCATCCCAATGCGCCCCGAACATCACCGTCTCTTGCGGATGCTCGGTGCCCGGAATCTGCGCCAGCACATTGTGGCTCTCGATCCTGTCCGACTTGACCGGCATATCGATCGACAGTGCCGCACCCTTCAACGCGATCGGATGGAAGTCCGCCTGCCGCGCCTGCTGCTTGAGCGTCGCCAGATCGAGGCCGGCCGCGCGGAACAGCTTTTCGGCGAAGGGCCGCGCGATCCAGCTCTGCATCGCGACGGGCTGGGGGTGGCCCGCCGCCGCCGGCAGCGCATAGGTGCCGCCGACGCTGTTGCCGGCGACGTTCCAGCCATAGCCGGCAGGCCCATCCTCATGGACGATCAGAGCGCCGATCGCGCCGCGCCGCGCCGCTTCCTCATATTTGTAGGTCCAGCGGCCATAATAGGTCATCGCCTTGCCGCCGAACTTGCCATAGGCGCCGTCACCCGGTTGCGCCTCGAAATCGGGATCGTTGACCAGGAAGACGGCGATCTTGCCGTGCAGATCGACGCCCTTGAAATCGTCCCAGCCGCGTTCCGGCGCGGAGACGCCATAGCCGACGAACACCAGAGGCGCGTCGGCGATCTGGACGCGATCGGTGGCGCGCGTCGTACCCGGCGCGATGTCGGTGCCGACCACTGGCGCGAGATCGGTGCCGCCGACGGTCAGCGCCAGGCTGGACGGCTTGCCCGCGACATCGTGGATCATCGGCACGGCCTGGGTCCATTGGCCGCCCGGGCCAGCCGGCTTCAGACCCAACGCCTTCAGCCGGCCGACCAGATACGCGATCGTCTTCGCCTCGCCCGGCGTGCCCGGTGCGCGGCCCTGATAGGGATCGGAGGCGATCTCCTGCACGGTCGCCGACAGTTCGGCCGGCGTCACAGGGGCGGGTGCCGCCGCGACCAGCAGCGGCAGAGCGAGCGCGGAAAGCAGCGCGGCCTTCATCACATCGCCCCGTAGGAGGCCATGATATCCTTGCGCAGCGCCGCCCCGCTGTCCGCCCGCGCGTAGAACATGTGGCCGCCCGGATACATGTGCAGCTTCACCCGCTCGGCGACGCCGTAGCTCGGCATCTGGGCGACGATCAGCCGCGAACCGAAGTAAGGGCAGGACAGATCGTTCCAACCGTGGACGATGTTGACCACCATCTTCGGATCGATCGCGATCGCCTTGCGCAGATCGGTGACCGGGCTGTCCGAATCGTCGCGATCCCAATCCTTGTTCACCTCGAAGGACAGCGTGTTGTAGCGCGCCTCGACCTTCCAGCCGACCTGGTTGGTGACGAAATCGACCATCGCCGAGGTGGTCGGCGCGATCAGCGTGGTCAGCAGCGGATCATTATATTTGGCGTCGGCGCTGCCGGGGAAGGGATCGTAGGAGGTGTAGTTGGAATCATAGACCGATCCGATCAGCCCCTGCGAGCGCCGGATCTCGCGCAGATAGGTGCCGATATCGACCCGCCCGTTCATGCGGCGGACCAGTGCGGGATCGAGCCCGGTCAACTCCGCGACCTTGGCGGAGAGACGATCCGTCGCCGCCTTGTCGGACGGGCCGGCGAGCAGATCCTGCACATATTGGGTGCGGTCATAAAGTTCGACCGGGCCCATGGTGGTCTCGTCGAGCGGCTTGCCCTGGCGCTCGAAATTGCCGGCTGCCATCGCGGTCAGGTTGATCATCCACGGCAGCGGCGAGAGCGCGTCGTCCTCGCCGATCGCCGGCGGATCGAGATAGGGCGACACCATCGTCATGCCCGAGATACCGACGCCGAGTTCGGTCTGGAGATAATAAGCCAGGCGCGGCACGCGATAGCCGCCATAGCTTTCGCCGGTGAGATATTTCCGGCTGGTCATCCGGTTGTTCTGGAGCAGCCAGTCATAGACGACGCGGCTGAGATAATGGATGTCGGTATCGGCGGTGAAGAAGGCCTTCTTGGTCGCCTCCTTGTCAACGCGGGTGCGCGAGAAGCCGGTTCCGATCGGATCGATGAACACGAGATCGGTGAAATCGAGCCAGCTATTGGCATTGTCATGCAGGATCGCGGGATCGGACGGGGCATCGCCCGCCGCGCCGAACTGCACCTTCTTCGGCCCGATCGCGCCGAGGTTGAGGAACACCGAGGCCGCGCCGGGGCCGCCGTTGAAGGCGAAGGTGACGGGCCGCGCGGCGCCGCGACCGGGCACGGTATAGGCCGTGTAGACCACCTCGCCGATCGTCTTGCCCTTGTCGTCCTTGACCGGGATCGACCCGACCGTCGCGACATAATCGACGCGCTTGCCGCCGATCACCGCCGACTGCTTGATCGATTTGGCGGCCGGGAAGGGCGTGAGATCGCTATCGGGCTTCGCCGCGTCCTTCGCCGCCGCCTTGGCATCGCCCTGATCGGGCTTGTCCGCCGCCAGGGCCGGAGCACCCAGCGCCACGAGAAGGGAAACGCAGGATGCGAGCGAGACGATACGCATAGACAGAAAGCCCCTTGGCCGACGACCCTTTATGGGCCTGCAAGGGGGTGTCTTAGACCATGGCTGCACACCGGCCGCAAGCCGATCCCAGGGGATATGGGTATGCGTTATACAGAAATGTCGCGGATCAGCCGCGCAGCGCGCGGACGGTCCCGGCCAGCACGACCGTTCAATGCTTCAGAACGAACGGCATCCTGACCTGACCCTGCACCATCACCGGCTGACCATTACGCACGATCGGCGCCCAGCGCCACTTGCGGACGGCCGCCAGCGCCGCCTGATCGAGGCGATCCGATCCGCTGCTCTGGGCAATCGAGATGCCGGCGACCTGCCCTTCCGCCGACAGCAGCACGGCGAGAACCACGGTGCCCTCCTCATGCAGGCGGCGCGACTCGATCGGATAGCTCGGTGGTTTGGCGAATATCATCTTCGACGACAGGTCGCCGCCGTCGGCCGGCGTCGCCGGCGGTGCCGCGCTGACCACGGGCGCAGCGGGCGCTGCCGGCGCGACGATGACGCGCGGCGGCGTGGGAACGGGAGCGGTCGCGACCGGGCTGGGCGGCGCCGGCACGGTCACGACCGGTGGCGGTGCGACGATCGCCGGTTGCAGCGGCTTGACCGTCACCTGCTTTTGCAGGGGCGCGGGCGGCTGCTTGGGCGGCGGCGGCGGCGTGATCGCCAGCGAGATCGTCAGCAGATCGTGCTTCGCGATCCGGTTCGGGGTGACGTTCAGCCACAGGAAGCCGGACAGCAACCCGGCGACCATCAGCAGCGAGGCCAGCGCCGGACCAATCTGGAAACGGCGGGATGCCTGATAGGCCGATCGCTCCCACGCCACGGGCAAGACCCGTTCGGCAACCGCCATCGAAGACGATGCCGGCGTCCGGACGTCCTCGCCATCACAGGCGATCGAGGCGGACCTGGTGTCGAAAATCGGACTATCTCCCAAGAGCCAGCCGCGAGACGCCGCCGAGGCTAATGCGACACGTTCGCATAACCCATCCGGACTCACAGGTCGAGGCCTAGTTCGTTCGCCAGCGCGCACAGCCGCGGATCGCTCTGGCGCGCCAGCCAGGCGCACATCTGCGCCATGAAACGGGGCGTGGCGCTTTCCGGCACGCGGCGCAGCCACCCAAGGGCGTCATCCACCTCGCCGCCTTCGATCAACAGGCGAGCATGATTGAAGCGACCGCGAAAATCCCCGCCCTCAGCCGCACGGCGATAATGGACGGCCGCCGCGGCGCGGTCCTGCGTCACCGCCCAGCCGTCTTCGTAAAAGCTGCCGACCATATTGATCGACTTGGCGTGGCCGAGCGCCGCCGCCTTCGCGAACAGGCCGAGCGCGCGCGCCGGATCCTTTTCCACGCCGTCGCCAAGCGACAGCAGGGTCGCGAGATTATAAAACCCCCAGTCGAGGCCATGATCCGCCGCCGCGCGATACCAGTCCGCAGCACGCGCCGTGTCGATCGCCGTGCCCCAGCCATGCTCGAGGCAGCGCCCGACCATGTTCATGCCCATCGGGTGCCCGGCCTTGGCGGCCATGCCGAACCAGCGCAGCGCGTCGACGGGCGAGGGCGGTACGCCATGGCCATCCAGCGCCATCTGGCCGAGGCGGAGCTGCGCCTCGACCGCGCCGCCTTCGGCCGCGACGCGCAACAGCCGCGCCACCTCTGCCGGTGGGCCTGAAAATGCGTCGCGCAGGGCTTCCGCATTCATGTCGTTGAGGGAAGCAAGGTCGGTCATCGATCGTCCCGGCCCGCGGGCGACACGCCTGTCGGCATGCCGCCCGCAGTCGAGCCTCAATAGCGGACGCTGATCGTGCCGAGCACGGTGCGGCCCGCCGCCTGGTTGGCGTAGTGCGCGGCATAGGCCTTGTCGAAATAGCGCTTGTTGCCGACGTTCAGCGCGTTGATCTGCAGCTTGACCATGTCGGTCAACTGGTAGGACGCATTGGCGTCGAAGCGCCAGTAGCTCGGCACGTAGGTGGCGCGGGTCTTGGTGATCACCACCGCGCCATTCTGGACCGCGCGGGTATCCGAATAGCCACCATAGACCTTCGACATGTAGATCGCGCCGCCGCCCAGCGTCAGCTTCGGCGTGATCTTGTAGTTGGTGAAGGTGGTGAAGCTGTTCTTCGGCGTGTTCGGGAAGGCCCTGCCGATGCCGGCCGACGGCGCCGAGATGCCGCCCGTCACGGTCTGCCCGGAATCGAGGATCTTGGACGGCATGTAGGTGTAGCCGCCGAAGACATTCCACTTGTCGGTGATGTTGCCGTTGTAGCTGAGCTCGACACCGCGAATGCGGCGCGTGCCGACATAGAGCGCGAGGCCGTTGGCATCGGTCGTGCGGGCGTTGACCGTCTTGGTCTGGAACAGCGCCAATGACAGGTTGAGATTATTGTCGAGCAGGTTCCACTTCGTACCGACTTCGTAGGAGGTCGTCTTCTGGACCTTGAGCGCGTCGATATCGACGGTGGTCTGGCCGCGGCCCGGGGTCAGGCCGTTATCCTCCGCACCCTGGCCGAGGAACGAGCCCGGCGGGACCGCCGCCTTGGACGTGGAGAAGTAGATGCTGCCATTGTCCTTGGGCTTCAGCACGACGCCGGCCTGGTAGGTCCAGATATTGTTCTTCTTGGTGCCCCATGTGCGCGCGGCGGTGGAGGTGGCGGCGAGGCCGGCACTCACGCTGGTCGAATAATGATCGTAGCGACCGCCGAGGTTGACGAGCAGCCAGTCGGTCAGCGTGATCGTGTCGAACAACGACGCGGCATAGGTGGTCGAATGCGATAGCGTCTGCGTGATCGGCAGGCTCTTCTGGATCGCGGCGGCGGTGCTGCCGAGATCGCTCGTGGTGCTGACCCAGGGATCGTTCGGATTCGGATTGCCGACCGGGGTGCAATAGTAAGCCGCGATCGCGGCGGCGGTGCAGCGTGGCGTCAGCGTCGCGCCGCTGGAAAGCGCCGTGCCGGTCTGCGCGTTCGACACGAAGGTGCCGAATGCCGACTGGAGATGGCTATATTCGAGGCCGCCCGCGATGCTGTGCTTGACGCTGCCGGTGTCGAACTTGCCGGTCAGGTCGGTCTGGTTGATCAGGCCTTCCGAATAGCCGTAGCGGGTATTGGCGCGCCGCCAGACATAACCGCCCGCGTTCGCCGCAGTGCCCGTGGCATTGCCATATACGTCGCCCTGCTGGTCGTCCGGCTGGGACACGATATAGTCCTGCTCGGTGTGCGAGTAGCGCGACGTGTTGCGGATCATGAACCCGTTGTCGAACTCATGCTGCGCGCGGATGGTGAAATCGTTCACGTTGGTATGGCGGAAGTCGCGATCCTTGAGCCCGTAGAAGGCGCCGCGCGGCACATCGATCTCCTGCCCACCGAGCGTGGTGTAATGGCTGACCGGAGCCGTCTCCGTGACACCCGCCGGCGCGTTGGCCAGCGTGTAGGTATAAGGCGTGCCCGCATCCGGCAGTTCGTTGGTATGCAGGTGGTAATAGCTGACGGTCAGGCTGGTCGGCCCGGTCAGCCCGATCTTCACCGACGGTGCGACGCCCCAGCGCTTCTGGAAGATCGCATCGCGACCGGCGACGTTCTGGTCGTGATACATCGCGTTCAGGCGGACGCCGACAAATTCGTTGATGGGCTGGTTGATGTCGATCGTGCCGCGCTTGTAGTCGGCGCTGCCGTAAGTCCCCTCTGCTTCGATGAACCGTTCCGACGTCGGCAGCTTGCTGACGAGGTTGATCGATCCGCCGGCATTGCCGCTGCCGTTGGTGACGCTGTCCGACCCCTTGACGACCTCGATCGAATCGACGTCGAAGGTCTCGCGGGTCTGCGCGCCGATGTCGCGGACGCCGTCGAGATAGGTCGAGTTCTGGCTGTCGAAGCCGCGGATGAACGGACGGTCGCCGAGCGGATTGCCGCCTTCGCCGGCGCCCATCGTGATGCCCGGCACGGTGCGCAGCGCCTCGGCGAGCGTCGCCGACGCGGTATCCTTGATCACCTGCGAGCCGATGACGGTGATCGAGCGCGGGGTATCGATCAGCGGCGCGGTGTATTTCGGCGAATCAAGCTTATCGGTCTTGTAGCTGCCTTCGGTGATCGCAGTGTCGGTCACCGTCACGCCGCCCAGATTGGTCGATGGCGTGTCGGCCTGGGCCGGCGTCGCCTGCGCATAGGCCGGGAATGCCGACGAGATCGCTCCGACGCAGCCAAGTGCGAGGAAACTGGAACCGGACATGCGTGTGCGCTGCGATGATAACATTTGGACCCCTTTGATAGTCATTCGCAATATTGAGACGGCCAATTGCAACTGCGTCTCAATATGTCAAGACTCGTTGCTGGGGCGTATCAGATGCTCAGTCTGCCAGCATCGCCGCCAGCGCCGGGCTCATGCTCTCCTCGGCGACGCCCCCGGCCAACCTCACGATACGCGCCGCGATGCCGTGAGTGGCGGCCATCGCCAGCGCGTTTTCGGTGTCGAGAACGGTGAGCGCCGTCGCCCAGGCATCAGCGTCCAGCGCGCGGTCGTGGATCACGCTGACCGACAGCGTGTCGATCGTCGGCAGGCCGGTGCGTGGTTCGATCGTGTGATCGCCGCGCCGGTAATTGCCGGACGTGGCGACCGCGAGGCCATGCAGGGCGATCCGGAGCGGCGGCAGAGCGGCGCCGGGCGGGTTTTCGAGATCGACCCACCAGGGATCGCCATCCGGCCGCACCCCGCGCCCTGCCAGCTCGCCGCCGATCTCGACCAGATGATGCCGGATGCCGGATGCGCTCAGCAGCTCGGAGACGGCATCGACGGCATGGCCCTTGCCGATGCCCGAGAAATCGAGCGCCAGCCCGCCCGGCTGGCGCAGCCGCGGACCAGCCGGATCGAAGACGAGGCGGTGCCAGCCTGCGCTGGCCAGCGCCGCAGCGACACGATCGGCGGCGGGCGGCCGGGCAGCCGGCACCGGCCCAAATCCCCACAGATTGACGATATCGCCGATGGTCGGATCGAAGGCTCCGCCGGACGCCCTGGCGATGGTTAGGCCATGGGCCACGACATGGGCGAAATCCCGTGGAAGCGTCAGCCATGTTCCCGCCGCCGCCCGGTTGAAGCGCGACAGGTGCGAGTCTTCGACCCACTGGCTCAACTGCGCCACCAGATCGTCCAGCCGCGCCACGATCGATGCCCGAAGGGCAGCGGGATCGGCGATCGGGGGCCGGACATAATGGACGGACCAGCCGGTGCCCATCGTCTCGCCGCCGATCGTCTCCACCGTCGCCGACGCATCGCGATCGGCAAAGGCGGCGATCGATATCGTCGGCGGCAGGGCGATCCTCATGACGGCGGGCTTACGGCGTCATCACTTCGAGCGTGGTGACGTAGCTCATCCGGCGCTCGGTGGCGTGCGGCGTGCTGGTCCTGTCGTCGGTCGCGGTGGCGTTCAGCCAATACATGCCGGCGCCGGGCCAGGTGACGGTCAGCACGCCGCCCGCATCGGTGGTCAGATCGATCGCACCCTCGTCGTTGCGATAGCGCTTGCCGCCGGGGATCACCGTCACCTTCAGGCCGGGCGCCGGCTTGCCGTCGATCAGGAAGCGGAAGCGCGCCGCCTCGCCCGCGACGAGCTCGTCCGGGTGGGTGATCGGATCGAGTTCGAGGCCCTTGCCGTTCGGCTGGAACACCGTTCTGGTCGGCGCACCGGCGGTGACGAAGATCTCGTTGCGGTTGACCATCTCGGTCAGCTTCACGCCGGTCGCGTTGGCCGGGATGTCCGCGACGGTCAGCGGCGCGGCGGCGGGGGCGCCTCCCTGCTGCTGCGGCGGCGAGCCGCGACGACCGATCCGCTTCTCCACGCCGTCAACGGTGAAGCTGCCCATCACGCTGGACGTCTCCGTCCCGATCTTCCACGTGCCCGGTTTGTCGAGCTCGACGTCGAACACCGACCGATAGCGCTCCTTGGCGGCATTCTGGATCGCACCCGGCGAACCATCCGGCGCCCACACCTTGATCCCGTCGGTCGGGAGCGGGAAATGATCGGCATAGAACAGGTCGTTCGAAACGGCCGCGTCCACCGAAACCCAGCTGTCAGATCCCGAAAACACCGTGCCGGAGGGCAGCAGCCACATCCTATGGGCAGAGGCGAGGCTCGGCTGCGCGGCCAGCGCGGCGACGACGAGCAGGCGTGGGCCAAGCAGGCGGGAAACGAGCGGGCGGAGGCGACGCATCTTCATCGGCCGATCCTTCAACGGGCGGAGAGGGTGACGGCACCCAGTTCGGTCTTGCCGGAGGCATGGGCGGCGCCGGCGGGGATCGTGATCGGCACGGTCACGAGCTCGCGCCCGCCAGTTTCGCGGGCCGCCTCGACGTTGAGGACATAATGGCCTGCCGGTAACGTCGGCAGCGCGATGGTATGCGGACCCGGCGCCTGAGTCGCGCCGCTGATGCCGTTGGCCGGCAGAGTCAGGCTGCGGCCGCCCTTGCGCCACCAGGCGCGAAGCTCGGACAGCCATTTGGTGCCGGGTTCGTTGCCCGCTTTGTGGACATCGTACCAGACTGCCAGCGTCTGCGCCGTGCCGCCACCGGCCGGCTCCAGCCATATCGCGACATAGGGGCGATGATATTCGGCGACGCTCAGTTGCGGGATGGTGACCGTCACGGTGCCGGCCCCGGTGCCGGCGGCAACGGCCGGCGCGGCGATCAGGGCGCCCAGCGGCAACAGAGATTTCGAACGCATGGTCTTCCCCTCAATGGATGAACAGGATGGCGAGAATGACGGGCAGCGCGAGCCCTGCGGCGACGATCGGCCAGGTCGCACGCCGGTGCCGGGCGTGCATCTGGAGCAGCAGCAGCCCGGTCAGCGTGAACAAGATGCAGGCGCCGGCGAACACATCGATGAACCAGAACCAGACGCGCCCGGCGTTGCGGCCCTTGTGGAGATCGTTGAGGTAGGAGATCCAGCCGCGATCGGTGGTCTCTGCGCTGATCTTGCCGTTCGCCCGCCCGATGCTGACCCAGGCATCGCCGCCGGGCCGCGGCATCGCGACATAGGCCTCGTCATCCGACCATTCGACCGGTCGTCCGCCCGGATCGAGCCCGACCGCCTGTTTCACCGCCCGCGCGACGGCGGGCGGGAGCGCTGCATCGGCCGTGGCAGGATGCGCCAGTTGGGCGCGAAGCGGCACCGTCAATTGCCCCGTCCTGTCGATGACGACCGGCTTGGCGGAAATCGATTCCGCATGGTTGAGGGTGATGCCGGTGATCGCAAACAGCAGCATCAGGACGAGCGACAGCGCGGCGCTCATCCAGTGCCAGGTGTGCAGCTGCTTCAGCCACCAACTGCGCCAGCGGCGTCTGGGCTTCGGCCTGGTCTGAGAGGGAGGGGAAGGAGGCAATGCGTTCACGATAGCGTTTGCCTAGGATGCGCGATCCGTTCCGGCAATAGCTAATGCGAATCGTTTTCCTTTGCTGATGGCGATGGCGATGATTTCGTCCCGGACAGCTTCCGTCGATGGAAGGGCGATGCCTAAGCCGCCAATCGCGCCAGCGCTGCGCGATATTCCTCGCCGAGCCGGGCGATCAGTGCCGCCGCCGGCACCACCGCGTGGATCGCGCCGATGCCCTGGCCGCAGCCCCAGATGTCGCGCCATGCCTTCTTGCCCGCCGCGAGATCGCCGAAGTTCATATGGGAGGGATCGGAGGTCTCCAGCGCGTCCGGGTCCAGCCCCGCCGCGACGATGCTGGGCTTGAGATAATTGCCATGCACCCCGGTGAAGAGGTTCGAATAGACGATGTCCTCGCCGACCGAATCGACGATCATCTGCTTGTAGGCGGGCACCGCCATCGCCTCCTCGGTCGCGATGAAGGCGGAGCCGATATAGCCCAGGTCCGCGCCGAGCGCGCGCGCCGCCGCCACCGCCGCGCCGTTCGCAATGGCACCCGACAGCGCCAGCGGCCCGTCGAACCATTCGCGAATCTCCTGCACCAGCGCGAAGGGCGACAGAGTGCCGGCATGGCCGCCGGCGCCGGCCGCCACCGCGATCAGCCCGTCCGCGCCCTTCTCGATCGCCTTCTTCGCGAACATGTTGTTGATGACGTCGTGGAAGACGATGCCGCCATAGCTGTGGATCGCGGCATTGATGTCGGGCCGGGCACCGAGCGAGGTGATGACCACCGGCACCTTATACTTCACGCACAGCGCGACATCCTCCTCCAGCCGATCGTTGGTGCGGTGGACGATGAGGTTGACGGCGAACGGCGCATCCTTGTCGGTCAGTTCGCTGGTCAGCCGCTGGAGCCATTGCTCGAACACCCCGGAAGGCCGCGCGTTGAGCGACGGGAACGACCCGACCACGCCGGCGCGGCATTGCGCCAGCACCAGGTCGGGCTGCGAGATGATGAACATCGGCGAGGCGATTACGGGGATCGACAAACGGTTCTGGAACAGCGCGGGCATGGTCATCGGGACGATCCTCTCCTCGACATGATGCGCCCCGGCTTCGCGCGACGCTCATTCTTGTCCGCTTCAAACCATAGATAATGGCGTTATGCACGCAAAAACTGGCGGCATCCGATCAGGCTTTGCGGATGCCGTGGACGATGCGGCGCACCATCTCGTGGCGAATCGTCTCGAAGTCCGGCCCGTCACGATCGAGATGGCCGACCATCTGCAACGAGATCAGCCCGTGCAGCTGCGCCCAGAAGATATGCGCCAGCAAAGTGGGATCGGCATCGAGATCGCCCGCCGCGACCATCTCCTCGGCATAGCCGGTCATGCTCCGCCGCGCCCGCGCCGCCGCGGTGGCCAGTTCGGGATAGAGGGTGATGTCGGGCTGCGAGAGCGCGAAGATCAGGCGGTAGGTATCCGGCCGCTCGAAGGCGAAATCGACATAGGCGCCGCCGATCGCGCGGGAGCGTTCCCAGATGTCGCCCGGCCCGGCCATCACCGCCTCCAGCGTTTCGGACAATTGGTCGAGCGCGGCGGTGCGGGTGGCGGCGAGGATCGCCTCCTTATTCTCGTAATAGCGATAGAGCGCGGTCGCCGACCAGCCGAGCGCCTGCGCGATCGAGTGCATCGACACCCGCTCGATCCCGCGTTCGACCGCCTGGCGTTCGGCGACGCGGCGGATCCGTTCGCGCCCTTGCGCGACCTGGTCTTCGGTAAGCAATATCGGCATCGGCCGGAGAATAGATAACGCCGTTATCCGAGTCCAAGCGAAACCGGCCCGCCGGCCACCGTCGAGCGGCATACGGGCGCCATCAAGAAATTCTTGGCCGCCGGGCCGGGGACATATCGGCTAGGCGACATTATTCTTGGAACAGCGGGCCAACGGGGCCGACGATAAGGATCGGATGGGAATGACGGACGGGATCGGGGCGGACCTTGCGGCGAGGGCATCGGCCCCGGCACGCCTGACCCACCTCCAGCGGCTCGAGGCGGAATCGATCCACATCCTGCGCGAGGTGGTGTCGGAGGCCGAGCGCCCGGTGATGCTCTACAGCGTCGGCAAGGATTCGGCGGTGATGCTGCATCTCGCCAAGAAGGCCTTCTATCCGTCGCCGCCGCCCTTCCCGCTGCTCCATGTCGATACGACGTGGAAGTTCCAGGCGATGTACGCGCTGCGCGAAAAGGCGGCGCGCGAGGCCGGCATGGAGCTGCTCGTCCACCATAATCCCGAGGCGATGGCGCGCGGCATCAATCCGTTCGACCATGGCGCGCTCCACACCGACATGTGGAAGACCGAGGGGCTGAAGCAGGCGCTCGACCAATATGGCTTCGACGCGGCGTTCGGCGGCGCGCGCCGCGACGAGGAGAAAAGCCGCGCCAAGGAGCGCATCTTCTCCTTCCGATCCGCCTCGCACCGCTGGGATCCCAAGAACCAGCGGCCCGAGCTGTGGAATCTCTACAATGCCAAGAAGGCGCCCAGAAATCAGGGAGGAGGGGAGAGCATCCGCGTCTTCCCGATCTCCAACTGGACCGAGTTGGACATCTGGCAATATATCCAGCTCGAGAAGATCGAGATCGTGCCGCTCTATTTCTCCGCCCCGCGCCCGACCGTCGAGCGCGACGGGATGCTGCTGATGGTCGATGACGAGCGCTTCCGGCTGAAGCCCGGCGAGGAGCCGGTGATGCGCTCCATCCGCTTCCGCACGCTCGGCTGCTACCCGCTGACCGGCGCCGTCGAGAGCGAGGCGGCGACGCTGAGCGCCGTGATCCAGGAGATGCTGCTCACCACCACCTCCGAGCGGCAGGGCCGCGCGATCGACAAGGACGAAGGCGGCGCCGGCATGGAGAAGAAGAAGCAGGAGGGCTATTTCTGATGACCCGGCAGGATTCCTCCTACCAGACCGACGCGCTGATCGCCGAGGACATCGACGCCTATCTGGCGCAGCACCAGCATAAGAGCCTGCTGCGCTTCATCACCTGCGGATCGGTGGACGACGGAAAGTCGACCCTGATCGGGCGGCTGCTTTATGACTCGAAGATGATCTTCGAGGATCAGCTGGCGGCGCTCGAGGCGGATTCGAGGCGCGTCGGCACCCAGGGCCAGAATATCGATTTCGCGCTGCTGGTCGACGGCCTCGCCGCCGAGCGCGAGCAGGGCATCACCATCGACGTCGCCTATCGCTTCTTCTCCACCGAGAAGCGCAAGTTCATCGTCGCCGACACCCCCGGCCACGAACAATATACCCGCAACATGGTGACCGGCGCCTCCACCGCCGACCTCGCCGTGATCCTGATCGACGCGCGCAAGGGCGTGCTGACCCAGACCCGCCGCCATTCCTACCTCGCCCATCTGATCGGGGTGCGGCATCTGGTGCTGGCGGTGAACAAGATGGATCTGGTCGGCTACGATCAGGCCACCTACGATGCGATCGTCGCCGACTATCGCGCCTTCGCCGACAGCATCGGGATCGCACGCTTCGTGCCGATGCCGATCTCCGGCTTCATGGGCGACAACATCACCACCCGAAGCGCGAACACGCCCTGGTATGACGGCCCGACCCTGATCGCGCATCTCGAGACGGTCGAGGTCGATCAGGATGCGACCGCGGCACAGCCCTTCCGCATGCCGGTGCAGTGGGTCAACCGGCCCAATCTCGATTTCCGCGGCTTTGCCGGGTTGATCGCCGCCGGCACGGTGAAGCCGGGCGATCCGGTGCGGCTACTGCCGTCGGGCAAGACCTCGACCATCGCGCGCATCGTCACGATGGACGGCGATCTGGAGCAAGCGGTCGCCGGCCAGTCGGTGACGCTGACGCTGGCCGACGAGGTCGATTGCTCGCGCGGCGACGTGATCGCCGCTGCCGCTGCCCCGCCGCAGGCGGCCGACCAGTTCGAGGCGACGATCGTGTGGATGGCGGAGGAGGCGATGCTGCCCGGCCGCTCCTACTGGCTGAAGCTCGCCACCCAGACGGTGACGGCGCAGGTACAGGCGCCCAAATACCAGATCAACGTCAACAGCATGGAGAAGCTCGCGGCGAAGACGCTGGAGCTGAACGCGATCGGCGTCGCCAATCTCTCCACCGACAAGCCGCTCGTCTACGAGCCTTATGCGGACGATCGCGCGGGGCTGAACAAGACATTGGGCGGCTTCATCCTGATCGACAAGATCACCAATGCCACGGTGGCGGCCGGCATGATCCATTTCGCGCTGCGCCGGGCCGAGAATGTCCACTGGCAGGCGATGGATGTCGCGCGCGAGCGCCGCTCCGCGCTCAAGAACCAGAAGCCGGCGGTGGTGTGGCTGACCGGGCTTTCGGGCGCCGGCAAGTCGACCATCGCCAATCTGGTCGATCGCAAGCTCACCCGGATGAACCGCCACAGCTTCCTGCTCGATGGCGACAATGTCCGCCACGGCCTCAACCGCGATCTCGGCTTCACCGATGCCGATCGGGTGGAGAATATCCGCCGCGTCGGCGAGGTCGCGCGGTTGATGGCCGATTCGGGCCTGATCGTGCTCACCGCCTTCATCTCGCCGTTCCGCGCCGAGCGCGAGATGGTGCGCAAGATGATGGCGGATGGCGAGTTCATCGAGGTCCATATCGACACCACGCTCGCCGATGCCGAGGCGCGCGACGTGAAGGGCCTCTATGCCAAGGCGCGGGCCGGGCAGCTCAAGAACTTCACCGGCATCGACAGCCCCTATGAGGCACCGGCAACGCCGGAGATCCGCATCGATACCAGCGCGATGACGGCGGATGCCGCCGCCGATCTGATCGTCGAGCATCTGCTGGCGCTCGAACGATGAGCGCGCCGGGGACGGAAAGCGATACCGCGCTGGCACGGCGCGTCGCCGAGACCGCGGGCGAGCTGCTGCTCACCCTCCAGCGCTCCGGCCTGTTCGCAGGCAAGGCGCTGGGCAAGGCCGGCGATCGCACCGCCAACGCCTTCATCATGGAGGCGCTGGCCCATGCCCGGCCCGACGACGCCGTCCTCTCCGAGGAGGAGAAGGACAGCGCGGCCCGGCTCGCCACCCGCCGGGTGTGGATCGTCGATCCGCTCGACGGCACCCGCGAATATGGCGAGGGCAGGGTCGATTGGGCGGTGCATGTCGCGCTGACCGTCGACGGCGCGCCGGTGGCCGGCGCGGTCGCGTTGCCGGGCATTCCGCTGACGCTCTGCACCGGACGCTGCCCGCCAGCACCGGTGCCGGCCGACACGCTCAGGATGCTGGTCAGCCGTACCCGACCGGCCGCCGAGGCGGTGGCGGTCGCCGATGCGCTCGGCGCCCAACTGGTGCCGATGGGCTCGGCCGGTGCCAAGGCGATGGCGGTGGTGCGCGGCGAAGCGGACATCTACCTGCACACCGGCGGCCAGTTCGAGTGGGACAGCTGCGCGCCCGTCGCGGTCGCCATCGCCGCCGGCCTCCATGTCAGCCGCGTCGATGGCTCGCCGATGGCCTATAACCGCGCCGACCCTTATCTGCCCGATCTGCTGATCTGCCGGCCCGAACTCGCCGAGCGCATCCTCGGCCTGACGCGGGGCTAAGGCTCAGCCCTCTTCGCGCGGCCCGGTCGCGGTCGCAGACGGCAGCCGCGTGCGCAGGCGCGCGAACTCGACGACCTGCTTGCCGACCAGCTCGAGCTGGCTGGCGGAACCCGGATCGGTGCATTGCCCGTTCTGGAACAGGCCGCTCGAGGATTTGATCGCGGCGCCGAGCGGCGTCGGCCAGCCGCGCAGCGCGTGGACGATCGAGCGCATCGTCGCCAGCGTCGATCCGGTCGCCTGCCAGCCATAAGCGGTGACGATCAGCCCGACCGGCAGCCCGTCGAGATAGACGCGCGCGTCCTTCGCCGTCTCCTCGATGAAGTCGACCGCATTCTTGACCAGGCCCGAGATCGATCCGTGATAGCCGGGGCTGGCGATGATCAGCCCGTCCGCCTTGCGGATCGCCTCGACCAGCGCGCGTCCGCCTTCCGAGCCCTCCACCGCGCCAAAGGCATAATGCGGCAGTTCGGCGATCGCGGCGCCGCCGAACAGTTGGACCCGCGCGCCTTCCGCCTCGGCCGCCGCCAGCGCCAGCTGGAGCGCCTGCTCGGTCGACGATCCCGGCGAGGTCGTGCCGCCGATGCCGACGATGAAAGGCGTGCTGCTCACTGCTGTCTCCAAGGCCACCGATCCGGGCCAGCCGATCTGGCCCTGCCTCCCCATATCGACAAGAGCCGCGAAGTCACCCCCTCGACACCCCGACGGCCCGCTCTCCGCGAACGGGATTCAGAGGAAATCGGTCAACGCGGCCATGAAGGCATCGAATTGATCATGATGCAGCCAATGGCCGGCATCGAAACTCGGCGCGCGCGCATCCCGGATCAGCGCGGTGCCGGCGATGGCGAAGGGATTGCCGGCCCAGCTCCGCGTCCCCCAGGGCAGCAACACCGGGCAATCGATCCGCGTCCACAGCGCCTGGCGATCCTCGTCGCGGATGTCGACCGGCGCGGGATGACGGACATAGGGATCGAACTTCCAGCTCCAGCTGCCATCCTCGTTGCGGGTGACGGCATGGTGGGTGAGGTGGATGATCTGCGCCTCGCTCAGGCTGGCATTGGCCGCGCGCATCCGGGCCACGGCATCGTCCAGCGTCGCATAGCGCCTGGGAGCATGGCCGCTGACCTGCCGGCGCTCGTCGATCCAGTCCCGCCATTTCTCGGCCACGGGGCGGGTGGCCCGCTTCGCGAAGACAGGCGGCATCGCCCCGATGCCCTCGATCGCCACCAGCTTGCGGACCTTTTCGGGGAACAGCCCGGTGTAGCGCAGCGCGATCCCGGCGCCGAGCGAATGCGCCACGATCGTCACCGGGATGCTGGAGAGCTGCTGCACGAACTGCGCGAAATCGTAGAGATAGGCGGCGAAATTATAGCTGCCGTCGCTCGACCATTCGCTGTCGCCATGGCCGCGCAGATCGGGCGCCACGACATGCCAATCGCGCCGCAGCGCCCGTGCCACCCCATCCCAGCTGCGGCTATGATCCTGCCCGCCATGGAGCAGCACCAGCAGCGGCGCGCCGGGATTGCCCCAATCGACATAATGGAGCCGCAACCGCTGGGACAGGAAGATATGGGATGTCGGGCCGATCAGATCCGCGTCGTGCATGTCCACTCCTCGTTCGCGCCGTGACCTGCGGCATCGCCATAACCGTTGGGCGCCGTGCCGCAATCACGGGCCGCAACCACGGGCCATGCAGCCATATCCCGGCCGGATCCGTTATGCGATGCATGCGGCCCTTCATCCCGGAGACAGCATCATCATGACGACCTTCGACAGCCGGACGACCGCCGACGAGGTGCTCGACGGGCTCGACCTGTCCGGCCACCATATTCTGCTGACCGGCTGCGCGTCGGGCATCGGGCTGGAGACGATGCGGGCGCTCGCCGCCCGTGGCGCCCATGTCGTCGGCACCGCGCGAGACGAAGGTCGCGCGGCGGGCGCCTGCGCCAAGGTTGCCGGACGGACCACGCCGATCGCCTGCGATCAGGACGACTTCGCGTCGGTCGCCAAGGCCGCCGCGCATATCCGCACGCTCGGCCTGCGCTTCGATGCGATCATCGCCAATGCCGGCATCATGGCGCCGCCCGAGCCCAAGCCGAAATATGGCGTGGAGCAGCAGCTGCGGGTGAATCACCTGGCGCATATGCTGCTCGTCACCCGGATCGCCGATCTGCTGAAGGACGGCAGCGGCCGGCTGGTGATGGTGTCGAGCAGCGCGGCGAAACGCTGGGCGCCGCCCGAGGGCGTGGATTTCGGCAACCTGGACGGACAGGCCGGCTATAAGCCCTTTCCCTTCTACGGCCAGTCCAAGCTCGCCAACACCGGCTTCGCCTGGACGATGGCGGAACGGCTCGCCGCGCGCGGCATAACCGCCAATGCGATTCACCCCGGCGTGATCGCCAGCACCGATCTGCCGCGATCGCTGCCGGGCTGGATGCAATTGCTGCTGCCCGTCGCGCGGCTGTTCGGCAAATCGATCCCGCAGGGTGCTGCGACCCAATGCTATGCGGCGGTGCATCCCGACATGGCCGGCGTCACCGGCCAGTTCTACGCGGACTGCCGGCCGGCGCAGACCCACGCGCGCGCCAGCGATCCGGCATTTCGGGCGAAGCTCTGGACGGTATCGGAGGAGATCATCGCGCGCCACGCGCCGGCCGCCTGACAAGGCGGCGACAGGGCGTCGCCTGAGCGGCCCGACCCATTGAAAACTTCTGGAGGTGGAAGTCCGGCCGTCCGATCGACGGCCATTCAGGGTTTTCCGTACATTCGGAAAACCGCTGGAGCGGGCGAAGGGATTCGAACCCTCGACCCCAACCTTGGCAAGGTTGTGCTCTACCCCTGAGCTACGCCCGCTCTGGCGTTCAGCAGCAGGGCAACCCCGCTGCGGAGGCCGGCCCACTAGCAAAGGGTTGGGGGGTCGGCAAGTCGATTCGTCGCAATTTTTCGCAGGGCTTGGCAGCAGGCCGCCCGCGACCACATAAGGCGGCTCGAAAGACGGCAGGAGTGACGACGTGGCGACCTTGGGAATGAGCGCAGCCGATCGCGAGGCGGTGGAGGTGTTCCGGCGCGATGTCGTCGATCCCTCGATGACCCAGCTGGTCGTCGTCGATTTCTGGGCGGAATGGTGCGGCCCCTGCAAGCAGCTCGGCCCGGTGATCGAGAAGGTCTGCTCCGATTATGCGCCCAAGGGCGTGAAGCTGGTGAAGATCGATGTCGACAAGGACAAGTTCATCGCCGCCCAGTTCCAGATCCGCTCGATCCCCACGGTCTATGCGATCTTCCAGGGCCAGCCGGTCGCCGACCTGACCAGCGCGCGCACCGAATCGCAGCTCACCCGGATGCTCGACCAGTTGCTGACCCAGCTGCCGGTGCAGGCCGGCGACGTCGATCCGCAGGCGGCCGACATCGAGCAGTTCGTGGCGATGGGTGAAGAACTGCTGGAGGCCGGCGATGCCGAGCGCGCGCTCTCCGTCTTCGCGCAGGTCGCCGAGATCGCACCCGATCATGTCGCCGGTGCCGCCGGCCATGCCCGCGCGCTGCTGGCGCTCGGCCATGTCGACGAGGCCGAGGCGCTGATCGCAGCGCTGCCCGAGGACAAGGCGGCGGACCCGGCCTTCGCGCAGGTGAAGGCGGCGCTGGCGCTGTCGAAGCAGGCGGTGCCGGTCGACGATCTGGCCGCGCTCAAGGCGGCGGTCGATGCCGATCCGGCGAATCTCGACACGCGCTACGCGCTGGCCGGCGGGCTGATGGCGGTGGGCGATCGCGATGGCGCGGCCGACCAGCTGCTCGCCTCGATTGCGCAGGACAAGGCGCATAATGAGGGGGAGGCCCGCGAGCGCCTGCTGACCCTGTTCGCCGCCGTCGGCCTCGAAGATTCGTGGGTGAGCGCGCAGCGGCGGCGGCTCTCCGCCATCCTGTTCGGCTGATCGGGTGGCGCGCCTCTCGATCTTTCCGCTCGCCGGCGCGCTGCTCTTCCCGCGGGCGCTGCTGCCGCTCCACATTTTCGAGCCGCGCTATCGGGCGATGATCTCCGACGCGATGGCGCGCGATCGGCGCATCGGCATGATCCAGCCGCGCGACGAAACGGCCAAGAAGCCGGCGCTGTTCGAGGTCGGCTGCGTCGGCCGCATCGCCGAGTTCGAGGCGCTGGAGGATGGCCGCTACAATCTGGTGCTGGAAGGGCTGACCCGCTTCCGGCTGGTGAGCGAGCTCGACGTCACCACCGCCTTCCGCCAGATCGAGGCGGACGTCAGCGATTTCGTCCGCGATGGTGACGATCCCGATCCGCTCGGCATCGCGCTGCGCGCCGATCTGGAGCGCGAGGCGCGGCGCTACGCCGATGCCAAGGGCTATGCGATCGACTGGGAGGCGGTGGAGCGGCTCGACGACGAGGGGCTGGTCAACGGCGTCGCCCAGGTCGCGCCGTTCGACATCGCCACCAAACAGGCGCTGCTGGAAGCCCCCGACATGGCGACCCGTGCCGATCTGGTCGTCCAGTTCCTGCGCTTCTTCCGCCATGACGACAGCGACGAGGACGATGACGGGGCGACCCTGCAATGAGCGGGGCAGGGGGAATCGACCCGGATTTGCTGGCGATACTGGTCTGCCCGATGACGCGCACGCCGCTGCGCCAGAAGGGCGAGGAGCTGATCTCCGACGAGGCCGGCCTGGCCTATCCGATCCGCCAGGGCGTGCCGGTGCTGCTGGTGGAAGCGGCGCGACGGATCAGCGCATGACAGGAATCCTCCGCCGCCAGGGGGAGGATTTTTAGATCGGCTGCCCGGTCAGCAGCTTGGGCATCGCGCCGCTTTCGCCCCGCGCCTCGGCCATGAAGAAATCCTTGAGCGGCGGGATGCGCTCGACCAGGCCGATGCCGAAGCGGCGGATGCGGCTCGCCGGCCGGCCAGGCAGGCCAAACAGGCGGGTGAGGCTGTCGGTCGCCGCCGCCACCAGGAAGGTGTCCAGCCCGCGCCAGCGCTCGTAGCGCGCGAGCAGCTGGGCATCGCCCGGATCGAGCCCGAGCCGGGCGCCGTCGATCAGCACCTCGGCCAGCGCTGCGGCATCGCGGAAGCCGAGATTGAGGCCCTGCCCGGCGATCGGGTGGATGCCATGGCCGGCATCGCCGACCAGCGCCAGCCGCTCGGCGGTGATCCGGGTGGTGTGGTGGAAGCCGAGTGGATAGCTCGCCAGCGGCGCGGCCAGCGTCAGCTCGCCGAGCATCCCGCCCATCCGCTTCTGCGCCTCGGCCACGAAGGCGCGCGGCGACAGCGAGAGCATCGCCGGCGCGTCCGTATCGGACACCGTCCACACCAAGGCCGAGCGATGGCCGCCCTGCATCGGCAGCAGCGCGAACGGGCCGGCGGTGTAGAACAGCTCGTGCGCGACATTGCGGTGATCGACGGTGTGATCGAGCATCCCGACGATGGCGACATGGTGATAGTCCCAGCGTGCCACCGTGATCCCGGCGGCATCGCGGGTCGGCGAGCGGCGACCCTCGGCGCCGACCAGCAGCGCGGCGCGCAAGGTCCGGCCATCCTCCAGCACCACCCGCACGCCGGCGGCATCGCGCTCCACATCGGCGGCGCGGCTCGCCATCAGCACGGTGACGCCGTCCGCCGCCTCCGCCGCCTCGCGCAGCCCGATCCGGAGATAGCGATTCTCGACCATCTGGCCGAGCGGCCCGTCATTCGCCAGATCGGGCTGGAAGGCGAGCAGGCCGCGCGCGCCCTGTTCGCCGACCTCGATGCGGTCGATCGGATTGGCGTAGCGGGCGAAATGATCGGTGACGCCGATCGCCTCCATCATCCGCCACGACGAGGACGACACCGCCGAGGCGCGGCCATCGGCATGGGTATCGCGAATCGCCTGGGCGGGCGCGGGATCGACCAGCGTGCTGGTCACGCCGCCCCTCGCCAGCGCCACGGCCAGGGCACAGCCGACCAGGCCGGCACCGAGAATGATCACATCGCTGCGCAGGGTATCGCTCATCGGACTCGCTCTAGCGGCTGCGCGCCTCGACCGGAAGCGGTGGCGTTGACTTGTAGGATTCGAGAGGACAGTGTGGAAAAACGGAACATTTAGGGCACAAGATGCCCGCCGGGGAGCAAGACGACATGGCAGGCAGTGTGGCAGTGCGGGCGGCGCCCTGGCGCGAGAAGGTCGTGCGGGTGCTCGCGCGCTCCAGCGGCGTGATCGCGGGCGTCGCGCTGGTGGCCGTGGCGCTGCTGCTGGCGGTCGCACTGGCGAGCTATCACCGCAGCGATTCGGCGATCAACACCGTATCCGGCGGCCTGACCCTGAACTGGATCGGGCCGATCGGCGCATGGGCCGCCGACGCGCTGCTGATGCTGTTCGGGCCGATCGCGGTGGCATGGATCCCGATCGTGATGGTGCCTGGCATCCGGCTGGTGCGCGGCCGCGATTCGGGTCACTGGGGCAAGGCGGGGCTGCTCACCCTGCTGGCGCTGGTCGTCGCCGGCACCGCGCTCGCGCTGTTCCACGAAGGGGCCAGCCTGCAATTGCCGGCCGGCTGGGGCGGTGCGTTCGGCATCGCCGGCGCCGCCGCGATCGACGCCGGCATCGGCCTGATTCCCGCATCCGGTTTCGCGACCCCACTGCGCTATGCGCTGGAGCTGGTCGGCGTGGTGCTCGGCCTCTGGCTGTGGATCAAGGCGATCGGCCTCGAGGCCGACGAGCGCGCCTGGCTGATCCGCACCGGCCGATCGACCGCCAAGCCGGTCGCCCGTGCCGCTCGTCCCCGCGCGCCACGGCGCGACGCTCCGGCGATCGACGATCGGGATGCGTTCGACGACGATGACGATTTCGCGGACATGCCGCCGGCGGCCGCATCCGAGCCGCGCGCGCCATCGCGCCCGATCATCGCCGATCGCCAGGCCGCGCCGAAGAAGCCGGAAGGCAAGCAGCGCCAGACCTCGCTCGATCTGCGCGACGAATATGTGCTGCCCTCGATCGATCTGCTCTCCCCGGTGCCGCCGGGCAGCGGGCAGGCGATCGACAAGGCCGCGCTGGAACGCAATGCCCGCCTGCTCGAGACCGTGCTCGACGATTTCCACGTCAAGGGTCGCATCACCCAGGTCCGCCCCGGCCCGGTCGTCACCATGTACGAGCTGGAGCCCGAATCGGGGATCAAGGCGAGCCGGGTGATCGCGCTGGCCGACGACGTCGCCCGCAATATGTCGGCGCTGTCGGCACGCATCGCCACCATCCCCGGCCGCACCGTGATCGGCATCGAGCTGCCCAACGCCAAGCGCGAGCCGGTGGTCTTCTCCGAGATGGTCGCCTGTTCGCAGTTCGAGGACGGCACCGCGCAGCTGCCGATCATCCTCGGCAAGAACATCGCCGGCGATCCGGTGGTCGCCGATCTCGCGCCGATGCCGCACCTGCTCGTCGCCGGCACCACCGGATCGGGCAAGTCGGTCGGCCTCAACTGCATGATCATGTCGCTGCTCTACCGGCTGACCCCCAAGCAGTGCCGGATGATCATGATCGATCCCAAGATGCTCGAACTCAGCATCTACGACGACATCCCCCATCTGCTCTCGCCGGTCGTCACCGAGCCGGCCAAGGCGGTGCGCGCGCTCAAATGGGCGGTCGAGCAGATGGAGGAGCGCTATCGCATGATGTCGTCGGTCGGCGTGCGCAGTCTCGCCTCGTTCAACGAGAAGGTGAAGGTCGCCAAGTCGAAGGGCCAGCGCCTCGGCCGCCGCGTGCAGACCGGCTACGATGCCGATTCGGGCCATCCGCTCTACGAGGAGGAGCAGCTCGATTACGAGGTGCTGCCGCAGATCGTGGTGATCGTCGACGAGCTCGCCGATCTGATGATGACCGCCGGCAAGGAGGTCGAGTTCCTGATCCAGCGGCTCGCGCAGAAGGCGCGCGCCGCCGGCATCCATCTGATCATGGCGACGCAGCGCCCCTCGGTCGACGTCATCACCGGCGTGATCAAGGCGAACCTGCCGACCCGGATCAGCTTCTCGGTCACCAGCAAGATCGATTCGCGCACCATCCTGGGCGAGCAGGGCGCCGAGCAGCTGCTCGGCAAGGGCGACATGCTCTACATGCCCGGCGGCAAGCAGATCGCGCGCGTCCACGGCCCGTTCGTGTCCGACGAGGAGGTGCGGGCGGTCGCCGACCACTGGCGTTCGCAGGGTACGCCCGATTATATTTCGTCCGTCACCGAGGAGCCGGAGGATGGCGGCTTCGCGCTCGACGGCCAGCCCGCCGACGACGATTCGCCCGACGCCGCGCTCTATCGCAAGGCCGTGCAGGTCGTCGCCGAATCGCAGAAGGCCTCGACCAGCTACGTCCAGCGCCAGCTCCGCATCGGCTACAACAGCGCCGCGCGGCTGATCGAGCGGATGGAGAAGGAGGGCAAGGTCGGCGCGCCCGATCATGTCGGCCGCCGCGAGGTGCTGATCGATCGCGACGGGCAGCCGGTGTGATGGCGTCAGCGATCCTCGTCGGAACTGCCGCCTGCGCGGGTCATTGAGGACTGGCGATCCGGCAGCCGACGGGTTCACTACGCATTCAACGGTTTGCCGCTAGACGGCGACCATCATGATCCGGAGCTTTCTCATGCGTTTTCCGCTCGCCGCCGTCGCCCTGGCGGCGCCTGTCCTGCTCGCCGCCGCGCCGGCCCCGTCGCCCGATCTCGCCGCCGTGCAGGCGTCGCTGAAGGGCGTGCAGACGATGACCGCCGATTTCACCCAGACCGACGCTCGCGGCCAGGTGCTGACCGGCACCCTCCAGCTCAAGAAGCCGGGCAAGATCCGGTTCCAATATCAGAAGGGCGTGCCGCTGCTCGTCGTCGGCGATGGCCATGCCCTCACCATGATCGACTATTCGGTGAAGCAGGTGTCGCGCTGGCCGATCGGCAGCACGCCGCTCGCGCTGCTGATCGATCCCGACAAGGACGTCACGCGCTATGCCAGGATCGCCCCGAGCGGCAGCCCGGATACCGTCCTGCTGGCGGGGCAGGACGCCAAGCATCGCGAATATGGCAGCATCACCGTCGCCTTCCAGCGATCCGCCAGTGCGCCGGGGGGGCTGTCGCTCGAAGGCTGGACCGTCCTCGACGCCCAGAACAACCGCACGACGGTGCGGCTCACCAACCCGCGCTTCAACGTGCCGATCGACGATTCCGCCTTCCGCTGGACCGATCCGCGCCCGGCCGGCCGCCATTGAGCCGCGGGGGAGGGGGATATTGGGCGACCAAGCGCCC
The DNA here is from genome assembly GCF_027625475.1 of Sphingomonas abietis. NCBI lineage: Bacteria > Pseudomonadati > Pseudomonadota > Alphaproteobacteria > Sphingomonadales > Sphingomonadaceae > Sphingomonas > Sphingomonas abietis. The sequence continues at coordinate 4,419,257 of NZ_CP115174.1, forward strand.
CCTCCGAGCGACGTGGCGTTACGATGACATAAGCTTAACCCTGCCGTTCATGCGGGCGACAGGATGCGGGGCCTAGATCGGTTCTGCGGCCACGAGGCTGTACCGGAATTCCCCCTGTTGTCCGGTGCGCCGCCCTCGTGACCCGCCTGCGTGACGAACGCAAGGTCGGCCCCCGTTCCATGCCCCCGGAACGGGGGCCTTTCCGTCTCCGGAAGATGCGTTCCGGTCTCTGGCGTATGGGCCCGGGCTCGCCTACATCGCGACCATGACGACCACCAAGATCGCCTCCTGGAACATCAACTCCGTCCGCGCCCGGATCGAGATCGTCGAGCGCTTCCTGCGCGACGAACAGCCGGACATCCTCTGCCTGCAGGAAACCAAGGTCGAGGACGGCACCTTTCCGCACGCGCCGTTCGAAAGGCTGGGCTATACCCATCGCCTGCTCGCCGGCCAGCGCATGCATCACGGCGTTGCCATCCTGAGCAGGATCCCGCTGGGCGAACATGGCCGCCATGATTGGCAGGATAATGGCGAGGCCCGCCACGTCGGCGCGCGCCTTCCCAACGGCGTGCGGCTCGAAAATGTCTATGTCCCGGCGGGTGGCGACATCCCCGATCCGGCGCTCAACCCCAAATTCGGCCAGAAGCTCGCCTTCGTCGAGCGGATGACCCGCTGGTCCGAGGATCTGCGCGAGCCCACCGTGATCGTCGGCGATTTCAACATCGCTCCGCTCGAATGCGATGTGTGGAGCCACAAGCAGCTGCTCGACGTGGTCAGCCATACCCCGATCGAGGTCGAGGCGCTCGCCCGGCTCCAGGCCGCGCATGGCTGGGTCGATCTCGGCCGCCATTTCGTGCCGGCGCCGCAACGGCTGTTCACCTGGTGGAGCTACCGCGCCAAGGATCGCCTCGCCTCCGATCGCGGGCGGCGGCTCGATCATATGTGGGCGAGCCCGGACATCGCCAAGACCGCGACCGCGCATCGCGTGGTGGAGGATTGCCGCGACTGGCTCAAACCCTCCGACCATGTGCCGCTGGTCACCGAGTTCGACTGGTGAGCGCCGCGGCTCGCGAGGTCGCGCGCGGGATCGACGCCTTGCGCCGCGGTTGGCCGATCGTGATCGGCGAGGGCGACGCGCGCGTGACCCTGCTCGCGATCGAGACCAGCGATACCGGGCGGCTCGCCACCTTCGCTCCCGATGGCCGGCATGACGTGCTGCTCTCCGGCGAGCGCGCGGCGACGCTGACGCTGGTCAACCAGCTGCCGGCGGCCGATGCCCGTGCCGGCGTCCGCATTGCGCAGGTGCCATGGCTCGACCTCGATACCGCGACCGCGCTGGCCGATCCGGCGCAGGATCTGTCGTCGCCGCTCAAGGGGCCGTTCCGCACCCTGCCGATCGCCAATCCGGCGCTGACCACCGCGGCGCTCAAGCTGGCACGGCTGGCCGGGCTGCTGCCCGCCTTCTTCCTTCGCGACGGCGCGACCGCGCGCGACGTGCCGACCATCGCGGCAGCCGATATCGACGATTACGATTCGCCGTCGCACCTGCGGATCGCCTCGCGCGCGAAGCTTCCGGTGGCGGCGCTCGACGACACCGAGATCATTGCGTTTCGTTCCGCCGAAGAGGCGGTGGAGCATGTCGCGCTGGTGATCGGCGAGCCCAATGGCCATCCGCCGCTGGTCCGCCTGCACAGCGAGTGCCTGACCGGCGACGTGTTCGGATCGCTGAAGTGCGATTGCGGCCCGCAGCTCGATGGCGCGCTCCGCCGGATCGCGGGCGAGGGATGGGGTATCCTGCTCTATCTGCGACAGGAGGGGCGGGGCATCGGCCTGATCAACAAGCTGCGCGCCTACGCCTTGCAGGATCAGGGCTTCGACACCGTCGACGCCAATCTGCGTCTCGGCTTTGCGATCGATGCGCGCGATTTCGGCGTCGCCGCACGGATGCTCGCGCTGATCGGGCAACCCCGCATCCGGCTGCTCACCAATAACCCCGCCAAGGTCGCCGGACTGGAAGCGGCCGGGATCGAGGTGATCGAGCGGGTCGCCCACAAGATCGATCCCAATCCGCACAATGCCCATTATCTCGACGTGAAGCGGGACAAGACCGGGCACGCGCTGTGACATCCTGGCGCGTCGAGGATGGCGTGCTCCATGGCGGACGATGGTCCGTCCCCTGTACGATCGGGCGGAACGGGCTGTGCGATGCGGCCGACAAGCGGGAGGGCGACGGCTGCACGCCGCGCGGCATCTGGCCGATCCGCGCCGCATTGCTGCGTCCCGATCATGGTCTCGTGCCGCCGTCCGGCCTGCCCTGGCGCTGGCTGCGACCGCAGGACGGCTGGTCCGACGATCCGCGCGACCCCGCCTATAATCGGCCCGTCCGCCATCCGCATCCCTTCTCGGCCGAAGCGATGTGGCGCAGCGACGGCCTCTACGATGTGGTGATCGTGCTCGGCCATAACGACCATCCGCCAGTGCCCGGCGACGGCAGCGCGATCTTCTTCCACATGCGCGGCGACGCGCCGACCGAAGGCTGTGTCGCGATCGCCGATGCGGACATGCGTGCCATCCTTTCCCGCCTCGCCGTCGGCGATAGCCTCGCGATTCGCTAGGTCATTGGCGGCGCACGCCATGTCGGCTAAGGCTGGCGCCCTTGAACATGCGCGGGGAGTGCGCCGGTGAAGGTCACGGTCGACATCGATTGCACGCCGGAAGAGGCACGCCGCTTCATGGGGCTGCCCGATCTTTCCAGCCTCCACGAGGCCTATCTCTCCAAGATGCGCACCGCCATCGAGCAGGGCGTCACGCCGGATACCATCCAGTCGATGATGCAGAGCTGGGGCCCGATGGGCGAGGCCGGCTTCAACCTGTGGCGGCAGATGCTGGATAATATGGGTGGATCGAGCAAATAACACCGCCGCGACGGAGACGATCTTCGCGCTGTCGAGCGGCGCGCCGCCCGCCGCCATCGGCATCATCAGGATCAGCGGCCCGCTTGCCGGCGCGGTAGGGTCCGCTGTTGGCGGCGGCCTGCCCGAACCACGGCGCGCCTCGCTGAGGGCCTTGCGCAACCGCGCCGGCGACATCCTGGATCATGCGTTGCTGCTCTGGTTTCCCGGCCCGGCGACGGTCACGGGCGAGGATCTGTGCGAGTTGCACATCCATGGCGGGCGCGCCACCATCGATGCCGTGTTCGCGGAATTGCGGGCGCAGGGATGCCGGATGGCGGCGCCGGGCGAGTTCACCCGCCGCGCGCTGTTCAACGGCCGGATGGATCTGAGCGAGGTCGAGGGGCTCGCCGATCTGCTCGCCGCTGAGACCGAGAGCCAGCGCCGGGAGGCGCTGCGCCGCGCCGACGGCGCGCTTTCGCGCAAGCTCGGGGGGTGGCGCGATGCGCTGACGATCATCGCCGCGCGCATCGAGGCGGCGATCGACTATGATGGCGAAGATGACGTGATCGCCGCGACCGACGGCATCGATATCGAGATCGCCGGCATTGGCCGCGAGATCGAGGCCGCATTGGCGGTGGCGCCGGCAGAACGGCTGCGCGAGGGCATCAAGGTCACGATCATCGGCCCGCCCAATGCCGGCAAGTCGACCCTGTTCAATGCGCTGGTCGGACGCGAGGCGGCGATCGTCTCCGACATCGCCGGCACCACCCGAGACCTGATCGAGCATTCGGTCGCCATCGCCGGGGTGCCATTCGTCTTCGTCGATACCGCCGGCATTCGCGACACCATCGATCCGGTCGAACGGATCGGCGTCGCGCGGGCCCGCCACGCCCGCGCGCTCACCGACATCATTCTCGATCTCGCCGGCGACGCGGAGGATGAGCGGAGCATCGCGATCGCGGCGATGGCCGACATCCTGCCAGCGCGGGCAGGTGCGCTGCCGGTGTCGGCCGTGACCGGGGAAGGGGTGGCCGCCCTGCAACTTCGGCTGTGCGCCTTAGCCCGATCCATGCTACCGGCCGAAACCGAGGTGGCGCTGGATCGCCGCTACAGGGATATGTTGATCGCTGTCGGCGGAGAACTCGCACAGGCCCGATCCGCTCCGGATATGCTGTTGATGGCCGAGCATGTCCGGATCGCGCTGGCGCAGTTCGATGGTATTCTCGGCGGCGATGCGGTTGAGGATATGCTCGACGCGCTGTTCGGACGCTTCTGCCTCGGCAAGTGATGTTCCACGTGAAACATGAGATGAGCCATGCTCGATCGCTATGAAGTCATTATCGCCGGGGGTGGGCACGCCGGCTGTGAAGCCGCGGCCGCCGCCGCGCGTTCCGGCGCCCATGTCCTACTGCTCGCGATCGACGCGCGCGCGATCGGATCGATGTCGTGCAATCCGGCGATCGGTGGCGTCGGCAAGGGACATCTGGTCCGCGAAATCGATGTGTTCGGTGGAATCATTGCCGAGGCCGCCGACGACGCCGCGATTCACTACAGGATGCTCAACGCCAGCAAGGGCGCCGCCGTCCATGGCCCACGGGTGCAGGCCGATCGCGGCCTCTATCGCGCGTCGATCCAGCGCCGCCTGAGTGCCATCCCGGGCCTCGATATCGGGCAGGGCGAGGTGACCGAGATCCGCCTCGACGGCAGCAAGGTCGCAGGCGTCGTCATCGATGGCGAGCGCAGCATCTCAGCCGCGACGGTCATCCTCGCGTCCGGCACCTTCCTCGGGGGGCGCCTGTTCCGGGGTTGGGAACGCCTTGACGGCGGCCGCATCGATGAGCCCGGCGCCCATCGCCTCGCGCAGCAGATCCGCGACATCGGCATTCCGGTCTCGCGACTGAAGACCGGCACGCCGCCGCGCCTCGATGGCCGCACCATAAATTGGTCCGGCATCGCGCGGCAGGAATCGGACGCACAGCCCTGGACGATGGCAGCCGCGACGCAACGCCGCGCCAATCCACAGCTCTTCTGCGGCATCACCCGCACCAACCCCGCAACCCATGACCTGATCCGGTCGAACTTCGACCAGTCGCCTCTGTTCAGCGGCGATATTGGCGGGCGCGGGCCGCGCTATTGCCCATCGATCGAAGACAAGGTGCGCCGCTTCGCCGATCGCGACGGCCACCAGATTTTCCTCGAACCCGAAACGCGCGACGGCCACCATATCTACCCGAACGGCATTTCCACGTCGCTTCCCACCGAAGTGCAGCAGCGGTTCCTTCGCACGATTGCGGGGCTGAGCGAGGTCGAGATCGTCGCGCCCGGCTATGCGGTGGAATATGATCATGTCGATCCACGGCGGCTCTCGACCCAGCTCGAATCGCGCGACATCGACGGTCTGTTCTTTGCCGGCCAGATCAACGGCACCACCGGCTATGAAGAGGCGGCCGCGCAGGGGCTGGTCGCCGGTCTCGCCGCCAGTGCCCGCGTGACGGGGAGGGTGCCGACCACCTTCGATCGGGCGTCCAGCTATATCGGCGTGATGATCGACGATCTCACGCTCCAGGGCGTGACCGAGCCCTATCGGATGCTCACGGCGCGAGCCGAACATCGCCTCCATCTTCGTGCCGACAATGCGGAGGCACGGCTCGGCGCCGCTGCTCTCGCCACGACCGCCTTGACCGATGCCCAGCGGGCGGCCCTGTCGACCCGTGCCGAACATCGCGCCCGGGCGCATAGCGTGCTGGCGACCATGCCGCCCGCGACCCTTGCCATCGATGACGACGTCCTCACGCTCGATGCGTTGGAGGGCATTCCGATGGACATCCGATCGGAGATTTTGAGCGACTGGCGATACGCCCCTTATGTCCGCCGCCAGCGGGCCGATGTCGAGCGGATGAAGGCGACGACGATCACGCTCCCCGCCACCTTCGACTATGCCGCCGTGCGCGGCCTGTCGTCCGAAATGGTCGAGCGGCTTTCGGCCTCGCGACCCGATTCGCTCGCGCAGGCGTCCCGGTTGCGCGGTGTCACGCCCGCTGCGCTGACGGCGCTGCTCGTCGCGATCAGGACTGCCGCATGACCATGCTCGCCGATGTTCCACGTGAAACACAGGAGCGTATCGCCGCGCTCAAGGCGCTGGTCGTCGAGGAGAATGGCCGGCAGAACCTAATCTCGGCGGCAACGATCGAGGCGTTCGAAGAACGCCACATCGCGGACTCGCTCCAGCTGCTCGCCCTTCTTCCGGGTGGCCCGATGCTCGACATCGGTTCCGGTGGCGGATTCCCCGGATTGGTTCTCGCCTGCACCAGCACGCGCGTCGTCCACCTGGTCGAGCCGCGCTCGAAGCGGGCGGCGTTCCTCCAGTCGGCAGCGGACGCGCTCGGCATCGCCGGCCATGTCCATGTCCACGCCAAGAAGGTGGAGCGGGTCGAACTTCCCCCGGTCGCTGCGATCACCGCGCGCGCCGTCGCCAATCTCGATACGCTGTTCACGATCGCGCTCCATTTGAGCGACGAAAATACGCGATGGGTGCTGCCAAAAGGCCAAAGTGCCGCTTCCGAACTGGCAGAGGCGCGGAGAACGTGGCAGGGTGAGTTTCGCCTGATTTCGAGCGTGACCGATGCCCAAGCGGCCATCGTCATCGCGGAAGGCGTTCGACGGAGACGGGCTCGATGATGCGTATCGCGGTAGCCAATCAAAAGGGCGGTGTCGGCAAGACGACGACGACGATCAACGTCGGCACGGCGCTCGCGGCGAGTGGCTGGAAGGTGCTGGTGGTCGACCTCGACCCGCAGGGCAATGCCTCGACCGGGCTGGGCGTCGATCGCGCCGATCGCACCCTGTCGAGCTATGACCTGCTGGTCGGCAGCGCGAGCGTCGCCGAGGCGGCGATCGCGACCCGCGTGCCGCGTCTCGATCTGGTCGCCTCGACGGTGGACCTGTCCGGTGCGGAGATCGAGCTGGTCGATCTCGAGCGGCGCGCACATCGCCTCGACATGGCGCTGTCCGAAGCCCCGCCGGGGCGCTGGGATGTCGTCATCATCGATTGTCCGCCATCGCTGGGCCTGCTGACGATCAACGCGATGAGCGCGGCCGAATCGCTGCTCGTGCCGCTGCAATGCGAGTTCTTCGCGCTCGAAGGGTTGAGCCAGCTGCTCCAGACGATCGAGCGCGTCCGCGCCCGCTTTAATCCCGAACTCCAGATTCTCGGCGTTGCCCTCACCATGTACGACAAACGCAACCGCCTGTCCGAACAGGTCGCCCAGGATGTTCGCGCCTGCCTGGGCAAGCTGGTGTTCGACACCATCATCCCGCGCAACGTCCGCCTGTCCGAAGCACCGAGCCATGGCGTGCCGGCGCTGATCTACGATCACCGCTGTTCGGGATCCGAGGCCTATATCGGCCTGTCGCGTGAACTCATGGGCCGGCTGCCCCGGCGCGGGCAGGTGGCGGCGTGAGCGTCGAGCCGGTTCCCGCACGCCGCCGTCCGTCGGGGCTCGGGCGTGGCCTGTCCGCGCTGATGGGTGAGGTCGAGCGCGAGCAGCCGGTCGCCGGCGAGGCGCCGTCCGAGGGCGTGCGGATGGTGCCGGTCGGCGATATCCGGCCGCATCCCGATCAGCCGCGCCGCCATTTCGACGAGGAGAAGCTGGAGGAACTGGCCCAGTCGATCGCGACTCGCGGCGTGCTCCAGCCGATTGTGCTCCGCAGGATCGGCACCGGCTATCAGATCGTCGCCGGCGAGCGTCGCTGGCGGGCCGCCCAGCGCGCCCGGTTGCACGAGGTGCCGGCGCTGGTCCGCGATCTCAATGACACCGAAACGCTCGAAATCGCAATCATCGAGAATATCCAGCGCGCCGATCTCAACGCGATCGAGGAGGCCGAAGCCTATCAGCGGCTGATCGCCGATTTCGGCCATAGCCAGGAAGCGCTCGGCAAGCTCGTTCAGAAATCGCGTAGCCATGTCGCCAACCTGTTGCGATTGCTCGATCTTCCTTCCGTGGTTCGGCAGGAAGTGGCGCATGGCCATCTCAGCATGGGCCATGCCCGCGCGCTGATCACCGCCCCCGATCCCGAGAAACTCGCCGCCGACGTCATCCGCCGCGGCCTGTCGGTGCGCGATACCGAACGCCTTGCCCGCACGGTGAAGGATGGCGGCACGCCCAAGGAGCGGATCGCCAAGGCGCCGCCGGCGCCCGATGCCGACATCGCCGCGCTCGAACGGCAGCTGGGTGACATGCTCGGCCTCGCCGTCCGCATCGCGCATGCGGGGGAGGGCGGCACTGTCACGCTGTCCTATTCGAGCCTCGATCAGCTCGACATGATCTGCCAGCGGCTTAGCGGTGAGAAAATCTAGGCGCATTCCGACGAGCGGACGTCAGTTTCGGGCTTGCCGTGCTCCTGCGTGGGCAGAAGCCCAGATTGGGAGCTGCAAGCTCGATGCCTTTAGGCTCCTGCCTACGCAGGCGCACGAAAGGACGAGCACCTCGATTAAGGCTAGCGCCTGCGTGCCGCCTGGCGGGCGATGGTGAACAGCTCGGCTTCCACCGCGATCGGGCCGGGGCCGGTCGCCCGCATGATGTCGCGCCCCACGATCGAGACGCGCTCGATGGCTCGCGCGATCCGGGCGGACGGCCAGCGCGCGGCATAGCCCGCCATCTTCTCCTTCTGCTTCCAGAAGATCGCCCGGCCGGCCTTTTCCACGGCCTGCGACGGCGAGGCCCCACGATCGATCTCGGCGCGGATCGCGGCGAGCTGGATCAGCTGGGGCAGCAAGGTGCGGACGAGGCCCACGCCCTCGCGTCCATCCTCGATCAGGCGGGCGATCTCGGTGTCGAGCACGGCTTCCTCGCCGCCCAGCACCGCATCCACGAAGCGGGTGACATCGGCCTCGCCCATGTCGGCGCCTATCGCGTCCAGCATCGCATGATCGGCCTCCCGCGGCTGCTCGGGGCTGGCATCGGCATAGAGCGCCAGCTTGTCGATCTCGGAAGCCAGGATCGCGCGATCGCCACCCGTCGCGGCGGACAGCCGGCGGGCGACGTCGCGGCCGATCCGCAGGCCCTGCTCGCGGCCGAGTTCGATGGCGATCCGATCGATATCGGCCGCCTCGGGCGGCCAGCTGGCGAATTGCATCGCCGCCGGGTGATCGCTGGTGAGCTTGACCAGCTTCGAATCCTTGCGGAGCGCGCCGGCGATCAGCACCGCCGGATTGCCCGCCGCCGGCGCGTCCAGCAGCGCTTCCAGCGCCGCCAGGCAGCTGTCGGTCACGCCCTCGACGCGAATGTGGCGCGGCCCGCCGAACATCGACAGGGATGCCGCCTCGTCGGCCAGCAGGGCCGGGTCGGCGGCGATCCGCGCCGCCTCCAGATCGATCCGCTCGGCATCCGGCCCCATCGCCTTGGCGAGCCGGGCCGCCAGTGCCCGCGAGCCGGATTCGTCCGGCCCGTAGAGCAGGTAGCAACGGACGGCAGGATCGGCCCGATCCAGCGCGCGCTCGATGGCGGCGCTCTTGGCCATCAGTGGCCCTTGCTGTTCCGCGCGAAGACGGCGACCCGCGTCACGATCTGGTCGGCGACGTCCTGCACCAGATTTTCCAGCGCGGTCTGCTCGGCCGCGACCGTGGCATAGTCCGAACTCACCACGTCGATACCGGCGTCTGAGCCGGCACTGGCATCCAGCAACGTCGTGCCCTGCGCATCATTGGTGACGAGGCGGAAACGGGCACGCAGCGCCCGGCGCTCGCGGGTGACGGTGTTGTCGGTGCGGATGCCCAGGCCGGTGATCTGATCACTGAGATCGACCACCAGTTTGTAGCGTGGCGTGTCATGCCCGTTCGCGCCGAGCCGATCGACCAGCGCGCCGCGCATCATCCAGCCGGCCTGCCCGCCGATCTCGCCGACCTCGATCTGCGCCAGCTTCTGCGACACCGGCCCATGGGTGCCACCGGCGTAAAGCGGGTGGAGGCCACAGCCCGTCAGGGCGAGCGGCAGGAGGAGGGCGGCCAGCCGCATCTTCATGCGACGAGGTTCACAAGCCGGTCGGGAACCACGATCACCTTCTTGGGCTCCTTGCCGTCGAGGAACGCGATGACCTTCTGCGAGCCGAGCGCCAGCGCCTCGAGCGCCGCCTTGTCCGAACCCTTGGCCACGGTCAGCGTGTCGCGCAGCTTGCCATTGACCTGGATCGCGATCGTCACCTCGTCATCGATCAGCAGCGCCGGATCGACCGCCGGCCAATCGGCCAATGCAATCAGCCCGTCATGACCGCGCGCGCTCCACGCTTCCTCGGCAAGGTGCGGGATCATCGGCGCGACGAGGCGCAGCATCGTGTCGATGCCTGCCGTGCGCGACGCGGACG